>NZ_VIKA01000141.1 GCF_006704265.1 Elioraea sp. Yellowstone | reverse complement strand
GCGATGCTCGCCGGCACGGTCGCGGTCGCGGCGCGCCAGCGCGGCCGGCTCGCCGGGGCCCGGGTCGTGCTGATCGACGACGTGCTGACCAGCGGCGCCACCGCCAACGAGTGCACCCGCGCGCTGCTCGCGGCGGGCGCGGCCGCCGTCGATGTGCTGGCCGCGGCGCGCGTGCCCCTGCCCCGCGCCTGACGCGGGATTGACCCGGACCCGTCGCGATCCGATGTGACGCGCCATGCCCGAGATCGAGATCTACACCAGCGTCTGGTGCCCCTACTGCGCCGCCGCCAAGCGCCTGCTCGACGCGAAGGGCGTGGCCTACCGCGAGATCGAGGCGCCCTCGGGCAGCCCCGCCCGCGCGGAGGCGACCGAACGCTCGGGCGGGCGCACCACCGTGCCGCAGGTCTTCGTCGACGGCACACCGCTCGGCGGCTATGACGATCTCGCCCGGCTCGATCGAACCGGCGAACTCGACCGGCTCCTTGGCCTCCCCGGCACCGCGACGACGGGCTGAGCCGCCATCTTTCGTTCACGACCGCCTGGCACTCTCTTGCCTGGAGTGCCACAAGCCCCATGATCAGGAGCATGATCCGCAACCCCGGCGAGGAGGCATGATCCACTACGCGCTCCGCTGCGACTCGGCACACGAGTTCGACGGCTGGTTCAAGGACAGCGCCGCGTTCGAGCGCATGGCCAAGCGCGGGCTGGTGGACTGCCCCCAGTGTGGCTCGACCAGGGTGAGCCGCGCCCTGATGACCCCTGCGGTCGCCTCGGCGCGGGCCCCGTCCTCGCCCCCGGCGGCGGCGCAGGCGCCGGCCGAGGGCAAGGCGCTGGCCGGCCAGATCCCCGCGGCGGCGCTGGCGATGCTCCAGCGGCTGCGCGCCGAGATCGAGAAGCACTGCGACTATGTCGGTCCGCGCTTCGCCGAGGAGGCGCGGAAGATCCATGCCGGCGAGAGCGAGAAGCGCGGCATCTACGGCGAGGCCACGCCGGAGGATGCCGAGGCGCTGCGCGAGGAGGGGATCGGCTTCCGCACCATCCCCTGGGTGCCGCGCGCGGACGGCTGATCCGCCCTCATGCCGGGGCCGGCTGGCCCTGCGCCGCCGCGCCGTTCGGCGCATCCCCCTGCTGCTTCAGAAGCCCCGCGATCGCCGCGGCGAGATCCGCACGCGCGATCGGCTTGGGCAGGAAGGCGATGCCCTCGGCGTCCGCCAGAGTCTCCGGCAACTGGCTGCCGGCGAAGCCGCTGATCAGCAGCACCGGCAGCCTGCGGCCGCCGCGCCGCGCCCAGGCGGCGAGCTCGTAGCCGTTCATGTCGCCCGGCATGACCACATCCGTGACCAGGAGACCGGGCAGTTCGGCTGCGATCCTGGCGCGCGCCTCGGCCGCATCCGCCGCCTCGCTCACCGTCGCGCCGAGGCTCTTCAGCGACTCGGCCATGACGTGGCGCACGGTCGGATCGTCGTCCACCAGCAGCACATGCACCGCGAGCCGTTCGGGCGGCCGTTCGAGGCGCGGTGGCATCGCCGGAAGGGCGTCCTTGGTCACCGGCAGCAGCACCGAGACGCGCGTGCCGCGACCCGGCTGGCTCTCGATCAGCGCCGTCCCGCCGGACTGCTGGGCGAAGCCGTAGACCATCGCCAGCCCGAGCCCGGTGCCACGGCCGAGCGCCTTGGTGGTGAAGAACGGCTCGAAGGCGCGGGCGGCGACCTCGCGCGGCATGCCGCGGCCGTTGTCCTCGACATCGATCACGGCGTACTCGCCGGGCGCCAACCCGTCTGCCGCCTCCTCGGGGCCGATCACGCGCAGCCGCGTGCGCACGACGATGCGCCCGTCGCGCTCGATCACGTCGTGCGCGTTCGAGACGAGATTGATCAGGCAGGCGTCCAGATGTGCAGGATCGACCCGTACCGGCAACGGCACGGGGGCGAGATCGAAGACGAGCTGGTTCGCCTCGCCCGCAGCCTTGGCGAGCAGCGTGCGGCTGCCCGCGATCTGGCGCGAGACGTCGCAGGCCACCGGGAACAGCATCTGCTTGCGCGCGAAGGAGAGGAGATCCGCGGTCAGCCGCGCGCCGCGCTCGATCGTGACGATCATCATGTCGGTGGTCTCGCGCAGGGCGCGGTCGTCGGGATGGCGCGCCTGCAGCGATTCCGTGCAGCCCATCAGGATCGCGAGCAGGTTGTTGAAGTCGTGCGCCACGCCGCCCGTCAGCAGGCCGACGGCCTCCAGCTTCTGCGCCTGGTGCAGCCGGTCCTCGGCCTTGCGGCGCGCGGCATCCGCCTCGATCACGCACTCCACCAGCGCGGCGTGCCGGCCGGCCGCGCGCCGCAGCGCGAAGGCGAGGGCACCGATCGCGCCCGCGGCGCCGAGGAGGGCGAGGCCGAAGGCGAGCGCGACGCGGTCATGCGCGGTCGCGAGCCCCGACCGCCCGCCGCCGACCATCACCACCACCGGCCAGTGCGCGAGCTCACGCCAGGCGAACAGCCGCCGCACGCCGTCGATCGGCGAGGTCTCCTCGAACTGCCCCTCGGTCGCGCCGGCGGCGAGCGCGCGCAGATGCCCGGTCGCGCGATCCAGTCGCACCGGCTCGTCCAGCCGCGGCCGGCGCGACAGCACCCAGCCCTTGCGATCGATCCAGCCGACCACGAAGTCGCTCACCGGAGCGAGCCCGCCATAGGCGTGCTGGAGGTAGTCGGTCGCGGTCTCCACCACCACCGCGCCGGCGACCCGTCCCGCCTCGAAGCGCGGCACCGCAAGCCCGAAGGCGACCACCCCGGCGACCGGATCGTGCCGGGGCGGCGTCAGCGCCACCGCCTGCCAGCCGCCGGCGACGAGCCCGGCGAGATCGGGCAGGACGAGCCGCGCCTCGTCCGGGGCGGGAAAGGCGCCGGAATGGACCAGCACGCGGCCGTCGCGGTCGGTCACGGCGATCGCGGTGACGTGGGCGTGCCGCGCCGCCATCTCCGAGAGCCGGCCGTGCAGGCGCGCGTCGAGCCGCAGCGCCTCCGCGCCGAGGTCCTCGGCGGCGAGCGCCACTTGGCGCGCGATCTCGCCGTTGACCTGGAACACCGTGTCGGTGTGGTGGGCGGTCATCGCCAGCACCTCGGCGAGGCGCGCGCGCCCCTCGGCGACGGCGATCGTGCGCAGCCACGCCGCGCCGCCCGCCACGGCCAGGAGCGGCGCCAGGATCAGGCCGATCACCACCAGGCCGATCCAGCGGTTCAGCCGGCGGGCGGAGACGGACATGTCCGCGAGCGCGGCCTGCGGCGAGGCCACGTCGGCGGACCGCGGGATCGCGGCCATGGAGGATCCTTCGGGCAGGGGAGAGGGCGGGTGGGGACGGGGCGGGACGCGCAGGACGCACGCCCCCCCGTTTCGGACATTATTCCTACACGCTCACCGCCGGCCTGTCGACCGGAAAGCGCCGGGCGGCCGTCAGCCGGCCTCGCCGCCGCCGCGCAGCGCCGCCATGACCGCGGCTTCGTGGGCCAGCGCCGCGTCGTGAATCTCGGTCCAGAGCCGCCGCACCAGGGTCGTGTCCAGTCCGCGCGCCGCCGCCCGCGCCGTCACCCGCGCGAGCACCGCCTGGAACCGGCGCGGCGTCAGCGGCGGAATGCCGTGCGGCGCCTTCAGCCGGGCCGCCTCGCCGACCGCGGCGAAACGCTCGGCCAGGAGGTCGACCAGCCGGTCGTCCAGCGCGTCGATCCGGCCGCGCACCCCGGCCAGGATCGCATCGCCCTCGTCGACCGCCGCCGCGCCGTCCGGCATCACCCCCTCCGTGCCTGTCGTCATGCGCCGATCCCGTCGCCGCGCCGCGCCGCCACCAGGTAGTTCACCGCGAGGTCGCGGCTCTCGCGCCACTGGCCGGTGAGCGGGTTCATCGTCATTCCCGTGCTGTGGGTCACCGCGAGGCCCGCCCGGCGCAGGCCGCGCGTGAGCTCCGCCGGGGTGACGAAGCCGCGCCAGTCATGCGTACCGACCGGCAGGAGGCGGAGCAGGTATTCCGCCCCCAGCTTGGCGAGCAGGAAGGAGCGCGCCGTGCGGTTGACGGTGGAGAGGAAGACGAGCCCGCCCGGCCGCGCGAGCGCGGCGAGCGCGGCGAGGAAAGCCGCCCGGTCGGCGACATGCTCGATCACCTCGAGCGCGAGCACGACGTCGAAGAGGGCCCCCTCGGCCGCGAGGTCCTCCGGCGCCGCGACCCGGTAGTCGATCGCGAGACCGGACCGTTCGGCATGGCGCCGCGCCGCGCCGATCGCCTCGGCCGAGGCGTCGATGCCGGTCACCGCCGCGCCGCGCCGCGCGAACGCCTCGGCCGCGAGCCCCCCGCCGCAGCCGACATCGAGGAGGGCGAGGCCGCGCCACGCCATCCCCTCGGCCTCGATGCGGCGCGCGATCCAGCCCGTGCGCAGCGCGTTCATGCGATGGAGCGGCCGCATCGGCCCCCCGGGGTCCCACCATCGATCGGCGAAGGCCCCGAACTTCGCCGCCTCCGCCGCCGACACGGTGCCCGCCATGCGCGACCTCCCGGTTGCCGCCCCGATCCCCGGCCGTTATGTGTCGCCCGGACGCCCGCGCGCAACGTACCCGGATCCGGCATGGCCCGACTCGTGATGAAGTTCGGCGGCACCTCCGTCGCCGATCTCGACCGCATCCGCTCCGTCGCCGCCCGCGTGAAGCGGGAGGTCGAGGCCGGCCACGAGGTCGCGGTGGTGGTCTCGGCCATGGCCGGCGTCACCAACCAGCTCGTGAAGTGGTGCCAGGAGCTCTCGGCCCTGCACGACGCGCGCGAATACGACACCGTGGTGGCGACCGGCGAGCAGGTCACCACCGGGCTCCTGGCGATCGCGCTCCAGGCGATCGGCGTGGAAGCGCGCTCCTGGCAGGGCTGGCAGATCCCGATCCGCACCGACGGCGCGCACGGCAAGGCGCGCGTGGCCGCGATCGAGAGCGCGGAGCTCGTCCGGCGGATGGCGATCGGCCAGGTGCCGGTGGTCGCCGGGTTCCAGGGGCTCGGCCCCGACAACCGGATCACCACGCTCGGCCGCGGCGGCTCCGACCTCTCGGCGGTGGCGCTGGCGGCGGCCCTGAAGGCGGATCGCTGCGACATCTTCACCGATGTCGACGGGGTCTACACGACCGATCCGCGCATCGTGCCGCGCGCGCGCAAGCTCGACCGGATCTCCTACGAGGAGATGCTGGAGCTCGCCTCGGTCGGGGCCAAGGTGCTGCAGACCCGCTCGGTCGAGCTCGCGATGAAGCAACGTGTGCGCGTGCAGGTGCTATCCTCCTTCGCGGACAGGCCGGGCACGCTGGTGGTGGACGAGGACGAGATCGTGGAGAAGGAACTGGTCAGCGGGGTCGCCTACTCGCGCGACGAGGCCAAGGTGACGCTGCGCCGCGTGCCGGACCGGCCGGGCGTGGCGGCCGCCGTGTTCGGCGGGCTGGCGGCGGCGAACGTGAACGTCGACATGATCGTGCAGAACGTCTCGGCCGACGGCACGACCGACATGACCTTCACCGTCGGCCGCGCCGACCTCGCCCGCGCCCGCGCGGTGCTCGAGCAGGCGAGGGACAAGGTCGGCTTCGCCGAGCTGGTCGCCGATCCGGGCGTGGCGAAGATCTCGGTGGTCGGGGTGGGGATGCGCACCCATGCCGGGGTGGCCAACACCATGTTCAGGGCGCTGGCCGAGCGCGGCATCAACATCGAGGTGATCAGCACCTCCGAGATCAAGATCTCGGTGCTGATCCGCGAGGAGGCGACCGAGCTCGCGGTGCGCGCGCTGCATACCGCCTACGGGCTGGACGCGACGGCATGACGCGCGAGGAGGCCCGCGCACGGCTGGACGCCCTCTGGAAGCGGGGCATCGAGTTCCTCGGCTGTCGCGTCGCGATCATGGGCGGGGCGATGAGCTGGGTGAGCGAACGCCACCTGGTGGCCGCCATCTCCAATGCCGGCGGCTTCGGCGTGATCGCCTGCGGCTCGATGACGCCCGCGCTGCTCGATGCCGAGATCGCCGGCACCAGGGCGCTCACCGGCCGCCCGTTCGGGGTGAACCTGATCACCATGCATCCCGAGCTCGACGCCCTGATCGACGTCTGTCTCGACCATCGGGTCGGGCACATCGTGCTCGCCGGCGGCATCCCGCCCGGCCCGGCGATCCGGCGCATCAAGGACGGCGGGGCGAAGGTCGTCTGCTTCGCCCCCGCGCTGGCGCTGGCCAGGAAGCTCGTCCGTTCCGGTGCCGATGCGCTGGTGATCGAGGGCGCCGAGGCCGGTGGGCACATCGGGCCCGTCAGCCTCACCGTGCTCGCGCAGGAGATCCTGCCGCACCTGCGCGACGTGCCGGTGTTCGTCGCCGGAGGCCTGGGCCGCGGCGAGGCGATCCTCGCCTATCTCGAGATGGGGGCGGCGGGCTGCCAGCTCGGCACGCGCTTCGTCTGCGCCACCGAATCGATCGCGCATCCGCGCTTCAAGCAGGCCTTCATCCGCGCCGCCGCGCGCGATGCCGTGCCGACGGTGCAGCTCGACCCGGCCTTCCCCGTGATCCCCGTGCGCGCACTGGTGAACGAGGGCACGAAGCGCTTCGTGGCGCACCAGGAGGCGGTGATCCGCCGCTTCCGGGCAGGCGAGATCTCGAGGGACGAGGCCCAGCTCGACATCGAGCATTTCTGGGCCGGAGCGCTGCGCCGTGCCGTGATCGAGGGCGATGTCGAGCACGGCTCGCTGATGGCCGGCCAGAGTGTCGGCATGGTGACGCGCGAGCAGCCCACCGCCGAGATCATCGCCGAGCTGGTCGACCAGGCGGTCGCCGCGCTGATGGCGCGCGCCGCCCCGGCCGCCCTGTCCGCGGCGGCCGAGTGAGCCGCGGGCGAGGTGCCGGCCGTCCCGCGCGACTCCTCCTCCACCCCCCGCCGCCTGCTCGCGCGCCTGCGCCGGCTGATGGCGCGCGCGACCGACCTCGCCACACGGCTCGACGGGCTCGTTCACCTGGTCGCCGGCGAGTTCGTGGCCGAGGTCTGCTCTGTCTACGTGATGCGGCCGGGCGAGATCCTCGAACTCGCCGCGACCGAGGGGCTCAGGCCGGAGGCGGTGCACCGCACGCGGCTGCGCGTCGGCGAAGGGATCGTCGGCACGGCCGCGGCCGAGGCGCGGCCGCTCAACCTCCCCGATGCGCAGAACCACCCCGCCTTCGCCTACCGTCCGGAGACGGGGGAGGAGGCCTATGCCTCGATGCTCGCGGTGCCGGTGCTGCGCGGCGCGGAGGTGCTGGGCGTGATCGCGGTGCAGAACCGCGCGCCGCGCCGCTACGCCGAGGACGAGGTGGAGGCGCTCGAGACGGTGGCGATGCTGCTCGCCGAGATCCTGCACGGCGCGCACCCGCCGGCCGAGGAGGCGGTGCTCAGCCTGCCCGGGGCGATGGCGCGGCACTACGAGGGCGTCGGCCTCACACCCGGGATCGCGCTCGGCCGGGTCGTGCGCCACGGCCGCCGCGCCGCGCCGCGCACCGTGCTGGCCGAGGACCCGGAGGCGGAGCTCGCTCGCCTGCGCGCCGCGGCCAGGGCGATGCAGCGCGCGGTCGATGCGCTGCTGGAAGGGCCCGCCCGCCGCGCCGGCCACGAGCCGCGTGAGGTGCTCGAGGCCTACCGGCTGATCGCCGCCGACCAGGGCTGGCTCGGCCGGATCGAGGCGGTGGTGCGCGACGGGCTGACGGCCGAGGCCGCGGTCGAACGGGTGCTCGTGGAACTGCGCGCGCGCATGCGCCAGGTCGCAGATCCCTATCTGCGCGAGCGCCTTGCCGACATCGAGGACCTCGCCGGGCGGCTGATCGACCATCTCGGCGGCGGCGCGGAGGCCGATCCGGTCGAGGGGGGCTTCATCCTGATCGCGCGGCGCGTCGGCCCGGCCGAGCTGTTCGACTATCACGCGCGCGGGCTGGCCGGGCTGGTGCTGGAGGAGGGCAGCCCGACCGCGCATGCCACGATCATCGCGCGCGCGCTCGGCCTGCCGCTGCTCGCCGGCTGCCGGGGGGCGACCGAGGCGGCGGTGCCGGGCGAGCTCGCGGTGCTGGACGCCGAGGAGGGGCGGCTGGTGCTGCGCCCGGAGGCCGAGAT
>NZ_VIKA01000140.1 GCF_006704265.1 Elioraea sp. Yellowstone | reverse complement strand
CGCCGAGCTCGAGGCGATCGCCGGCGCACGCATCGTCAGCACCGAGGAGGTGGCGTGGGACGCCCAGGCGGGCGCGGTGCGCGCGCGACGCCGGCGCCTGCTCGACGCGCTGGTGCTGGAGGAGGCGCCGCTCGCCGATGCCGATCCGGCGCTGGTCGCACGCGGGCTCTGCGCGGGCCTGCGCAGCCGCGGCCTCGACGCCCTGCCCTGGACGCCGGCGGCGCGCAACCTGCAGGCGCGCGCGGTGCTGATGGCCACGCTCGAGCCCGGCTGGCCCGACCTCGCCGACGCCGCCCTCGCCGCCACCCTCGAGGACTGGCTCGCGCCGCATCTCGCCGGGCTCTGCAGCCTCGCCGAACTCGGCCGTCTCGATCTCGTCGCGATCCTGCGCGGCGTGCTCGGGCCGCAACGCGCCGCGGCACTCGACGCCGCGCTGCCGAGCCACCTCGCGCTGCCGCAGGGCCGCGCCGCGATCGACTACGCGCGCGATCCGCCGACGCTCGCCGCGCGCGCCCAGGCGCTGTTCGGGCTGGCCGAAACGCCGCGCCTGGCCGGCGGGCGGGTGAGGCTGCAGATCGAGCTCCTCTCCCCGGCCGGACGGCCGATCGCGGTGACGGGCGATCTCGCGGCGTTCTGGCGCGGCGGCTGGGCGGAGGTGCGCAAGGCGATGCGGGGGCGCTATCCCAGGCATGCCTGGCCTGAGGATCCTATGGCCGGTCCCGCCAGAGCCACGCGCCCATGACCAGCGCGGGCAGCGCGAAGACCAACCAGGCCGCGGCATAGCCCGCGGCGACCGCGAGCAGGCCGAAGAGCGGCGGCAGCACGATCTGGCCGATCTGGGCGAAGAACAGCACCCCCCCGGTGACGGGCCCGGCGCGTCCCTGCGGCGCGAGGCGCGCCACCTCCGCCAGCATCAGCCCGTGGAAGGCCATCACGGTCGCGGAATTGAGCACGACCGCGGCGAGCGCCAGCGCATCCGAGGCGGAGGCGGGCAGCAGCGCCAGCGCGGCGAAGGCGGCGGCCGTGCCGAAGCCGATCCCGGCGAGCAGGCGCCTGGGGGCGACGTAGCGCCCGCCGAGCCAGCCCCAGAGGATGCGTCCCGGGATCGCCACCAGTGTGCCGATGCTGAACAGCCCGCCCGCCGCCGCGAGGCTGCGGCCCTGCGTCTCGACCAGGAACACGACGACGAAGCTCGTGTGCACGAACTGCAGCCCGACATAGCACATCGCCATCGCGGTGATGCCGCCGATGCCGGGGCTCCAGGCGGAGCGGATGGTCTCGCCGATCGCGGCGAGCCCGAGCGGCGCGGTCGGGTCGCGGTCGGTGTCGAAGCGCGCGCGCCAGGGCTCGAGCGCGACCGCCAGCACGAGGCAGAGCAGCGCGCAGAGCGCGAGCGAACCGCGCCAGCCGGCGAGCGCGGCGAAGGCGGGGGCGAGCGCGCCCGTCATCGCCACGCCGAGCGGCACGCCGGTCTGCTTGATGCTGAAGTAGAGCGGCTGGCGCGGCCGCGGCACCACCCGGGCCAGCACATGCGACGAGGCGGGGGTGGAGATGGTCGAGCCGAACCCGACCAGCAGCCCGCCGAGCGCGATGGCCACCACGCCGAACGGCGCGCCCATCGCCACCCCGGCGCCGGCGATCGCGAGCGAGACCTGGCTGACGCGGAAGCCGCCGTAGCGGCGCAGGAACCCGCCGACCCCGACCGTGCCCGCCATGGCCGCGGCGGCGGCGAGCGCGGTGTAGCTGCCGGCATGCGAGGGATCGATGCCGAGTTCCGCCCCGATCGGCGGCGCCAGCACCGGCACGACCCCGCGCGTGAAGGTCGCGAAGGCCTGCTGCACCAGCATGGCCAGCGTGGCGGTGAGGGCGAGCGACACGGAGAAGGCCCCGGTGGCGACGACGGACCGCCAACCCTAGAGCCGGTTCCGGCCTGTAGGAACCGGCTCCGGGGTCTCCTGGCGCGCATCTTCACCCGATCGGGATCCACGCTGGCCAGCCCCCGCGCGGCGGCAACCCCGGGCAGGCCGATGCCGCCATCATGCCGGCGCGGCGGCGGTCTATACTGGCGGCGGCGGCGCCGTGCCGCCGGTTGCCTCGTTCGGAGCCGCCGCATGCGCATCCTGCTGGTCGAGGACGACAAGGACGTCGCCCGCTTCGTCGCCAAGGGACTGAAGGAGAGCGGTCATGTGATCGACCAGGCCGACAACGGCCGCGATGGCCTGTTCCTCGCCGCCTCCGAGAACTACGACCTGATCGTGCTCGACCGGATGCTGCCGGGCGGGATGGACGGGCTCAGGCTGCTCGAGACGCTGCGGGCGACCGGCTCGAAGGTGCCGGTGCTGTTCCTCTCCGCGCTCGCCCAGGTGGATGACCGGGTGAAGGGGCTGAAGGCCGGCGGCGACGACTACCTGACCAAGCCCTTCGCCTTCACCGAACTGCTCGCGCGCATCGAGGCGCTGGGCCGGCGGGGACGCGGCGAGGGCCCGGTGACGCGGCTCGCGGTCGCCGATCTCGAGATGGACCTGCTGTCGCGCACCGTGAAGCGCGCGGGGCGCACGATCGAGCTGCAGCCGCGCGAGTTCCGCCTGCTCGAGTTCCTGCTGCGCAACGCCGGCCAGGTGGTGACGCGCACCATGCTGCTCGAGGCGGTGTGGGATTATCATTTCGACCCTCAGACGAACGTGATCGACGTGCATGTCTCGCGGCT
Organism: Elioraea sp. Yellowstone; assembly: GCF_006704265.1. GTDB lineage: Bacteria > Pseudomonadota > Alphaproteobacteria > Acetobacterales > Acetobacteraceae > Elioraea. The sequence continues at coordinate 5,547 of NZ_VIKA01000140.1, read as the reverse complement.
GCGCCAGAAGATCGATCGCGGATTCGCCTTCCCGCTGATCCACACCGTGCGCAACGCAGGCTACATGGTCCGCGCCGAGCCGTGAGCGAGCCGGCCGCACAGCAGGCGGACAGGCCGCTCCTGCGCCTGGTGCGTTCGATCGGCTTCCGCATCGCCGCGCTGCACGCGGTGCTGCTGATCGCGGCGGCCGCCGCGCTCGGCGGCTTCTTCTGGTGGAACACGGCCGGCTACCTGAACCGCCAGGTCGACCAGTCGCTGCGCAACGACGTCGCGCTGATGAGCGCCCGCTTCGACGAGGGCGGGATCGATGCGCTGGCGCGCACCATCGAGCAGCGCCTGGCCGAGGACGCGGACGACGAGCAGGTCTACCTGCTGATCGGCCCGGACGGGCGCCGGATCGCCGGCAATCTCGATTCCTGGCCCGCACGCGCGCCGACGGACGCGCAGTGGCTCGAGGTGCCGATCCTGCACGAAGGGACGCCCTCCGTCGGCCGCGTCTACGTGATGGATCTCGGCGGCAGCCACAGCCTGCTGATCGGCCGTGACGTCGCCAGCCGGCTGCGCCTGCGCGATCTCGTCGGCGATGCGGTGATGTACGGTTCGGCGCTCGCCGTGCTGCTCGCCGGGCTGGGCGGGGTGGTGGTGCAGCGCGTCCTGCAGCGGCGCATCGACCAGGTCGCGATCACCGCCGCTGCGATCGGGCAGGGCGATCTCTCGCACCGCGTGCCGCTCTCCGGCACCGATGACGAGTTCGATGCGCTCGCGCGCACCTTCAACTCGATGCTCGACCGCATCGGCGCGCTGATGGACGGGGTCCGGCAGGTGTCGAACGCGATCGCGCACGACCTGCGCACGCCGATCGCGCGCACGCGCGCGCGGCTCGAGGAGTCGCTGCGCGGCGCGACCGATGCCGCGGGGCTGAGGACGGCGATGGAGCGCGGCATCGGCGAACTCGACGGCATCATCGCGGTGTTCCAGGCCATCCTGCGCATCGCCGAGATCGAGGCGGGCGCGCGCCGTTCGGCCTTCGCCGCCTTCGACCTCTCGGCGGTGCTCGAGGACGCGGCGGAGCTCTACGGGGCGGTCGCCGAGGAGAAGGGCGTGAGGCTCGAGGCCGCCCCGGCGCCCGGCCTTGCGATGGTGGGCGACCGGGATCTCGTCCTGCAGGCGGTCGCGAACCTGCTGGACAACGCGATCAAGTTCACCCCGCCCGGCGGCGAGGTCGCCCTGCACGCGGCGCGCCGCGAGGACGCGGTGGAGATCGTGGTGCGCGACACCGGCCCCGGGATTCCGGAAGCCGAACGTCCGCTCGTGACCGAGCGCTTCTACCGCTCGGAGGCGAGCCGCGGCACCCCCGGTTCGGGACTCGGCCTCACCCTGGTCGAGGCGGTGGCGCATCTGCACGGCGGCACGCTGCGCTTCGAGAGCGCCGCGCCCGACCGCCCCGGGCTCGGCGCCGTGCTCCGCCTCGCGCTCGGCGAGGCGGGGCTGGCGATGCGCGGGGCGGAGGCCGGACGCCGGCGCGCGGCCCGGATCGCGCGCGCCGCAGGGCAGGGACGCGCGACGGTCGGGGCGGTGACCGACGGCCCGGCATCGGGTTGAGGCGGATGCCGTCGAGATCGCGCGGCGTCATGCCGGGCCGCCGCGCGCGAAACCGGAGGGAGATCCCCGGCCGGCAGGGGATCGCCGCTTGTCGGCCTGGGATCATACCCGGAGCACAAGGGTTTGACCTTTGTGCGGAGGGTATGGCGCGCGGGGCTCAAGGGGCGGCCGCGCGCACAACCAAGGCCTGATGCCCGGCCGGCAAAGGTCGAACCTTTGTCGGCCGGGTCTCAGTCCTTGCCGTCCTCCCCGGCGGCGCCGCTGTTGAGCTGGATGTAGTTCTGGATGCCGATGCGCGCGATCAGGTCGAACTGCGTCTCGATGAAGTCGATGTGGTGCTCCTCGTCGCGCAGGATCTCGGAGAGCAGGTCGCGCGAGGGGAAATCGCGCACGCTCTCGCAGTAGGGGATGGCCTCGCGCAGATCAGCCATCGCCTTCTCCTCGATCGTCTTGTCGCATTTCAGGATCTCCTCGACGGTCTCGCCGATCAGCACCTTGTTCAGGCGCTGCACGTTCGGGATCCCCTCGAGGAACAGGATGCGCTCGATCAGCTTGTCGGCGTGCCGCATCTCCTCGATGCTCTCGCCGTATTCCAGCTTGCCGAGCTTGGTCACGCCCCAGTTGTCGAGCATGCGCGCATGCAGGAAGTACTGGTTGATCGCGGTGAGCTCGTTCGTCAGCACCGTGTTCAGGTACTCGATGACTTTCGGGTCGCCCTTCATCGCACGCTCCGTCCATGCCTTGGGTCGCCCGCCGATGAGACGACGGAGCCTGCCGCGCCGTCAAGGAAACCGGCGCGGATTCAACGCGTTGCGAATGCGAGTGAGGCGCAGCCGGCGCTATTCCTTGGCCGGCGCCAGCATGGCCGGCGGGACGGCATGGCCGCGCGGGCGGGCGTGATGGTCGGCGACGATGGCACGGATCATCTGCCCGCACTGGCCGCAGTCGGGACGGCAGCCGCAACGGTCCCACACCCCCTTGCAGCAGGTCGCGCCCCGTTCGGCGGCGTTGCGGATGGCGCGGTCGGTGAGACCGTTGCAGAGGCAGACGAGCATCATTCGGGTTGTAGCGCGGGCCGGCGCCATTTGCAACTGGTTCTCATTTGCGATTGGGGAGCGATCCCGGCGCGGCGCTCCCGCGCCCCCCTCCGCCGGATCGAGCGGCCGGCGTCGGCGCCGACGCCGGCCGCCCGCGTCAGGCCGCCACCGGCTCCTTGGCCTCGGCCTTCTCCTCCGGCGCATCCGCCTCGTAGCCCGGCGGCGGACGGAAGCCGCGGACCGCCTTCTCCATCAGGGTGGCGAGATGGATCGCGGTGCGGTCCTGGTACGGCCCGGCGATGATCTGCACGCCGAGCGGCAGCCCGCCCTTCGCGAGCCCGATCGGCGCGACCGACGCCGGCAGGTAGCAGAGGCCCGAGATCCCGGCCCAGAAGAGCTGGGTGGTGGTGGGCTGCGGCGCGCCGTTGACCATGATGACGCGATCATGCCGCTCGCCCGCGTGGTCGTGCGGGAAGGCGGTGCCGGCGGCGACCGGGCAGAGCAGCACGTCCCACTCCTTGAAGAACGCCGCCCAGGCCTGGCGCAGGCGGTGGCGCGTCTCGTTGAGCTGCAGCCAGACCCGGTGTGGCAGGGTATTGCCGCGCGCCATCAGGGCGACGTAGTCGGTCGCGTCCTCGCCGCGCCGCGCCGCCTCCTCGGTCCAGCGCGCGACCTGCTCGGGCGAGAGCCGCGCCGAGGTGGCCGCACGCAGCAGCAGGATGTAGGTCTTCCAGAGCTCGGCCATGTCGATCTCGGGCCGTGCGGCGAGATCGACCTTCGCCCCCTCCTTCTTCAGCGGCCGGGCGAGTGCCTCGATCTTGGCCGCGTATTCCTCGTCCACCGGCGCGACCGGATCGGTCGCCATGATGGCGATCTTCATGCCCTTGATGCCGGGCAGGCGCGGCCTGGGCAGGCTGAGCTTCCAGCCTGCGGCATCGATCTCGTCGGGCCCGGCGATCACGTCGAGCGCCACCATCAGGTCGGCGCCGCCGCGCGCGAGCGGGCCGATCACCGAGATGTCGGACGGCGCGATCGTGCCGAGCGACTGGCCGCGCGGCGGGCAGACGCCGAAGCTCGGCTTGTGGCCGTAGACGCCGCAGTAATGCGCGGGGTTGCGGATCGAGGAACCGATGTCGGAGCCGAGCTCGAGCCCGGTCAGGCCCGCGGCGAGCGCCGCCGCCGAGCCGCCCGAGGAGCCGCCCGGCGTGCGGGTCGGGTCCCAGGGGTTGTTGGTCGTGCCGTAGACCGCATTGTAGGATTGCCAGTCGGCCAGCATCAGCGGGACGTTGGTCTTGCCGAAGATCACCGCGCCGGCCGCGCGCAGGCGGCCGACCGCGACCGCGTCCTCCTTGGCGATGTTGTCCTTGTAGGCCGGATCGCCCCAGGTGGTGGGCAGACCCTGGACGTTGAAGCTCTCCTTCACCGTCATCGGCACGCCGTGCAGCGGCCCCGCGATGTCGCCGCGCGCGAGCCGGCGATCGAGCAGGGCCGCGTCCTTGCGCGCGCGCTCCACGTCCTGCACGACGATCGCATTCAGCGCCGGGTTGTAGGCCTCGACCCGCTTCAGGTAGAGCTCGAGCAGCTCGACGCTGCTGATCTTCTTCTGGCGGATCATGGCGGCGAGCTTCGTCGCCGACGCGAAGGCGATGTCGTTCATGCGGAGATCTCCCTGAGGCGGCCGGGCACAATCGGCCCCGCGCGCCGGTTCGGCAAGCCCGGTCGGCGCATGTGGACCTTGCGCGGGGCGGGAGACTGGTTCCCGCCCCACGCTTCGCCGCTACTTCGTCCGCGTCAGCCTGGCCGGACCGCCGACCAGACGCTTGCCCTCGCGGGCGAGCACGACGGACTCGTTGTTGAGGGTGACGACGACGCGGCCGTCGCGCTCCTCGGTATAGGTGCCGGCGATGGTGTGGCCGAGCGGGCTCTTCACGAACACGCGCGTGCGGTCCACGAACTCGAAGGCGACGCCCTCGCCCTCGTAGATGCGCCCGCGCAGGCTGCCCGACTCGGCGCGGTTGAGCCGGGTGACGAGCTCGGCCCGCCGCGCCGTCGCCGCCTCCTCGAAGCGGGGGGCGAAGGACGCGGCCGAGCTCGGCCAGAGCCCGATCGCGTCCAGCATCTGCCGGTCGATCGCGTCGAGCGACTCCTCGCTCACCGGCAGGGCGGCGAGTTCGCGCTGGAACCGGCCGAACAGCCCGTCCGCGACCGCCATGCGCCGTGCCGCCGCGGCCGCCGTCACCGCGTTCTGCTGCTCGGGCGTCAGCAGCGCCAGGAGCCGCCGGTCGGTCATCCGGTCGAGCCTGGCGAAGCCGGTCTCGTCGGCCGGCACGCGGCCGATCTCCGCGATCAGCGTGGCGGAGATCTCCTCGCGGATCGCCGCCCGGCGGGACGCGATCGCGGCGTCGATCGCACGCGACTGCTCGGCCTCGAACAGGCCCGGCGGACGGGCGGCGAGCCGGTCGAGCATCGCGAGGCCCTGCGGATCGGCCGGCATCGCCGCGATCTCGCGTTCCAGTCCGCGCGCGACCTCCGCGCCGATCGCGCGGCGCCGCTCGGCGATGCTGGCGCTGAGCGCGGCGAGGCGCTCGGGTCCGAGTTCGCCCTCGCGCTGGCGCAGCGTGCCCGCCATCCGGTCGAGCATCTGCATGCCCTGCACCGTGGCCGGCACGTCGGCGATCTCGCGCCCGATCCCTTCGGCGATCTCGTCGCCGGCGCGGTCGCGCCGTTCTGCGATCGCGCGCTCGACCGCGGCGAACGCCATATCGCCCAGCACGGCGCGGTTGCCATGTGCGGTGGCGCTGAACCGCCCGAGCAGGGCGGCGGTCTGCGGCGAGGACGGCACCGCCGCGATCTCGGCCGCGAGCGCGCGCGCAACACCGGCGCGCAGGGCCTCGAGCCGCCCCGAGAG
>NZ_VIKA01000013.1 GCF_006704265.1 Elioraea sp. Yellowstone | reverse complement strand
TCGCCATCGTCGCCGGCGCGGGCACGGTGCTGTCCGGCGCCGGCGAGGCGCTGCACCGCCTCGCGCGCCTCCTCGCCGCGCCGGTCGCGACCAGCCTCGGCGCGCGCGGGATCATCGACACGCGCGATCCGCTCTCGATCGGCACGGTCGGCGGCTATGGCGCGCCGCCGGCGAACGAGATCGTGCACGCGGCCGACTGCGTGCTGGTGGTCGGCAGCCATCTCGGCGACCAGCCGACGCTGGATTGGCGCGTGCCCGCGCCCGGCACGCGCATCGTGCAGATCGATGCCGATCCGGCCGAGATCGGCCGCAACTACCCCCACACCCTGCCGCTGCCGGCCGATCCGCGCACGGCCCTGGAAGCGCTCGCCGAGATGCTGGCCGCCACGCCCCGCGACGACGCCTTCGCGCGCCGGGCCGCCGACCGCATGGCCGCCTGGCGCGCGGCGATGGCGCCCCATTTCGCCTCCGACGCGGTGCCGATCCGGCCCGACCGGCTCTGCGCCGCGATCACCGAGGCCCTGCCGAAGGACGCGATCCTGGTCGCCGACACCGGCTACTCGGGGATCTGGACCGCGACCTGCGTCGAGCTCGCGCCTCCGCAGACCTATCTGCGCGCGGCCGGTTCGCTCGGCTGGTCGTTCCCGGCGGCGATCGGCGCGAAATGCGCCTGTCCCGACCGCCCGGTGCTGTGCTTCGCGGGCGACGGCGCGATCCACTACCACCTGGGCGAGCTCGAGACCGCGCGCCGGCTCGGCCTGCCGCTCGTGGTCGTGATCAACAACAACGGCGGTTTCGGCCAGGGCCTGCCGAACGTGCGCCGGCTCCAGGGCAACCGGCCCGGCAACTTCGCGGAGATCATCCGCTTCGGCCCGACCGATTTCGCGGCCGTCGCCCGAGCGTTCGGCGTGCGCGGCATCCGCGTCGAGGACCCTGCCGCGATCGCGCCGGCGCTGAAGGATGCGCTCGCCCATCCCGGCCCCGTGGTCGTCGATGTCGCGACCGACATCGAGGTCCGCGCGCCCGAACCCTGGATCCCGGAGGAGCACCGATGATGCGCGTCGCGGTTCTCGGCGCCGGCGTGATGGGCCATGCGCTCGCGCTGGTGCATGCGCTCGGCGGCTGCCGCGTGCGGCTGACCGACACGCACGCGCCGACGCTCGAGGTCGCGCCGGCGCTGATGGCGCAGGCGCTTGCCACGCTGCGCGAGGCCGGCGAGACCGACCGCGACGCGGCGTGGCTCGCCTCCGTCGTCACCACGCACACCTCGCTCGCCGAGACGGTTGCGGACGCCGAGCTGATCGTCGAGGCGATCACCGAGGACGCGGAGGCGAAGCGCGCGCTCTATGCCGCGCTCGACCCGCACGCGCCGCGCGACGCGATCCTCGCCTCCAACACCTCCTATCTCGATCCCTTCCCGCTGATGCCCGAGGGCCGCCAGCACCGCGCCGCGATCGCGCACTGGTACACGCCGCCCTATCTGGTCGATCTCGTCGACGTGGTCGGCGGGCCGCGCTGCGACGCGCAGGTGCCGATCCGGCTGCGCGACCTCTATGCGGGCATGGGCAAGCATCCGATCGTGCTGCGCAAATTCGTGCCCGGCTACATCGCCAACCGCATCCAGGCGGTCATCGCGATGGAGCTCTACACGCTGCTCGACGCAGGGGTGGCCGATGCGGCCGAGATCGACGCCGCGATCGTGCACGGGCTCAGCCTGCGCCTGCCGCTGCTCGGCCATTTCATGAAGGCCGATTTCACCGGCCTGCCTCTGGTGCAGAAGGCGCTCGCCGCCCGCATGGTGCCGCCGCCGCCGCCGATCACGCGCAGCGCGGCGCTCGACCGGCTGATCGCCGAAGGCGCCACCGGCGTGATGGCGGGCCGCGGCTTCTACGACTACGGCGGCGCCGAGCCCGCCCGCCTGTTCGGGGAGCGCGACCGGCGGCTGATCGCGCTCAAGCGCGCGCTCAAGGAGATCGGGAGCATGATCCGATGACGTCCGCCTTCGCGGGCAGGACCGCACTCGTCACGGGCGGCGCCTCGGGCATCGGCCTCGCCACCGTGGAGAGGCTCGCGCGCGCGGGCTGCGCCGTGATGCTGAACCACCTGCCGGACGACCCGGCCGGCCCGCGCGAGGCCGCGCGCCTGCGCGCCGAGGGATTGGGGGTCGAGACCGCGCCCGGCGACGTCTCGCTGCCGGGCGAGGCCGAGGCGATGGTCGCGCGCGCGATCGACCGGCTCGGCCGGCTCGACATCCTGGTCAACAACGCCGGCACGCCGAACACCCGCGCGCCGATCCCGCCCGCCGATCTCGACGCGATGACGGAGGCGTTCTGGGCGAGGATCCTGCACACCAACCTCCTCGGCCCGTTCCGCTGCACCCGCGCCGCCGCCGCCGCGCTGCGCGCGGCCAAGGGGGCGGTCGTCAACACCGCCTCGATCGCGGGCCTCGGCCATCTCGGCTCCTCGCTCGCCTACGGCGCCTCCAAGGCCGCGCTGATCGATCTCACGCGCAATCTCGCCCGCGCGCTCGCCCCGGACTGCCGCGTCAACGCGGTCGCCCCCGGCTCGGTCGCGACGCCCTGGCAGGCCGAATGGCCGGAGGAGCGCAAGCGGGCCGCCGCCGAGCGGGCGCTGCTCAAGCGCCAGTGCACGGCCGAGGACATCGCCGAGGCGATCGTCTTCCTCGCCACCACCCCCGCCCCGATCACCGGCCAGACCCTGGTGGTGGATGCCGGGCTGACGCTGGGGTGATCGTTCCGGCCATTGCCACCGGCGCGCCCCGGCGCTCATATACAGGGGGCGGGCGCAACCGCCCGGCGGGCTCTCGGCCCGCGGCACAACCGGAAACGGGAGGGTGCGAATGACCTGGGAAACCCCGGCGTTCGTCGAGATCAAGATGGACGCCGAGATCTCGAGCTATCAGGGCGAGTTCGGCGAGGACGACCGCGCCGAGTGATCCCGACGGCCGCCGCGGCCTCGTCTGCGGCGGCCGCCTGCGCCGATGCTGATCCGCATCCTGGGCGCCGCTGCGGGCGGCGGCTTCCCGCAATGGAACTGCGGTTGCCCGAACTGCGACGGGCTGCGCCGCGGCACGATCCGCGCCAGGCCGCGCAGCCAGGTGACGATCGCGCTCTCGGGCGATGCCGACCGCTGGGTGCTGGTGAACTGCGGCCCCGAGATCCGCGCCCAGATCGAGGCCTTCCCCGCGCTCTGGCCGCGCGCGCCGCGCCACTCGCCGATCGCGGCGATCGTGCTCACCTGCGGCGACCTCGACCACACCCTCGGCCTGCTCTCGCTCCGCGAGAACCACCCGCTCACGGTGCTGGCGACCGAGACGGTGCGGCACGGCTTCGTCGAGGGCAACGCGCTCTACCGCACGCTCGAACGCTTCCCCGGCCAGGTGACGTGGCGGACGCTTGTTGCCGGCCTTGAGGTGCCGCTCGATCATCCCGACCCCGCGCGCGCCGCGCTGTTCGCCACCCCGGTGCCGGTGCCGGGCAAGCCGCCGGTGCACCTGGAAGGCCGTGCGCCCGCGCGCGAGGACCAGGCGGTCGGGCTGATCGTGCGCGACCTTCAGGGGCGCCGTCTCGCCGCCTTTCCCGGCGCCGGCGGCATCACCCCCGCGATGCGCGCGGCGATCGACGGCGCGGATGCGCTGCTGTTCGACGGCACGTTCTGGTCCGAGGACGAACTCGCCAAGCCCGGGTTGATGGACAGGCGCGCGGCCGAGATGGCGCATCTGCCGATCGGCGGGAAGGCGGGCTCGCTCGCCCGGCTTGCGGATCTCGCCGTCGCGCGCAAGCTGTTCGTGCACATCAACAACACCAACCCGATCCTGCGCGAGGACAGCGCCGAGCGGGCCAGGGTGGAGGCGGCCGGCTGGACGGTCGCCGAGGACGGGATGGAGATCGCGCTGTGAACGACATCACGATCGCCGAGGCGGCGCGCCCGCCCCTGCCGAAGGACGCCTTCATCGCCTGGCTGCGCCGCGAGGGCGCGCGCCGCTACCACGACCATCATCCCGTGCACGTCCTGATGCACGAGGGGAAGCTGACGAAGGCGCAGCTCCAGGCCTGGGTGCTGAACCGCTACTACTACCAGACGCGCATCCCGGTGAAGGACGCGATCATCGTCAGCCGCAGCGACGATCCGGCCTTCGCGCGCCAGTGGGTCCGCCGCATCCACGACCATATCGGCGAGGCGGACGGCGAGGGCGGATTGGCGCTGTGGCTCCGCCTCGCCGAGGGCGTCGGGCTCGATCGCGACCGCGTCGCCTCCTGCGTCGATGTCCTTCCCGGCGTGCGCTTCGCCTGCGACGCCTATGTCCAGCTCGTGCGCGAGCGGACGCTGGTCGAGGCGGTCGCCTCCTCGCTCACCGAGTTCTTCGCCCCCGACCTGATGAGCCGGCGCATCGCCGCCTGGGAGAAGCACTACCCCTGGGTCAGCCCCGACATGCTCGCCTATTTCCGCTCGCGCGTGCCGCGCGCCCGCCGCGACAGCGAGGAGGCGATCGCGTACGTCGTCGCCCATGCCGACACCTATGCGATGCAGAGGAGATGCGTCGAGGCGCTGATCACCAAGACGCAGATCCTCTGGCACCTGCTCGACTGCGTCTGGCTCGCCCACTTCGCCGAGCCGCGCATGGCCCCGCCGGCCTTCGCCGAGGACGTCTCGTGATCGCGCCCGAAAGCGTCGTCGCGCTCGCGCCCAAGGTGCGGCTGCGCGAGGACCGCATCACCGGCAGGACGGTCCTGCTCGCGCCCGAACGCGGCCTCGAACTGAACGCCTCGGCCGTCGCCGTGCTGAAGGCGCTCGATGGCACGCGCTCGGTGCGCGAGGTCGCGGCCGCCCTCGCCGCCACGCACGCCGCACCCGCGGAGCGGATCGAGGCCGAGACGATCGCGCTGCTTTCCGCGCTCGCCGAACGCGCGCTCGTCCGGATCGTGCCGTGACCGCGCCGCGCCCCTACACGCTCGTCGCCGAGCTCACCTATCGCTGCGCGCTCCGCTGCGGCTACTGTTCCAACCCGCTCGACTGGACGGAGCGCCACGACGCGCTCGCGACCGCGGACTGGATCCGCGTGCTCTCCGAGGCCGAAGCCCTCGGCGTGATGCAGGTCACGCTCACCGGCGGCGAGCCGCTGCTGCGCGACGACCTGGACGCGATCGTCGCGCACGGACGGCGCCTCGAGCTCTACCAGACGCTGATCACCTCCGGCGTGCCGCTGACGCGCGCCCGCCTCGCCGGCTTGCGCGACGCCGGGCTCGATGCCGTGCAGCTCTCCATCCAGGACGCCGACGAGACACGCTCCGACCGGATCGCCGGCACGCGCAGCTTCGCGCACAAGCGCGCGGTCGCGGCCTGGGTGCGCGAGCTCGGCCTGCCGCTGACGCTGAACGTCGTGCTGCACCGCGCCAACCTCGACCACGTGCCCGAGATCGTCGCGCTGGCCGAGGAGTGGGGCGCGGAACGTCTGGAACTCGCCAACACCCAGTATCTCGGCTGGGCGCTTGCCAATCGCGACTCGCTCCTGCCGACGCGCGCACAGATCGACCGCGCCCGCGCCGAGGCCGCCGCGGCGCGCACGCGGCTGAAAGGCCGCATGGAGGTGCTGTTCGTGCTGCCCGACTACTTCACGGGTCGCCCCAAGGCCTGCATGGACGGCTGGGCGCGCCGCTTCATCGTCGTCGGCCCCGACGGCACCGCCCTGCCGTGTCACGCCGCGCACACATTGCCGCTCGAATGGTGGAACGTGCGCGAGCACGCCCTCAACGCGATCTGGCGCGACAACCCCGGCTTCAACGCCTATCGCGGCGAAGACTGGATGCCGGAGCCGTGCCGGAGCTGCGACCGGCGTGCGCTCGACTTCGGCGGGTGCCGGTGCCAGGCGTTTGCGCTGACGGGCGATGCCGCGCGCACCGACCCCGCCTGCGCGCTCGCGCCGGATCACGCGCTCGTCTCCAACGCCAGACCTGGCGAGCCGGACACACAGTACAGGCGAGGGGCTCCGCCCCCCGCACCCCCCGCCAGGGGCCGCAAGGCCCCTGGACCCCGGGTCACGACGCCCGGCTGAGACGCGCCGACTCGCTGCCCGCGATCGCGCCGAGCGCGACCGCCGTCAGCAGGCCGTTGCCGGAGAGATATCCCGCGGCGCGCGAGCCCGAGAGCCCGGCCGCCGCGCCGCCGGCGGCGAACAGGTTCGGGAACACCCCGCCCGCGGCGCGCCGCACCCGCGCATCGTCGCGGATCGCCAACCCACCCTGCGTGTGGAACAGCGCGCCCGTGACGCGCACCGCGCAATAGGGCGGCGCGAGCGGCGCCACCCCCGTCCAGTCGCGCCCGAACCGGTCCGGCGCGCCACGCTCCGCGAGCGAAGCCGCGAGCGCGGATGGCGGCACCTTCATCGCCGCGGCCAAGGCCTCCAGGCTGTCTGCCCGCAGCACCGCCCCGGCCGCCTCGGCGGCGCGGAAATCCTCGAACTGCCGCGCGATCGCGGCGATCCGTGCGTCGAACACGTCCCAGGCGATGCCGCCGGGCTGCGCCAGCACGCGCGCCGCCTGCTCGGAATATCCTTCCGTCTCGTCGCTGAACCGTTCGCCCAGCGCATTCACCTGCACGCCGCCCTGCATGATCACCGCCCAGGTGATCAGGATGCCGTGCGGATGCGCGACCGAGCCGTGGCCCTGATGCCCGGAGAGGTGGCGAAGCTCGGCCCCCAGCGCCTCGCCCCACAGCACCGCCTCGCCGCGGTTGCCGTCATGGCCGAACCACACCGCCTCGGCGAGCTCCGGGATGTGCCGGCGCACCAGCGCGCGGTTGCCGCCATAGCCGTTGCAGGCCAGCACCAGGGCGCGACAGCCGATCCGCTCCCCGCTGCCGTCCGGCCGCGCGATGCCGATCCCGCGCACCGTGCCGTCGCCAGCGACGAACAGCGTGCGCGCCGCCGCCTCGGTCGCGACCGCGATGCCCGCCCGCTCCACCGCGCTCCGCAGCCGGTCGATCAGCTCCGCCCCCGACCGGCTCGCGAGCCCGTGCATCCGATGCGCCGAATGCCCCGGGTAGAGGAAATCCGTCACCACCGAGAAGGCGAGCCCGTGCGAATCCGCGAGCCACTCGAGCGTGCCCGCGATCGTCCGCGTGACGGCCGCGAGCACCGCCTCGTCCGCCTCCCCCTTCGCCTTGCGCTGGATGTCGGCCGCGAACCGCGCCGCGTCGTCCGCGATCCCCGCCGCGCGCTGCCAGCGCGTGCCCGCGGCCGGGATCAGCCCCGCCGAGAGCGCGGTGGAGCCGCGCGGCACCGCGTCGCGCTCCACCACCACCGGCTCCGCGCCCGCTTCCGCCGCGGCCAGCGCCGCCACCATCCCCGCCGCGCCGCCGCCGACGATCACCACCTCGGCCTCGGCGCCGAACGCGATGCCTTCCGCGGGCGCGACGGTCGGCTCCGTCATCCGAGCGCGTCCAGCGTCTCGGCGACGGTCGCGAGGCGCGCGACCGGCCGCAGCGCCTCGAGCGCGACCTCGTGCGTGCGCGCATCGAAGGCCGCACAGCCATCCGCCAGCACCGTGCAGGGGATGTCGCGCACTGCCGCGTCGCGCACGGTCGAGGCCACGCCGCCGTTCGTCACGATCCCGGCCACCAGCAGCCGTTCGATCCCGGCCTTGCGCAGCACCCATTCGAGCCGGCTCATGTAGAAGGCGCTGTAGGCGACCTTCTCCACCGTCAGGTCCGCCGGCGCGAGCTCGTCGACCAGCGCCTGGCCCCAGGAGCCGGGCGCGAAGTCGCCCGCGCGCAGGAAGGGCCGCAGCGCCTTCAGGTGCGGCGAGATGAACGGCTCGCCCCCCCTGCCCGGCACCAGCGTGAACAGCGTCGCCACCACCCAGCCGCCGCGCGCGCGCAGCCGCGCGGCGAGCGGCGCGAGCCGCGCCGGCAATGCGGCGATCTCGGGTGCGGTCTGGCCGCCGCGCGCATAGGCGCCCTTGGGGTGGAGGAAGTCGTTCTGCAGGTCGCAGAGCAGGAGCGCCGTGGTCGTGGGGTCGGTCATGCGCGCGTGATCACCAGGTTGCCGAGCCGGTCGACCCGCGCCATCAGGCCCGGATCGACGACGATCGTCGCATCCGGCTGTTCGAGGATGGCGGGACCCAGGATCTCGGCGGCGACCGGCAGGTCAAGCCGGGACCACACGGCCGTCTCGTGCGCCGTGCCGTCGAACCACACCGGGCGCGTGCCGCGTTCGGCCGCCGCGCGTGAGGCGCCGGGCGGCGGGGCGAGCGAGGCGAGGTCGAGCGGGGGGCGGCGACCGATCGCGATCGTGCGGAGATTGGCGATGCGGATCGGAATCTCCGGCAGCAGGCGCGAGAAGGCCGCGCTGTAGGCCGCCTCGAAGGCGCTGCGGATCGCCTCGGCATGCACGCCGACCGTCCCCCCGCTCGTGAGCCGGAACGGCAGGGGCACCGCGACGGTGTGCGTCTGCCCGAGATAGTGCATGTCCGCCTCGAACCGCACCTCCACGCCCTCGATCGGCAGCCCGGCGCGCTCGATCACGCCGCGCGCCTCCGCGCCGGCGGCGGCGAGCCGCGCGTCCAGCGCCGCCGCATCCAGCCCGTCGAGCATCAGGTTCACGGTCTGCACCTGGTCGTGGCGCAGATCGGCGAGCACGCAGCCCAGCGCGGACGTGACGCCGGGGAAGCGCGGCACGAGCGTCGCCTTCAGCCCGACCTCGCGCATCAGCGCCCCCGCGTGCAGCGCGCCGCCGCCGCCGAACGGCATCAGCGCGAAGCGCGCGGGATCGTGCCCGCGCTCGATGGAGAGCAGCCGGATCGCGCCCGCCATCCTGGCGTTCGCCACGCGCACGATCGCCTCCGCCGCCGCGAGCGCATCGAGCCCGAGCGGGGCGCCGATATGGCGCGCGATCGCCTCCCGCGCCGCGTCCACGTCGAGCCGCGCGAGCGCGCCGCCGATCGGACGGTCGGCGTTGATGCGGCCGAGTACCAGGTTGGCATCCGTCAGCGTCGGCCGGTCGTTGCCGCCGCCATAGCAGACCGGCCCGGGCACCGAGCCGGCACTCTCCGGCCCCACCTGCAGCAGGCCCCCGGCATCGACGCGCGCGATCGAGCCGCCGCCGGCGCCGATCGTGGTGATCTCGACCATCGGCGTGCGGATGACGAGGCCGAAATCGATCGACGCCTGCGCGGCGAAGGCAGGCTGGCCGTCCGCGATCAGCGAGACGTCGAAGCTCGTGCCGCCGAGATCGCCGGTGATCACGTCGGGGAAGCCTGCCGCGCGCGCGATCGCCGCCGCGGCGATCACCCCGGCGGCAGGGCCGGAGAGCGCGGTGCGCACCGGCAGGCGGCGCGCCATCGCCGTGCTCATCACCCCGCCGTTCGACTGCACGATGTGGAACGCGCCGCGGAAGCGGCGCTGATCCAGCGCCGCTTCGAGCCGGCCGAGATAGGCGCCGACCACCGGCTGGAGATAGGCGTTCAGCGCCGTCGTGCTGGTGCGCTCGAACTCGCGGATCTCCGGCAGGATGTCGGAGGAGCAGCAGAGATGCCCCTCCGGCCAGAGCGCGCGCAGCGCCGCCATCGCGGCACGTTCGTTCGCCGGGTTGGCGTAGGCGTTGATGAAGGCGACGGCGATCGCCTCGACGCCGCGCGCGCGCAGGGCCCGCCCGGCCTCCGCGACCTGCGCCGGATCGACCGGCAGCAGGACCGTGCCGTCGGCGCGCGTGCGCTCGTCCACCTCGACCCTGAGATCGCGGTCCACCACCGGCACGAAGTCGCCCCAGAGGCCCCAGGTGTGGGGCCGGTCACGCCGGCGCATCTCCAGCACGTCGCGGAAGCCGCGCGTGGCGATCAGGCCGATGCGGGCACCTTTCCGTTCCAGCAGCGCATTGGTGCCGACCGTCGTGCCGTGCACCACCGCGGCGAGGCCGCCGACACCGCCCACCGTGTCCAGGCCGTCGAGGAAGCCGGCCGCCTCGTCGCCGCGCCGCGACGGCACCTTGCCGGTGCGGAACGTCCCCGTCGCCGGATCGAGCGCGAAGAGGTCGGTGAAGGTGCCGCCGACATCCACCCCGACGATCGCGCTCATGCCGCGCCGCCCTCGCGCAGCGCCGCGGTCGCGGCGGCATCGACGGTGCCGTCGGCGCTCACCACCACCGCATAGTCGCGGCGCGCCGCCTCGACCGAGACGTAGCCGAGCCGCACGTCGCGTGCGACGCGCGCAGGATCGCGCGCGCGCGCCTCGCCCCAGCCGCCGCCGCCCGGCGTCTCCAGCCGCACCCGTGCGCCGGGTGCGAGGCGCACGCCGAAGACTTTCGAGACCATCGGCGGCGATTCCCAGCCAGACTCCGTCTCGTAGCCGAACCGGTTGGGTGCCGCGTTGCCGCCGCCGTTCACGCCGAAGGGCGGGAAGCGCCCGCGCTCGCCGAGCAGGAACGCCTCCGCGCCGCGCGGATCATCGACCGCGATCTCGTAGATCGCGCCCAGGCCGCCGCGATGCAGGCCCGGCCCCCCGCTGTCCGGCCGCAGCGCCCATTGCGTGAACCGGACAGGGTATGCGGCCTCCAGGATCTCCAGCGGCGGGATGGTCGCGGTGCTGATGGGGTTGTTGCCGTGGTTCAGCCCGTCGGACTCCGGGTTGCCACCCAGGCCGCCGCCGAAGAAGCAGAACATCACCCAGCGCGTCGCCGCCTCGCGCCAGCCGCTGATCGAGAGCGCGTTGATGGTGGCGAAGGGCCCGGCGGTGGCGCGGGCGGGCGCGGCCTGGGCGAAGGCGCGGAACACCGTGTCGATCACGCGCAGGATCGTCTCGGTGTAGCCCGCCACCGGCTTCGGTGCGTTCGCCGCCAGCAGCGATCCCTCCGGCACGACGAAACGGATCGGCGCGAGGCAGCCGCCATTCGCCGGCACCTCCGGGAACAGGTGCTTCAGCGCGACATAGCAGCAGGCGATCGTGGTCGCGCGGCTGATGTTGAGCGGCCCCGCGCAGGCGGGGGCCGAGCCGGTGAAGTCGAGCGTCATGGCATCGCCCGCGATCGTCATGGCGAGGCGGATCGGCAGCGGCGCATCGGCGATGCCGTCGTTGTCGAGGAAATCCTCCGCCGCGTAGGTGCCGTCGGGCAGGCGGGCGATCTCGCTCCGCATCAGCGCCTCGGCGCGGGCCGAGAGCGCGGCGAGCGCCTCGGCGACCACCTCCTCGCCCGCCTCGTCGAGCAGCGCGTGAAGCCGCCGCTCGCCGAGATCGAGCGCGTTGATCTGTCCGTTCAGGTCGCCCCAGTTGGAGAGCGGCACGCGCGTGTTCGCCTGCAGGATCGCGACGATCGCCGGATCGACCATGCCTTCGCGCATCAGCCGCACGGGCGGGATGCGCACGCCCTCCTGGTGCGCGTCCGTCGCGCGGGGGTTGTAGCCGCCCGGCACGTTGCCGCCGATGTCCAGCCAGTGCCCGACCGAGGCGATCCAGCAGAAGAGCCGCCCCTGCCGGAACACCGGTCGCACCAGGCGGAAGTCGTTCAGATGGGTCCCCCCGTCATAGGGGTCGTTGAAGATCCAGGTCTCGCCGGGCCGCGCCCCGCCCTCCTGCGCCGCCGCGGCGATCACCGCGCGCACGGCGAAGGCGGTCGCGCCGACGAAGATCGGCAGGCCGGCATGGCCCTGCACCAGCGTCTCGCCGGTCTCGGCGTGGTAGAGGCCGTGGCTGAGGTCGCGCGCCTCGGCGATGATCGGGTTGAAGGCCGAGCGCGCCAGCGTCGCGTCCATCTCGTCGGCGATCTGCTCGAGCCTGCCCTTCAGCACCGCGAGCGTGACGGGATCAAGGCTCATGCATCGTACCTCTTCCCGAGCGCCAGCATCGCGGGCGTGCCGATCAGGTCGTTCAGTCCGGCGAGGTCGAGCATGCGGTCGCGGAACGGTTCGGTGGTGCCCGTCGCGGCGAGCGACGCGTAGAACTCGCGCGCGGTGCGGGCGAGCGCACGCACGATGCCACCCGGGAAGATGACGATGCGGAAGCCGATCGCCTCCAGCTCCGGCGCGGACAGCACCGGCGTCTTGCCGCCCTCGACCATGTTGGCGAGCAGGGGACGCAG
The DNA here is from genome assembly GCF_006704265.1 of Elioraea sp. Yellowstone. GTDB lineage: Bacteria > Pseudomonadota > Alphaproteobacteria > Acetobacterales > Acetobacteraceae > Elioraea. The sequence continues at coordinate 30,841 of NZ_VIKA01000013.1, read as the reverse complement.
CGTGCCGAGCGCGGCCGTGACGCGGGCGAGATCCGCGCGCGTGCGCGGCGCCTCGACGAACAGCGCATCGGCCCCGGCCTCGGCATAGGCGCGCGCGCGGTCGAGCGCGGCGTCGAGACCCTCGATCGCCGCGGCATCGGTGCGCGCGAGGATCAGCGTGGCGGCGTTCTGCCGCGCATCCGCCGCGGCGCGGATCTTGCCGACCATCTCGGCCGCCGGGATCACGGCCTTGCCGTCGAGATGGCCGCAGCGCTTCGGGAACGTCTGGTCCTCGAGCTGGATCATCGCCGCGCCGGCGCGCTCGAGGGCCCGCACCGTGCGTTGCACGTTCAGCGCGTTGCCGTAGCCGGTGTCGGCATCGACGATCAGCGGAACGTCCACGCGGTCGGCGATGCGCGCGACGTGATCGGCGACCTCGGTCATCGCGACGAGGCCGAGATCGGGCCGGCCGAGCCGCGTGTAGGCGATCGCCGCCCCCGAGACGTAGAGCGCCTCGAACCCCGCCGCGGCGGCGATCGCGGCGGTCAGCGCGTCGCACACGCCGGGGGCGAGCACGATGCGCGGTTCGGCGAGTCGCTGCCTCAGGTCCATGCTCATCCTGCCAGCAGGGCGGTGAGCGCGCGCACATCCCCGGCCGTGTCGATGGTCTCGACCGCCGCTCGGATCGCCGCCGTGCGCTGCGCGCCCCAGACCGGCGCGGCGAGGGTGTCGAACTTGGCGAGGATCTCCTCCGGCGGATAGGGCGCCTCGGCGTCGCCGCGATTGGTCGTCACCGTGCGCTGCACGCGCCGGCCGTCGCGGAGCGCGAGCGTGACGCGCGCCGGCCGCAGCGCGGGCAGGGCGGCGGTGAAGGCCGGGTCCTCGCGCACCGTGACGCGCGCCGCGAGCGCCCGTGTCGCCGCGTCCTGGCGCGCCGGGTCGCGGAACGACGCCACGCCCGTCTCGCCGCTGACGATCATGGTCGCGAGCGCGAAGGGGAGCGAGAACTTCGCGGCCAGCATGTTGCGCGGGGCGGGATCGTCGAGCTGCGCCGCCCAGACATAGGTGTCCACCTCCAGGGCGGCGACCTCGTCGGGCGCGACGGGGCCGGTCTCGGCCAGGATCGCGCCCAGCGCATCGAGCGCGCCGTGGGTGTAGCGGCAGGCGGCGTGGCGCTTGAAGTAGTTGCGCGCGATCTCCCAGCGCGATCCCAGCTCGCGCGTCATCTCCTCGGGGCGGAAGTCGTCGGCCGCGACGGTGCCGAAGACGGTCGCGACCCCGTCGGGTTCGCCGACGAAGCCCGCGCCGACCAGCTCCACCGCCGTGAGCCCGAGCTGGCTCGACACCCCGGCATAGGCGTTCCGCACCGTCCCGCCCTGGAGCATGGTGCGCCGGCTGGTCGCGAGGCCGAGCGTGGAGGCGACGTTGATCGTCTCGCGCATGGTCGCGGCGTCCGCGCCCGCAAGCGACGCGGCCGCGACCGCCGCGCCGACCGTGCCCCAGGTGCCGTGCGGGTGCATGGTGACGCGCAGCCGCGAGGCGATGCCGATGCGCGCGGCGATCTCGTAGCCGAGCACGAGCGCGCGGATCAGCGCCGCCCCCGAGGCGCCGCCCCGGTCGGCTTCAGCGAGTGCGGCCGGCACGACATGGATCGCCGGATGGCCGCGGCAGTACTGGTTGCCCTCGTCGAGCTCGAGCATCGTACCGGCGGTGCCGTTCAGGAACGCGGCGACCGGCAGCGGCAGGCGGGTGCGGCCGCCGATCACCGCCGTGGCGATGCCGCCCGTGCCGTGCAGCGCCGCCATGCGCGCGGTCAGCGCGACCATCTCCGGCTCCTGCGCGCCGGCGGCGATCGCGCCCAGCGTGTCGAGCAGCACGAGGCGCGCGCGCGCGACCACCTCCGCGGGGATGTCCTCGACGCGGAGCCCGGCGGCGAAGCGCGACCATGCGACGAGCCAGGCGTCGTCCACCGTGAGCTGGCTGGCGCGGATCACGTCCATCGTCGTTCAGAGCCCGAGATAGGCCCTCTCCAGGTCGGGGTTGCGTGCGAGTTCGGCGGCGGGTCCCTGCATCACCACCGCGCCGTTCTCCAGCACATAGGCGCGCGCGGCAAGGGCGAGCGACTGCACGACGTTCTGCTCCACCAGCATCACCGCGAGCCCCTGGGCGGCGATGCGCGCGATCAGGGCGAACAGCTCCTCGACCAGGAGCGGCGAGAGGCCGAGCGAGGGCTCGTCCAGGATCAGCAGGCGCGGCTCGGCCATCAGCCCGCGCCCGATCGCGAGCATCTGCTGCTCGCCGCCCGAGAGCGTGCCGGCGAGCTGGCCCGCGCGTTCGCGCAGGCGCGGGAAGGTCGCGAAGGCGCGCTCGAGATTCGCGGTGCGGTTCTCCCGCGCGCGCGCATAGGCGCCGAGCTCGAGGTTCTCGCGCACGGTCAGGTTGGGGAAGATGCGCCGTCCCTCCGGCACGTGGATCAGGCCCGCGCGCACGATCGCCGGCGGTGCGGCACGCTCGATGCGCGCTCCCTCGAAGGTGATCGTGCCCGAACTCGCGCGCACGAGGCCCGAGATCGTCCTGTTCAGCGTGGTCTTGCCCACGCCGTTCGCGCCCAGAACCGCGACCACCTCGCCCGGCGCGACCTCGAGCGACACGCCGCGCAGCACCGGCACGCCGCCATAGCCGGCGACCACGTCCTCGACGCGGAGCAGCGGCTCAGCCATGGCCCTGCGCGCGCCGCATGCGCTCGGCCGCGCCATGGCCGAGATAGGCCTCCACCACCTTCGGGTCGCGCGCGATCTCGGCGGGCGTGTCCTCGGCGATCAGGCGCCCCTGTGCCAGCACGTGCACGCGGTCGCAGAGATTCATCACCGCCTGCATCACGTGCTCGACGATCAGGATCGTGACGCCGTCGTCGCGGATGCGCCGGATCACCGGGATCATGTCGCGGATCTCGGAGGGGTTGAGCCCGGCGAGCACCTCGTCGAGCAGCAGCAGCGTGGGCGCGGTCGCGAGGGCGCGGGCGAGTTCGAGCCGCTTGCGCCCGGCGACCGTGAGCGCGCCGGCCGGCAGGTCGCGGAGCCTCGCCAGCCCCACGCGTTCCGCCACCGCATCGGCGGCGGCGAGGGCGGCCTCGCGCCCCGGATGGCGCAGATAGGCGCCGACCGCGATGTTCTCGCGCACGGAGAGCCCGGCGAAGGGCTGCACGATCTGGAAGGTGCGGGCGATGCCCCGCTCCGCGCGCCGATGCACGGGCATCGCCGTGATGTCCTCGCCCCGGTAGCGCACGCGCCCGGCGGTCGGCGCGAGGAAGCCCGAGATCACCGCGAACAGCGTGGTCTTGCCCGCGCCGTTCGGCCCGATCAGCCCGGTGATCGTTCCCTCGGCCACCGCCAGGGTGACGCCATCCACCGCGGTCAGCCCGCCGAAGCGCATCGTGACGCCCTCGACCGCGAGGAGCGCGCTCATGCCGGGAGCATCCTCAACCGCGCAACCAGGCCGAGGATGCCGCGCGGCGCGAAGCCCACGGTGGCGATCAGCAGGATGCCGAACAGCACGAGATCGATCCCCGGCACGCTGCCGCCGGTGAGCGCGCCGATCCAGACCTTGGTGAGCTCGCCCAGCCCGTGCAGCACGAGCGCGCCGATCAGCGGACCGAACACCGTGCCCAGGCCGCCGATGATGGGCGCGAGCAGCGCCTCGACCGAGATCCAGGGGCCGTAGGCGATGGCGGCGTCGAGATAGAGGAAGTTCTGCGCGTAGAGGCAGCCGGCGACGGCCGTGATCGCGGCCGAGAGCGTGATCGCGACGATCTTCACCCGCAGCACATCGACGCCGAGCGCGCGCGCCGCATCCTCGTTCTCGCGCACCGCGACGAGCCGCGCGCCGAAGCGGCCGCGCTCGAGCGCGCGCACCAGCACCATCGCCGCGCCGAGGAAGACCAGCGTGACCCAGTAGAAATGCGCCCGGTCGGCGAACTGGAAGTTCAGCGGATCGACGTTCAGGCGGATCAGCGTGCCGGCGGCGCCGCCGGTGATCGGCAGCACGTTGGCGACGATGCGCAGCACCTCGGCGAAGGCGAGCGTGACGAGCGCGAAGTAGGAGCCGCGCAGCCGCGCGCGGAAGGCGAGCGTGCCGATCACCGCGCCCGCCAGGGCGCCGAGCGCGACCGCGACGGGCAGCGCGAGCCAGGGGTTCAGCCCCGCGCGTGCCTGCAGGATCGCGATCGCGTAGGCGCCGGTGCCGAAGAAGCTCGCATGGCCGAAGCTGAACTGGCCGCCATAGCCGCCGAGCAGGTTCCAGCCTTGCGCCGCGAGCGCGACGATCAGGGTGAAGATCAGGAAGTTCCGCACCGTGCCCGTGGTGAACAGCACCGGCAGCAGCGCGAGCAGGGCGAGCGCGAGCAGGATCGCGCGATAGGGGCGGAGCGCGCTCATGCCTTCGCCCCGAACAGCCCGGTCGGGCGGAACAGCAGCACCAGGATGAAGATCAGGAAGATGCCGATCTGGCCCAGGCTCTCGCCCATGAACAGGCCGGAGAGGCTCTCCACCACGCCGATGAAGAGCCCGCCCAACAGCGCGCCCGGGATCGAGCCCATGCCGCCGAGCACGACGATGGTGAAGGCGACGAGCACGAAGGCGTTGCCGATGCGCGGATTGACCAGGAAGGTCGGCATCAGCAGCGAGGCCGCGACCGCGAGGCAGGCGGCACCGAGGCCGAAGGTGACGGCATAGATGTGGCCCACGTCGATGCCGACCAGCGCCGCCCCCATCTTCTCCTTCGCCACCGCCCGGATCGCCTGGCCGGTGGTGCTGCGCGCGAGGAACAGCCACAGCAGCAGTGCCACCAGCAGCACGACGAAGACCGCGATCACGCGCGGCAGCGACAGGAACAGCGGCCCGACCTCGATCACCGCGAAGCCGTAGGGCACGTCGATCGAGCGCGTGTCGGAACGGAAGACCACGAGCAGCGCGTTCTCGATGATGATCGCAAGGCCGAGCGTCACGAGCAGGATGTTGCCGTCGTCGCCGTGGCTGGCCGGGCCGATCACTAGGCGCTGCACCGCGTAGCCGAGGGCGAAGAAGCCGGGCACGGTGACGGCCATCGCGAGATAGGGATCGAGCCCGAAGGCGGCGTGCAGCACGTAGACCGCGAACATCGCCGCCGTCAGCGTCGCGCCGTGGGCGAAGTTGATGATGTGCAGCACGCCGTAGACGAGCGTCAGCCCGACCGCGATCAGCGCGTAGACCGCGCCGGTCATCAGCCCGTTCAGGACGGCGGTGAGCAGGATCTCGGGCGAGTACATCACGCGCCGCGGCGGTGGCGGGGGCGGTGGCGGGAGGGGGCGGCGCGGCGCGGGCGCCGCCCGGATCGGCCGGTCACGCCGCCGGGAAGACCGGCTGGGCGTCGGCGAATGCGCGCGGGAAGATCACCTTGATGTCGCCGTTCTGCACCTGGGTGTTCACCGGCGCCGCACCGGTGTTCTGGCCGTTCTCGAACCGCGTCGGGCCGTAGGGCATGATGTGGCCGTCGAAGGTCGAGGCGGCGAGCGCCTCGATGATCCGGCCCCGGTCGGCCGCGCCGGCGCGTTCGATCGCATCCGCGAGCAGCCGCACGCAGGAGTAGTTGAGCGGGATGTTGTAGAGCCAGAACCGCCCCGTCGCCTCGGCCGCCTTGCGCACCTCGGCGGTCAGCGGCTTGCGCGGATCGGCCCAGTGGTTGCAGTCCATGATGTGGTTGGCCGCCTCCGGGAACTCGCGCACGAAGCGGAAGTTCGAGGCGGCACCGTTCAGCACCGCGTAGATGCCCGCCTTCGGGCGGATGCGCTGCTGCTGCATGGTGCGCGCGAGCAGCACGAACTCGCCGTAGTAGGACGAGGGGATCAGCAGGTCGGGGCCGAGGGCGCGGATGCGCAGCGCCACGTTCGACATGTCGCGCGAGGGCGTGGGATGGGCGATCGTCTCGAGCACCTGGAAGCCGCGCTCGGGCAGCTGGGCGTTCAGGAGCCGCGCCATGCCGGAGCCGAACAGCCCGTCCTCGTGCACGATCACCACCGTCTTCGCCGGCTTGCCGGCGGCGTCGTTGATCGCGACCAGGTTGTCGAGCGCGGCCCTGGTGACCGTGCCGAAGCCCGGGCCGAAGCGGAAGGTGTTCCTGAGCCCGCGCTGCACGATCTGGTCGGAGACGCCGACATCGACGATGTAGGGGAGGTCGTAGCGCGCCGCGGCCTGGCTGGCGGCGAGGCAGATCGGCGAGGCGAAGCCGCCGACGATCGCCACCACCCCCTCGGCCTGCATGCGCTCGACCTCGGCCACGCCGCCCTCGGGGTTCGAGCGCGCATCGCCGAACACCATCTCGAGCCGCGCTCCGCCGAGCGACCTGATGCCGCCGGCCCTGTTGACGTGGTCGATCGCGATCTCGGCGCCGAGCCGGCCGTGCTCGCCGTCCTGGGCGAGCGCGCCGGTGACCGGCTGGAGGATGCCGATCTTCACGGCCGCCGGCTGCGCGCGGACATGCGGGGCGGCGAGCGGCAGAGCGGCGGTGGCGGCGAGCAGGCCGCGGCGGCGGATGCCGGAGGATGTCGTGGTCATGGCGGGGCCTCTCCCAGATGAGCCTCGCCCATTTATCGCGCCGCGCGGGGCGGGAGAAGCCCTCAGGCGCGCAGGGTGCGGCGGTGCAGGGCGCGGTCGATCTTCAGCAGGATGGCGCTGACGGTGGCGGCGAAGGCCGCGAGCAGGAACGCGGCCGCCATGATGGTCGGCACGTCGTTCAGCCCGATCGCGTTGATGATGACGAAGCCGACCCCGCGCTGCGAGGCGAACATCTCGCCGATCAGCACGCCGAGCAGCGTCAGCGCGAAGCCGACGCGCTGGCCGGAGACGATCTCGGGCAGGGCCGCCGGCAGCCAGACCGTGCGGAACGCCTGCCAGGGGGTCAGCCGGAGCGTGCGCGCGACCTTCAGGTACACGGGCCGGATGGTGCGCACCGCGTTCAGCGTGAAGATCGTCACCGGGATGATGCCGTGGATCGCGCCGAACGCCACCTTGGCCGGCAGGCCGAGGCCGAAGATCAGCAGGATCACCGGATAGAGCGTGATCTTCGGCAGCGCGTAGAGCGCGACCAGGATCGGCTCGGCCACCTGGCCCGCGAGCCTGCGCACGCCGAGCCAGGTGCCGAGGCCCAGGCCCCCGAGCGCGGCGAGCAGCAGGGCGTAGCCGAGCGCGGTCAGGCTCTCGGCGATGTGGCCGTGGAAGCGGCGGCTGTCGAGCAGCTCGCCCGCGCGCGCGAGCGTCTCGGCCGGCCCGGTCAGCGCCTCCGGCCCGGCGAGCCGCGCGAGCCCCCACCACAGCAGCACCAGCGCGGCGAGCAGGGCGAGGATGTCGCCGTAGCGCTGCCAGGCCGGGGCGCGCGCGCTCATCGCGAGAGGCCGCGGCGGCGCAGCATGCGCTGCTCGAAGCCGTGCAGCACCATGTTGACCGCCGTGACGCTGACCAGGATGAACAGCATCAGCGCGTACATCCTGGGGTTGTCGAAGTTGTTGTAGGCATAGGCGATCGCGTAACCCAGTCCCGCGCCGGAGAGGATGAACTCGGAGGCGATCACGCCGATGAAGGAGTAGGCGACCGCGAGCTTGATGCCGGTGAAGAGATGGGGCACGGCGGCCGGAAACTTGATCACGAGCGCGGTCGAGACCGGATCCATGCGCGCAAGCCGCGCCACCTTCAGCGCGACGCGCGGCACGCGATCCAGCCCGTTCAGCGTGGCGATGATCATCGCCACCACGCCGAACAGGAAGCCGATGACGATGATCGGCAGGTCCGACATGCCGAACACCACGATCAGCAGCGGGTAGAAGACGAAGAACGGCACCGCGTAGTAGGTGGCGAGCAGGGGGTCGAGCGCGCGGCGCAGCCGTGGTGCGGCGTGGATCAGGAGCCCGAGCAGGAACCCTCCGCCCACCGACAGCACGAAGGCGGCGGCGACGTTGGAGAGCGTCTTGGCGATGTCGGGCAGGATCGCGCCGGAGGCGATCAGGCCGGCGAGTGCCGCCGCCATGGCGGTGGGCGGGATGATGGTGTGCGGATCGATCCAGCCCGCGCGCGTCGTGACCTCGAGCGCGGCCACCGCGCCCAGCACGATCGCGATCCGGATCCAGCCCGCGCGCGTCACCGCTCGCCCCCGAGCGCCTTCAGGCTCTCGGCGCGCAAGGAGGACCAGAGCCGCGCGGTCACCTCGCCGAAGGCGGCGTCGGCGACGATCGTCGAGTCGCGCTCGCGCGGCCAGCCGGTCGCCACCATGTCGATGAAGCGGCCCGGCCGCGCGCTCATCACGCCGATGCGGTCCGACAGCATCGCCGCCTCGTCGAGCGCGTGCGTGATCAGCAGGATGGTCGCGCCCGTGTCGCGCCAGAGCCGCAGGAGCTCGTCGCCCATCAGCAGGCGCGTCTGCTGGTCGAGCGCGCCGAAGGGCTCGTCGAGCAGGATCAGGCGGGGCTCGAGCACCAGCGTGCGCGCGATGCAGACGCGCTGGCGCATCCCGCCCGAGAGCTGCGCCGGATAGGCGCGCGCGAAGCCCGCGAGCCCCATGAAGCCGAGCGCATGATCGACGCGGCGCGCGGTCTCCGCGGCGTCCGTCCCGGCGCGGCGCAGCCCGAAGGCGACATTGTCCCAGACGGTGAGCCAGGGGAACGAGGCGTCCTCCTGGAACACCACGCCCACCCCGTCGGGCGGGCTGCCCCGCACGGGCGCGCCCTCGAACACGACCTCGCCCTCGGTGGGCGCGGCGAGTCCGGCGAGGATCTCGAGCAGCGTCGACTTGCCGCAGCCCGAGGGGCCGACGACCGCGAAGAACTCGCCGCGCGCGAGGTCGAGATCGACGGGACCGAGCGCATGCACCGGCGCCTGGCGGCGATCCGCGGGCGGGAAGACCCGCGTCACCCCGCGCAGCGCCGCGTGCGCCTCGCCGGCCCGCAGGCCCGGGCCGGCCACGGCGGCAAGTGTCATCCCGTCGCCTGCAGGTCGGGCGGCAGGAAGCTGCGATCGACGAGCCGCGACCAGTCGACCGGTCCCTCGACCTCGCCGATGATGCGCAGCCCCTCGACCATGGCGTCGAGCGCCCTGGTGTCGATCTCGCCGCGGCTCCAGTAGCCGACCTCGACCATGTTCTTGACCGCGCGCACGCCGAGCTCGCGCGGCAGTTCGTAGGCCTCGGCGAAGATCCTCCCCGCCTCCTCGGGATTGGCATAGGTGAAGTCCACGCCCTTGCGGCGCCCGGCGATGATGGCGCGCAGCTTCTGGGGCTGCTCGCGGGCGAACTGCGTGGTCGTGATGCCGACGGTCTGCGTCATCTTCGGCAGGATGTCCTTGACGAAGAACACCGGCCGCCAGCGTCCCTGCTCGCGCGCCCAGATCGGATCCATGATCGGCGCGGCCGCCACCCCGCCCTGGCGCAGCGCGGTCAGCCCCGCGCCGATGCCGCCCGTGCTGATCCGCTCGACCTTGTTCAGGTCGATGCCGGAGGCCGTCAGCGACATGATCACCAGCATCTCGGTGACCGATTTCGGGCTGGTGAAGGCGATCTTGCGGCCTTCCAGATCCTTGATCGTCTTCACCGGGTTGTCGGGCGTGGTGACCCAGAGGATGTCGGCGACCGTGGCCGCGCCGGCATTGACGATCCTGATGTCGAGCCCCTCCCGCGCGGCGGCGACGGCGGCGGCGAGCGAGACCTCGCCGTAGGGCAGGCCGCCCGCGAGCACGTTGCGCACGGTGGTGCCGCCGCCCTTGCTGGTCAGGATGCCGGTGATGTTGACGCCGGCCTCCCGGAAGAAGCCCTTCTCCATCGCCACCGCATAGGGCGCGCCGTACATCAGCACGCCCCAGTGGGTCACGGAGATCTGCTCGCCCGATGCCTGCGCGGCAGGGGCGAGCACTGTCGCGGCGGCGGTGCCGGCGAGCAGGCCGCGACGGCCGATGGTGACGGTCATGCTTGGACACCTCCCGTTGTTGCGGCCGGCTGTCCCGGCCCTGAGCTACACCTAGGCCCGGCGGCCGGGGCCGGCAAGCGGGTCGGTCACTCCGGCAGGCGCACCAGCAGCTTGCCGAAGTTGCGGCCCTGCAGGAGGCCGATGAAGGCCGCCGGGGTGGCCTCCAGCCCCTCGACCACGTCCTCGCGGTGCCTGAGCCGGCCGTCGCGCAGCATCGGGGCGGCGAGCGCCCGCCATTCGGCAAGGCGGTGCCACTGGTCGGAGACGATGAAGCCCTGGATGCGCAGGCGCTTGCGCACGACGGGGCCGAGATTGGGGCCGGGCGGCGGATCGGCGTCGTTGTACTGCGCGATCATCCCGCACATCACCATGCGGGCGAAATCGTTCAGGCGCGGGAACACCGCCGCCTGCACCGCGCCGCCGACATTCTCCCAGTAGACGTCGATGCCGTCCGGGCAGGTGCGGTCGAGTGCCGCCGCCAGGTCCTCCGCGCGGTGGTCGATCGCGGCGTCGAAGCCGAGCGTCTCGATGACGAAGCGGCACTTCTCGGCCCCGCCGGCGATGCCGACCACGCGGCAGCCCGCGAGCCTCGCGAGCTGGCCCGCGACCGCGCCGACCGCGCCCGAGGCGGCCGAGACCACCACCGTCTCGCCCTTCTTCGGCTGGCCGATGTCGCTCATCCCGACATGCGCGGTCAGCCCCGGCATGCCGAGCACGCCGAGCGCGGTGGAGACCGGCGCCTCCGCCGGATCGAGCTTCAGGAGCTGCCTGCCCGGCATCACCGAGTGCGTCTGCCAGCCGAAGCCGCCGAGCGCGACGTCGCCCGGCGCGAAGCGGCCGTCGCGCGAGGCGAGCACGCGCCCGACCGCGCGGCACTCCACCACGCCGCCGATCGGCACCGGCGCGGCGTAGGACTTCGCCTCCGACAGCCGGCCGCGCTGATACGGGTCGAGCGAGAGGTAGAGATGCTTCAGCACCACCTCGCCCTCGGCCGGTTCGGGCACCGGCACCTCCTCGAAGGCGAAGTCGTCCGGCACCGGCATGCCGACGGGGCGGCGCCTCAGCACGATGCGGCGGTTCGTCTCGGTCATGCCTCCTCCTCGAGCGCGAGCTCGGCGGCGATCAGGTCGAGCGCTGCGAAGCCCACGGACTTGAACACGGTGATGTCGTCGCGGCCTCGCGCTGGCGGGCCGCCGCGCACGAGTTCCGGCAGGTCGGCGGCGACCGCGTCCGCGCCGATCAGCCCCGAGGCGATCGCCTGCGCGACCTCGCCCCCCTTGGCGAGCACCGAGGCGCGGTCGTCGGCGAAGAGACGCGCGCGCGGCAGAAGCGCGGGCTCGGCCTCGGCCATCGCCGGGGTGAAGGCGCCGACCAGCGAGAGATGCGTGCCCGGCCGCACCGCAGCGCCGCGGATGATCGGCCGTGTCGCGGTGGTGGCCGCGACGATCGTGTCGGAATCGGCGATCGCGGCGTCGAGATCGGGCGCGGCGTCCGCCTGCACGCCCTCCGCGCGCAGCCCGGCGGCGAGCGCCTCGGCCTTGGCCGGCGTGCGGCCCCAGACGCGCACGCGCCGCAATCCCGGCTGCGCGGCGAGATGCGCGCGCGCCAGCGCCGGCGCGAGCGCACCGGTGCCGATCACCAGCAGCGTCGCCGCGTCGGGCCGCGCGAGCAGCGCCGCGGCGAGCGCCGAGGCGGCCGCCGTGCGCCGCACCGTCAGCACCACGCCGTCGAGGAGCGCGCGCAACCGCCCGTCGCGCTGGTCGAACACGGCAACACTCGCATCCAGCGCCGGCCGCCCCTTCTCGGCGTTGCGCGGATAGACCGTGACGAGCTTCACCACCATCAGCCCGCCCTCGCGCCAGGCCGGCATCAGCAGCAGCGCATCGCCCTGCCCCGTCGGGTCGAGGATCAGCCGCTGCGGTGCGGCGATCGGGTCCGCGAGCCGCGCGCGCAGCGCCGCGATCAGCGCCGGATAGGGGGTGCGGCGTTCGAGTTCGGGTCCGTCGATGACGCGCATCGGCACAGGATGCGCGGAGACTTCCCGACCGTCCACCCGCACGGCAGAGTGGCCGCATGAGCGAGCGCTTCGACGTGGTGATCGTGGGCGGGGCTGCCATGGGCGCCTCGACCGCGTGGCATCTCGCCTGCGATCTCGGCTTCGCCGGCCGCGTGCTGGTGCTGGAGAAGGACCCCGCTTACGCGCGCGCGGCGACCGCGCTCTCGGCGAGCTCGATCCGGCGGCAGTTCTCGGCCGCGATCAATGTCCGCGTCTCGGGCTACGGCGTGGCGCTGCTGCGGGATGCGCGCGCGCGGCTCGGCATCGATGCGGCGTTCCGCGAGGGCGGGTATCTGTTCCTCGCGACCGAGGCGGGGCGGGAGACGCTGGCGGCCAACCACGCGGTGCAGATCGCGGAGGGCGCGGATGTCGTGTGGCTCGATCCGCCGGCGCTCGCCGCGCGGTTCCCCTGGCTCGCGCTCGACGGCATCGCCGCCGGCACCTGGGGGCGGACGGGCGAGGGCTGGTTCGACGGCTTCGGCGTGATGCAGGCGATGCGGCGCGCCTCGCGCGAGGCGGGCGTGGCCTGGCGCACGGCGGAGGTCGCGGCGATCGAGGCGTCGGGCGGCCGCGTGCGCGGCGTGCGTCTCGCCGACGGCACCGCGATCGCCGCCGGCACGGTGATCGTCACCGCCGGCACCGCGACGCCCGACCTGCTGCGGCCGTTCACCGACCTGCCGGTGCGGCGGCGCAAGCGGCTGATCTTCTACATCCGCACGCCTGCCGCGCTGCCCTCCTGCCCGCTGCTGATCGACCCGACCGGCGTCTACATCCGCCCCGAGGGCGAGGGGTTCATCTGCGGCACCGCGCCGCCCGCGGACGCCGACCCCGACGTGGCCGAGGACGATTTCGACGTGACACCCGGGTTCTTCGAGGAGCGCGTCTGGCCCGTGCTCGCGGCGCGCATTCCCGCGCTCGAACGGCTGCGCGTGGAGCGCGCCTGGGCGGGGCATTACGACCTCAACACCGCCGACCACAACGCGCTGGTCGGACCCGTGCCGGGCGTGGCGGGGCTGCTGGCGGCCTGCGGCTTCTCCGGCCACGGCATCCAGCAGGCCCCGGCGATCGGGCGCGGGCTCGCCGAACTCGCGATGCATGGCCGCTGCGTGGCGCTGGATCTCGCGCCGCTTGCCCTCGCGCGGCTGGGCGAGGGACGGTTGGTGCTGGAGCGCAGCGTCGTCTGAGCGCTACACCACCTGGTTGCGCAACGTCGTCTCGCCGCGCCAAAGCCGGTCGAGGTTCTCCAGCAACAGGTCGATCACGGCGTCCTCGTAACGCCGCGTCTCGCCGCCGGTGTGCGGCGTGATCAGCACGTTCGGCAGCGTCCAGAGCGGGCTGTCCGCCGGCAGCGGCTCCTCCGCCGTCACGTCGAGCGCCGCGGCCGAAAGATGCCCCGCGCGCATCGCCGCGATCAGCGCCGGCTCGTCCACCACCTTGCCGCGCGCGAGGTTGACGAGCTGCGCGCCGGGCTTCATCGCCGCGAGCGCCGTCGCGTCCACAAGCCCCGTCGTCTCCGGCGTCAGCGGGCAGGTGAGCGCGACGATGTCCGCCCGGCCCCAGAGCGAGGGCAGGGCGGCGAAGCCGTGGACCTCGTCCGCGCCCGCCGCGCCGGCGGAGGGGTCGCGGCGCACGCCGATCACGCGCATGTCGAAGGCCTTGGCCAGCCGCGCGAGCCGCCCGCCGATCCGGCCGATGCCGACCACCAGAAGGGTCTTGCCGCCGAGCTCGTCCTCGCGGCTTCCCAGGTCGCCGATCATGCCGCGCCAGAACCGCTTGTCCTGGTTCCGCACCGCCTCGGGGATGCGGCGCGCGACCGCCAGGATCAGCGCCATGCCGTGCTCGGAGACCGCGTTGGCGTTCGCCCCCTGCGCGGAGGCGAGCCGGATGCCGTGCGCGGCCAGCACCTGCCTGTCGTACTGGTCCACGCCCGCGCTGATCGACTGGATGAAGCGGAGCTTCCCGGCCTTCGGTGCGAGGTCGTTCCGCCACATCCCCGAGACGACCAGCACGTCCGCCTCGCCGATCCGCGCCTCCAGCGCCTCGCGGTCGCGCACCTCGTGGAAGCGGATGCCGGTATCGCGCAGGGCGAACCGCTCGCCGAAACGGTAGGCGACATGGGCGAAGCAGACCGTGAGCCGGTCCTTCGGTGGCAGCATCGCGATCCTCCCTCAGCCGCGATCGAGGTCGAACGGGTCGTCCACGGATCTGCACGGCGTGGTGAACCACGCCGCCCCCGTCTCCGTGACGTGGATGTGGTCCTCGAGCCTTATCCCGCATTCGCCATAGACCGCGAGGGTGGGCTCGATCGAGCCGCACATGCCGATCTCGAGCGGCTGGGCGTTGCCCTTGACGAAATAGGGCTCCTCGTGCCCGTCCATGCCGACGCCGTGGCCGACCCGGTGCGGCAGGCCCGGCACCTTGTAGCCGGGGCCGAACCCGGCCGCCACGATCACCGCGCGCGCGGCGTCGTCGAGCGCCCCGCAGGCGACACCCGGTCGCGCCGCCGCGAAGCCGGCCGCCTGGCTCGCCTTCACCGTGTCCCACAGGAAGCGCTGGCGGTCGGTCGGCGTGCCGAAGACGTAACTGCGCGTGATGTCGCTGCGATAGCCGTGCAGCGCCGCCCCGCAGTCGATCAGCACGACATCGCCCGGCTTGAGCGTCTGCGCATAGGGCACGCCGTGCGGATAGGCGGACGCCGCGCCGAACAGCACGATGTTGAACGGGCAGCCGCCGTCGAACCCGGCCTTGCGGTGGGCGGCGTCGATGAAGGACTGCACCTCGGTGGTGGCGATCCCCTCGCGCAGGATGCGCGCCGCGGCGGCATGGATCTTGACCGTCATGCGCATCGCCTGGCGGATCAGGGCGAGCTCGTGCTCGCTCTTGCGGCTCCGCAGGTGCGAGGCGATCGCGGCGGAGCGGACGAAGCGGTAGTCCTCGCCGCCGGCCGAGCGGATCTCGTCGGCGATGAAGAAGCGGGCGTGGTCGTCGATGGCGATCGTGCCCGAGCCGATCTGGAGCTCGCGCAGCACATCGACGAACAGGGAATAGGGGCTCTCGTCCTCCTCCCAGCCGCGCACCGGGCCGGGGATCGTCTGCATGGCGCGGATGCGCTCGGCCTCGAACTCCGGGCAGATCCAGGTGATCTCGCCGCGCTTGGGCAGGATCGCGCCGACCATGCGCTCGGACTGGCCGTGGCTGACGCCGGTGAAGTAGGCGAGGTTGGTCGACCCGTCGAGCCAGAGCGCCTCGACCTGCCGTTCCTCCATCAGCGCGCGGGCGGCGGCGATGCGGCGTTCGTGCTCCTCGACCGGGATCGGCGGCACCGCCTCGCGCTCGTTCACGATCGCGGCGAGTTCCGTCGCCGCATCCGATCCGCCGACACCGACCGTCATCGCTCTCCCCTCATGCGTGGCGGCGCGACCCTGCCCCAGCCGGGCTCGGCCGTCCACCCGTTGACCCGCGCCTCGGCCGGCCCGACCATCACGCCGACGAAGGAGAGACCATGCCGGCGACACTGTTCCGCAACCTGCGCCTGTTCGACGGCGCGACTCCGCATCTGATCGAGGGTGCGGAGGTGCTGGTGGAGGGCGAGCGGATCGCCGAGGTCTCCGACCGGCCGATCCGCCACGACGGGGCGCATGTGATCGATCTCGGCGGGCGCACGCTGATGCCCGGGCTGATCGACGCGCACTACCACGCCTATGCCGCGGACGCGAATATCGGCCGGCTCGACCTGATGCCGCGCAGCCTGATGGCGCTGCACGCGCGCCGCTTCCTGGAAGCCTCGCTCGGCCGCGGCTTCACCACCATCCGCGACGTGGGTGGCGCCGATTTCGGCCTCGCGGTCGCCTGCGAATCCGGGCTGATCGACGGGCCGCGCCTCCTGTTCTGCGGCCGCGCGCTCTCGCCCACCGGCGGGCACGGCGATTCGCGCCCCAACGCCTGGCTCGAGCAGTTCTGCGGCTGCTCCGCGCCCGCGCTCTCGATCGGCGTGATCGCCGACGGGGTGGACGAGGTGCGCCGCGCCATCCGCGCCGAGCTCAAGCGCGGCGCGCACGCGATCAAGATCATGGCCTCGGGCGGGGTCGCCTCGCCCTCCGACCCGATCTGGACCCTGCAGTACAGCGACGAGGAGATCGCGACTGCGGTGTGGGAGACCAGGGCCTGGCGCACCTACGTGGTCGCGCACGCCTACACCCCCGAGGCGATCGGCCGCGCGGTGGGCCTCGGCGTGCGCTCGATCGAGCACGCCAACCTGATCGACGAGCCGACCGCGCGGCTGATGGCGGAGAAGGGGGCGTTCGCCGTGCCCACCCTCGTCACCTACGACGCGCTGGAGAAGGACGGTCCGGCCATGGGCCTGCCGGCGGAGAGCCAGGAGAAGCTGAAGGTGGTGCGCGCGGCGGGGCTCAGGAGCCTGGAGATCCTCAAGGCCGCCGGGGTGCGCATGGGCTTCGGCACCGACCTGCTCGCCGGGATGCACCGCCGCCAGTCGGACGAGTTCGTGATCCGCCGCGAGGTGCTGCCCGCGGCCGAGATCCTCGCCCAGGCGACCAGCGGCAACGCCGCCCTGCTCAACCGCGAAGGCGAGCTCGGCACGGTCGCGCGCGGCGCGCTCGCCGACCTGATCGTGGTGGAGGGCGATCCGATCCGCGACATCGGCGTGCTGACCGGCCAGGGCGAGCGAATCCCCCTGGTCATGCTGGCGGGCGCGATCCGCCGCAACCGGCTGCACTGACCGCGCTTGCCGCGCGGGCGCGCCGTTCCTAGGATCGACGCACGAGAGGCGAGGGAGACCGACGGGACGTGACCACGCGCGCGCTGGCGGCGGGGAAGGAGGTCGTCATGGCGCCGGCGGGTCGCGCCGCGCGGCTGAAGCGCCGCGCCGGACGCTGGGTGCTGCGCGCGATCGCGGCGCTGGTGTTCTTCTTCATCTTCATCCCGGTGATCTTCGTCGTCTGGATCAGCCTGTTCCAGCAGCAGATCGTCTCGTTCCCGCCCGAGGGCTACACGCTGCGCTGGTACGAGAACGCCTTCGCGCGGACCGAGTTCCGCGACGGCTTCGGCCTGAGCCTGCAGGTCGCCTTCCTGGCCATGCTGATCGGTGTCACCTCCGGCGCGGCCGCCGCCTACGCGATCGTGCGCTTCCGCTTCCCCGGGCGCGAGGCGCTGAACACGCTGCTGCTCGGGCCGCTGGTGGTGCCCGGGATCGTCGCCGGCACCTCGCTCTACGTCTACTACATCATGGTCGAGAACATCCTCGACATGGATTTCCGCGCCACCCTGCACGGGCTGGTGCTCGGCCACATCCTGCTGACCATCCCGTGGACGGTGCGCCTCGTCTCGGCCTCGCTGATCGGGCTCGACCGTGCGGTCGAGGAGGCGGCGATGAACCTGGGCGCGGGGCCCTGGACCACGTTCCGCCGCATCACCCTGCCGATGATGCGCCCGGGCCTGGTGGCGGCGTCCCTGTTCAGCTTCATCCAGTCCTTCGAGAACCTGGAACTCACCCTGCTGCTGGTCGGCCCGGGCCGCACCACCCTGCCGGTGGCGATGCTCAACTACCTCGAGTTCCGCATCGACCCCACCATCGCCGCGGTCGCGACCGTGCAGATCGTGCTGATCGGCGCGCTGATGCTGATCACCGACCGCTTCGTGAAGCTCTCGCGGATCGTCTGAGCCGATGAGCGAACTCGTCCTCGACCGCCTGCGCAAGGAGTACGGCAGCTTCGTCGCGGTGGACGACGTCTCGCTGCACGTGCGGGAGGGCGAGCTCGTCGCCCTGCTCGGCCCCTCGGGCTGCGGCAAGACCACCACGCTCCGCATGATCGCGGGCTTCATCGAGCCGACCGCCGGGCGGATCACGATCGGCGGGCGCGACGTCACCTGGGACCCGCCCTACCGCCGCGACACGGGGATGGTGTTCCAGTCCTACGCGCTCTTCCCGCACATGACGGTGGCGCAGAACGTCGCCTTCGGCCTCGAGATGCGCAAGGTGCCGCGCGCCGAGGCCGAGACGCGGGTGCGCCGGGCGCTGGACCTGGTCCGGCTCGGCCATCTCGCCGACCGGCTGCCGCGCCAGCTCTCGGGCGGGCAGCAGCAGCGCGTCGCGCTCGCGCGCGCGCTCGTGGTGAACCCGGGCGTGTTCCTGCTCGACGAGCCGCTCTCGAACCTCGATGCCAAGCTCCGGCTCGAGGTGCGCGTCGAGATCCGCGAGCTGCAGAAGCGGCTCGGGCTCACCACCGTCTTCGTCACCCACGACCAGGAGGAGGCGCTGACGCTGGCCGACCGCCTGGTGGTGCTGGACCACGGCGTGGTGCAGCAGGTCGGCACGCCGGAGGAACTCTACGAGGCGCCGGCCAACCTGTTCGTCGCCGGCTTCATCGGCCGCTCCAACGTGCTGCGCGGGCGCGTGGTGGAGCGGGGCCGTTTCGTCACCGAGGCCGGGCTCGCGCTCGCGGTGCCGACCGACGGGTTCGAACCGGGGGCGGCCGCGCTCGCGCTCCGGCCGGAGCGGATCACCGTGATCCCCGGCGCGGCCGGCAACGGGGTGAGCGGACGGGTCGCGCTCGTCACCTATCTCGGTGCCGCGACCGAGTACCGCGTCACGCTCGACGGCGGCGAGTCGCTCACCGCGTCCATGGCGACGCCGCGGCCGGGCGATCCGCTGAAGCGGGTCGGCGCCGGCGACGTCGTCACCCTGACCTGGCCGGCCGAGACCTGCCGGCTGCTCGCGCCCGACCGGGGCGCCCCAACGGACGAAGGAGGCTCATGATGACACGGATGACGATCGGCCGGCGCGCGCTGGTCGGCGCGGCGGCGGGGCTGCTCGCGGCACCCGGGGTGCCGCGCGCGCAGGGCGGCGGGCGCTGCGTGGTCGGCACCTGGGGCGGCGACTACCAGGACCTGCTGAAGGCGAACATCGACGATCCGCTGATGAAGCCGCAGGGGATCGAGGTGCTCTACGACGTCGCGGTGGCGCCGCCGCGCAAGACCAAGCTGCTCGCCGAGCGGATGACGCGGCGCGGCACCTTCGACGTCGCCTGCCTGTCCGACATCGACATGTTCGAGATGGCGCAGCAGAACCTGTTCGACGAGCCCACCCCCGACCTCGTGCCGAACATGCGCAACGTCATCCCGGCGCTGGCCAAGCGCTACGCCCTGCCGCACATCTATTCGGGCAAGGTGATCCTCTACAACCCGGCGAAGATGGCCAAGCCCAGGTCCTACAACGACCTGTGGGATCCGAAGCTGCGCGGGCGCGTCGGCCTCGCCGACGGGCTCTACATGCAGTTCATCGAGACCGCGGCGCTGATCAACGGCGGCAGCCCGAGCAACTTCGAGCCGGCGAAGAAGAAGCTCCTGGAGCTGAAGGCGCTCGGCGCCAAGGTCTATCCCTCGAACGAGGCGCTGGCGGCGGCGCTGAAGGGCGAGGAGGTGTGGGCGACGATCATGTGGCTCGCGCGCGGCTTCATGTGGAAGCAGGCCGGCATCCCGGTCGAGCACGCGGTGCCCGAGGAGGGCGCGACCCCGATCGTGTTCGACAAGGCGGTGCCGAGGAACGCGCCCAACAAGGCGAACGGCTGGAAGTGGATGCAGGCGATGCTCGAACCCTCGGCCCAGGCGGGCTTCGCCGCGCGCATGGGCTACGTGCCGACGGTGCGCAACGCCACCCTGCCCGAGGATCTGGCGAAGCAGATCAGCTTCACCGAGGCCGAGCAGGAGAAGTTCGTCAAGATCGACTACCAGTACATCGCCGACAACAACGCGGCCTATCTCGACTGGTGGACGCGCGAGTTCAAGGGCTGAGGCGGTGGCGAGGGCGGCGGCACTGGCGGCCGCGCGTTCCGGGCGCCGGGCGGGGGCGTTCAGCCTCGGCCCGGCGCTGGCCGTGCCGGCCGCGCTGCTGGTCGCGGCCTTCCTCGCCGCGCCGCTCGCGGTGCTGTTCCGCTACTCGCTGAACCGCTACAGCCCGCGCGAGTTCATGATCGATGCGGTGACGGCGGAGAACTACATCCGCTTCTTCACCGACGCCTACTTCATCGGCGTGCTCGCCACCACGGTGCAGGTGGCGGCGGTGTGCACGGCGGTGTCGCTGCTGTTCGCCTTCCCGCTCGCCTACCTGCTCGCGCGCACCGACAGCCGCTGGAAGAGCGCGCTGGTGATCGCGGTGGTGTTCCCGCTGATGGTCGGCAACGTGGTGCGCGCCGCCGGCTGGATGGCGGTGCTCGGCAATGACGGCATCGTCAACCATGCGCTGCTCGGGCTCGGCCTGGTCACGCAGCCGGTGCGGCTGATGTACACGCCCTTCGCGGTGCATGTGGGCATCATCGCGGTGGTGCTGCCCTACATGATCCTGACGCTGCAGAGCGTGATCGAGGGGATCGGCCGCGACGTCGAGGAGGCGGCGAGCAATCTCGGCGCGGGGCCGATCACGGTGTTCCGCCGCGTGCTGCTGCCGCTCTCGCTGCCGGGCGTGATCGCGGGCTCGACGCTCGTGTTCATCCTGTGCATGAACGCCTACGCCACGCCCGTGCTGCTGGGCGGGCCGCAGTTCAAGATGATGGCGCCCGCCCTCTACGACCAGTTCGTGCGCACGACCAACTGGCCGTTCGGCGCGGCGCTCGCCTTCATCCTGATGGTCTCGACGCTGGTGCTGACGGTGATCGGCACCACCGTGCTGTCACGCCGGATGCATCATCGCAGGCTGGAGGCCGCGCCGCGCTGAGGCCTCCGCGCGGGCGCGTCCGCGCGCTCGCCGAGTGCGAGGGCCAGCATCGGCAGCACCGCGAGCGCAGCCGCGAGGCCGACGCCGAGCCCGACCACCCCCCAGATCAGCCAGTCGAGCGCGCCCGCGAGGTCGGCATGCGTGGCGTTGGTGAAGCCCGGAAGCGCTGCGAGCACGCCGGCCGCGACCAGCGCACCGAACGCGGCCGCGCCGCGCAGGGCAAGCCGCCAGCGCACGCCGCGCCGCAGGGCCAGCAGGCAGAGGGCGAGAGCCAGCGCGGCGGTGGCCGCGGCGACCCACAGAAGCCCGCCGAACATCTCGCCGAGGATCGCGGCGAGCGCGCGCGGTGCGAACAGCTCCATGGTCGCCTCCCTCAGATCGAGCCGTGCAGCATCGCCCGGTAGATCGGGCCGAGCAGCCTGTCCTTCATCACCCAGGGCACCCAGTGCTCGGCGAGCGGATCGATGAAGGGGAAGGTCGGGGTCAGCCGGCCCTCGTAGTCGAACTCCACCAGCATCGCCCGGCCGGGCCGGGTGATCAGCGGACAGGAGGTGTAGCCGTTGTAGGCCGCCTCGAGCTGCTCGCCGGCGAGGAACGAGACGAGATTGGCCGCGGCGACCGGCGCCTGCGTCTTCACGCTCGCGGCCGTCTTGCCGCGCGGCACGCCGGCGACATCGCCGACGGCGAACACCTCCGGGAAGCGCGGGTGCTGCAGGGTGTCGCGGTTCACCTCCACCCAGCCGTCCGCGGCGAAGGGGCCGGAGCCCCAGGCGAGCGCGCTCTCGCGCACCGGCTGCGGCGCTGCCATCGGCGGCACCACGTGCAGGTAGTCGTAGCGCAGCGTCTTCGGCCCGTCGGGCGTGCGGAAGGTCGCGGTCCTGGCAGCCGGATCGACCGCGGTCAGGGTGTGGTCGTAGGCGAAGGCGATGTCGCGCGCGGCGAACAGCTCCAGCACCTTGGCGTGCACCGGCGCGACCGCGAACAGGTTGCGGAACGGCGTGAAGTAGTGGAGCTCGGCGCGGCCGCGCGTGCCTGCCTCGCGCAGCCGCGCATCCCACAGGAGCGCGCCCTTCAGCGGCGCGCCGGCGCATTTCATCTCGGTCGGCGGACGGCCATGCAGCGCCACCCCGCCGGTCTCCATGAAGCGCTGCAGCACGCGCCAGGTCGCCGCCGCACCCTCCGGCCCGGCATAGACCGAGGCGATGCCCTCGCGGCCGATCAGCGTCGGGTCCATGCCTTCGATCCGGCTCCACTCCAGCGTGCAGCCGGTGGCGACCACCAGCGCGTCGTAGGGGTGCGTCGAGCCGTCGGTCGCCACCACGCGCTTCGCCTCGGGCTCGAACGCGGCGACGTCGGCGCGCACCCAGGTGACGCCCGGGGCGATGTAGTCGGCGGTCTCGCTCACCACCTTGGTTGCCGGCCAGACGCCGGAGGCGACCATGGTGAAGCCGGGCTGGTACCAGTGCGCCGTGCGGGCGCCGATGAGGGTGATGCGCGCACCCTCCAGCAGGCGCGAGAGCTTCGACGCCATCGTCAGCCCGGCCGCGCCGGCGCCGGCGATGACGACGCGCGCCGGCGTGCGCAGGGGCTGGGCACGGGCAGCACCCGCAACCGGCGCGGCGACGCCGGCGGCGACCGCGAGACGGACGAGATCGCGGCGGTTCAGGGGTGCGAGGGCGGGGCCCGGCATGGCGTTCTCCTCCGCGAAGATTTTTATCTTCGAAGGTCACAAATAACGCTGCCGGGTCCCTCCCTGTCGTTGATCTATGTCAGAGGTTCCGCTGCGGGACGTCTCATACCAGCCCGCCGAAGGGTTGACCTTCGGCGGGCTGGTACGGGGTCATGTTCGCGCGCGGCCGCCCCACCAGCCCCGCGCGCGATACCCTCCGCACAAAGGTCGAGCCTTTGTGCGGAGGGTATCAGCCCACCGTCTGGCTCCTCAGGTCCTTCGGCGCCCTGGTCAGCACCTCGGGCGTCCTGCCCACCACCACCGTGTCGTCCTGGCGGAACCCGCCCACGCCCCAGAGATAGATCCCCGGTTCGCAGGAATAGACCTCGTTGGCCATCAGCGGCCGGTGCAGGAAGGCGGTGTCGTCGGGGAACTCGTGGCCGAGCGTGCCCATGCCGTGGCCGGTGCGGTGCAGGATGTTGGCGCCGAAGCCCGCGCGCTCGATCACGCTCTGCGCCGCCGCGTCGAAGGCGGAGACCGGGTTGCCCTCGACCAGCGCCGCGATCGCCGCCTCGTTCGCCGCGTTCGCCGCCTCGAAGGCCTTCACCTGGAGGTCGGAGGGCTTGCCGCAGAACCAGGTGCGCTCGTTCTCCACCACGAGCCCGTTCAGGCGCGGGATGACGATGTTGACCAGCACGTGGCCGGCCTCGATGCGCGCTCCCGTGGGCTGGCCGTCGCCGTGCGGGGCGCAGGAGGCGGGGCCGGAGAGGGTGAAGCAGCGCAGCTCCACGTTCTGGCCGGGGAAGCGTCGCGCCGCCTCCTCGGCCATCAGCGCGGCCATGCTCATGTCGAGCTCCTGCACCAGGCGGCCGGGGCGGATGTTCTCGCGGTAGCGGTCCTGCACCCAGTCGGACAGCGCCGCCGCCTCGCGCATCAGCGCGATCTCCTCGTCGCACTTGACGAGGCGCAGCGTGCGGATCGCCGCGGTCGCCGGGATCAGCGTCGCCTCGGGCAGCAGGGAGAACGCGCGGGCGAGCGGGCCGCCGCCCGCGTCCGCGCCGATCCGCGCGCGGCCCAGGCCCCTGGCCTTCAGCGTCTCGGCGACGAGGTCGGGCCACTGCGGATAGAGCGCCAGCCGCGCGCCGATGCGCGGATGCTCGGCGTAGAGCGTGATGTCCTCCACCCAGAGCCGTCCTGCCTCGCGCGCGAAGCGGATGTGGTTGGTGGAGAGCTCGTGCATCACCGCGAAGGGCGCGCCGTCGCGCGGCACGACCAGCAGGATCGGGCGTTCCCAGGTCTGCACGTCGGTGTGGAAGTTGGTGCCGAACTGGAAGAAGTCGGGCGTGGTGAAGGCGATCGCGTCCCAGCGCTCGCGGTCCATCAGCGCGGTCATCAGCCCGCGCCGATAGTCGAACACGGCACGGCTCAGGAAGTTGGCCATCGGGGTCCTCTCAGCGGTGAAGCAGCATCTGATAGGCCGGCACGGCGAGGGCGGCAAACGCCTCCGCCACCGGCACGTCGGTCTCGCGGTACCAGTGCGCACGGTGCAGGAGGTTGAGCGTGCCGAGCGCGCGGCCGTTCCACACCACCGGCACGTTCAGCACCGACTCGCAGCCGAGCGAGGCGATCAGCGCATGGTCGGCGAACACGGCGCGGATGTCCTCGGCGGTGTGCCCGACATAGGCGCGCAGGTCGCGCAGGACCTGCCGCGTCCAGGGCGTCGGGTTCAGGGGCTTGCGGCCGCCGACCGGATACTGGGTCGGGTGGCTGGTCCAGACGCGCTCGCTCTCGCCGCTGTCGGCGTGGTGCAGCAGCACGGTGAACAGGATCTGGCCGATCGCGGCACCCATGCCGGCCTGCAGGGCGGCGAAGGTCGCGCGCGGCTGGCCCTCGCGGCGGACGGCCTGCGCGACGGCCAGGAGATGCGGCAGCGGATCGGAACGGTCGGTCATCGCGGATCGGGGACCGGATGGCGGATGTGGCGTTCGGGGAACAGGCCCTGGGGGCGGACGCGCAGCAGCAGGATCAGCAGGGCGGCGATCAGGAACTCGCGCACCGCGGCGATCTGGACCGCGGCGAGGCCGGGGATCGCCGCGACCACGAAGCGCGTGCCCTCCATGAAGGCGACCACCAGCACGGCTCCGACCACCGCGCCGGCATTGGTGCCGGTGCCGCCGGCGGTGAGCGCCAGCACGACATAGATGGTGATCAGCGGCACGAAGCCCTCGGGCGCGATGTAGGCGTTGTAGTGGCCGTAGAGCGCACCGGCGAAGCCGGTGATCGCCGCCCCCACGGCGAAGGCCTCGGTCTTGAAGCGCAGCACGGGCTTGCCGGCGACCGCCGTCACCTGGTCGTCGTCGCGGATCGCGCGCAGCACGCGGCCGTAGGGCGAGTGGCGGATGCGCTGGCAGACGAGATAGACCACCAGCACCGCGAGCGCGGTCAGGCCGAGGAAGATCAGGTTGAAGGTGGCCGGCGCGACCTCCCCGCGCCAGGGACCTGGGATCGCGCTGATCCCGTCCGTGCCGTTGGTGAAGCGGATCTCGTTCGCGGCGACCAGACGCACCACCTCCGAGAAGCCGAGTGTCACGATCGCGAGGTAGTCGCCGCGCATCCTCGCCGTGATGCGCGCGACCAGCGCGCCCGCGGTCGCGGTCACCAGCACGGCGGCGAGGATGCCGAGCGGGATCGGCCAGGTGGCGTGGCGCACCGTCAGCAGCGCCGAGGTGTAGGCGCCGACCGCCATGAAGCCCACCAGGCCGAGATTGATCATCCCGGCCATGCCCCAGATCACGTTGAGCCCCAAGGCCATCAGCCCGTAGAGCCCGGCGAACACGGCCATCGCGACGAGGTAGTTCTCCATCAGAAGGCGCGCTCCCCGAGGATGCCGCGCGGGCGCACCAGCAGCACGACGACGATGGCGAGGAAGCCGACCGCGGTGCGGTAGGAGGCGTCGAGCACCAGGAGCGAGAGCTCCTCGCCGACGCCGACCACCGCCGCGCCGACCACGGCCCCCGGGATCGAGCCGAGCCCGCCCACCACCGCGGCGGCGAACACCGAGAGCACGGCGCGGAAGCCGGTCAGCGGATCGATCGAGGTGTCGAGCCCGAGCAGCATCCCGCCCACGCCGACCAGCCCCATGCCCATGAACGAGCCGAGCCGCGCGACCGTGTCGGCGTTGATCCCCTTGATGCCCGCGAGCATGGGGTTGTCGGCGACCGCGCGCATCATCTTGCCGGTGCGCGTGAAGGCGAGGAACAGGAACACCATCGCCATGACCGCGACGCTGATCGCCGCGTTCTCGACCTGCTGGGGGCCGACGCGCAGGACGGCGAAGCCGAGATCGAAGCGCCAGTCGCGCCAGACCGGCAGGTCGTAGCCGCGCAGGTCGTTGCCGAAGACGAAGCGGATGACGTTCTCGAGCGCGATGGTCAGCGCGACGGCCGCGATCGCCGCGGTGAGCGGCCCGGTGCGGCGCAGCGGCTTCAGCACCACCTCGTCGCAGGCCATGCCGGAGAGGGCGGGGACGACGAAGGCGGCGAGCAGGCTCGGGATCACCGGCAGGCCGAGCCAGACATTCGCGACATAGCCCGCATAGGCGCCCATCGTGGCGTGCGAGGCGATCGCGAAGTTCGGGAAGCGCAGCACGGCGTAGATGGCGGTGAAGCCGATCGCCGGCAGCGCGAGGATGGTGCCGGCGACAAGCCCGTTGACGAGAAGCTGGGGCAGCTCCCCGATCAGATCGGACAGCACGCGCTCAGGCGATGCGCAGCGTGCGCAGCTTCGCGCCCTCCGCGATCTCGTAGCGGAACGGGCAGGTCAGGATGTCGCCGGTGTCGGTGAAGTCGCAGGCGCCGGAGGCGCCGGCATAGTCGATCTTCCTGCCCTCCCTCAGCAGCCTGAGCCCCTCGACCACGTCGGTCACGCGCTCGCCGCCGCCCTGGCTGATCTGGCGCACATGCTCGCGGATCGCCTCGCCCGTGGCCGCGCCGGCGCGCGCGATGGCGAGGCAGGCGAGCGAGGCGTGGTCGTTGGTCTGGCACGAATAGGGGTCCGGATCGTTGGTGCCGAGCAGCGCCTGCAGCCGCTTGAAGGCCGGGCTCTCGACATCCGGGCTCGGCGCCCAGGTGACGGTGCCGTTGGTCACCTCGGCGGGCAGCGAGTCGAGCAGGCGCTGGTTCACCGCGTAGGCGGGCGCGACCTTGCCGCCGGTCCAGCCGGCGCGGAACAGCTCGCGCAGGATGATGGTCACGTCGGGGGTGTAGCCGTTGAGGAAGATGTAGTCGGGCCTCGCGCGGAGCGCCTGGTCGACCTCGGAGCGGAACACGGTCTTGTCGCGGTCGTAGATCACCTGGCCGGCGACCCTGCCGCCGTATTTCGGCATCTCGCGCTCGAGGATGACGCGGTTCGGCTCGGCGAACGGGGTCTGGGCGGCGAGGATGAAGATGTTCCTGGCACCGCGCTCGCCCAGGAACTCGGCGAGCTTGGTGATCTGCAGGCTCGAGTTGGGCTGGGTGCGGATGATGAAGCCGCGATGCGGCAGCTGGGTGATGCTGTCCGCGCCCGAGACGGTGAACAGCATGGTGCGGCTCTCCCAGCAGAGCGGCGCGACGGCGGTGGTCACGGCGGAGGCCCAGGTCCCCATGATGGCGGCGACGCGATCGACGTCGATCAGCTTGCGCGCGGCGCGCACCGCGGCGTCGGGATTGGTCTGGGTGTCCTCGCCGAAGAGCTGGACGCGCCGGCCGCCGATGCCGCCGGCGGCGTTCACCGCCTCGACGATCCCCTCGATCGCCTTGCGCATCGAGGGACCGTAGGGCCCGCCGGCGCCGGTGAGCGGGTTGAGCGCGCCGAGGCGGATCGGCTCCGCCTGGGCGCGGATGACGGAGGGGGCGGCAAGCGCGGCGGCGGTCCCGGCGAGCAGGCCGCGGCGGTTCAGGGACATCGGCATGCGTGGTCTCCCTCGGGCCTTTCCGTCAGAGGATGGCGTGGTTTCAGCCGCCGAGGAAGAGCCGCCGCACCTCGGGGTCGGCGGCGAGTGCTGCGGCGTCGCCCGTGCGGGCGTTGCGGCCGTCCACCAGGATCACGCCGCGGCGCGCGATCGCGAGCGCCTCGAGCGCGTTCTGCTCGACCATGGCGATCGCGGTGCCCTCGGCGTTGATGGCGCGGATGGTGTCGAACAGCGCCTCGGCCGCGACCGGCGAGAGGCCGGCGGAGGGCTCGTCGAGCAGCAGCACCTTGGGGTCCACCATCAGCGCCATCGCCATCGCCAGCATCTGGCGCTGTCCGCCCGAGAGGGTGCGCGCGGCCTGGCGGCGCTTCTCGGCGAGCACGGGGAAGCGGGCGAAGATCGCCTCGATGCGGCGCGGCGTCTCCCTGGGGCTGATGAAGCCGCCCATCTCCAGGTTCTCGCGCACCGACATGGTGGGGAAGACGTTCTGCTCCTGGGGCACGAAGGCGATCCCGCGCGCGGCGATCTCGCGCGGCGGATGGCCGGCGATCGGCGCGCCCGCGAGCGTGATGGTGCCCGCGGAGGGGACGAGGATGCCGGCGATCGCCTTCAGGAGCGTCGACTTGCCGGCGCCGTTGGGCCCGATGACCGCGACGACCTCGCCCGGGTGGACGTCGAGATCCACGCCCTTGAGGATCATGTCGGCGACGGCGTAGCCCGCGACCACGCCACGCGCGCTGAGCAGGGGCGCGGAGGGCAGCGGACCGCTCATGCGGAGGCGAAGCGGCGGCCCATGTAGGCCTCCTGGACGGCGTGGTCGGCGGCGATCGCGTCGAACGCGCCTTCGGCGAGCTTGCGGCCTTCGGCCATGACGATGACGGGCGCGCAGAGCCGCGCGATCGCGTCCATGTGGTGCTCGATGATGAGGAAGGTGATCCCCTCGTCGCGCAGCCGCATCAGGTGGTCGCCGATCTCGCCGGCGAGCGTGGGGTTCACGCCGGCGATCGGCTCGTCGAGCAGGATGAGCTTGGGGTCGGTCATCAGGGCGCGGCCGAGCTCGAGCAGCTTCTTCTGGCCGCCGGAGAGGTCCGAGGCCGGATTGTTCGCCACCCGCAGCAGGTTCAGACGCCGGGCGGTCGTGATGGCGCGCTCGAGCAGTTCGGCCTCGCGCGCGCGGGCGGCGCGGGAGGGAAGGATGGCGAGGGGGAGGGATTCGCCCGGCTGGCGCGCGCCGTAGAGCATCAGGTTCTCGAGCACCGAGAGGCGCGGGAAGCCGCGCGCGATCTGGAAGGTGCGCACGAGGCCGAGGCCGGTGATGCGGTCGGGGCGCAACCCGGTGATGTCGACGCCGTCGAAGCGCACCGTGCCGGCATCCGGCGGGACGAGGCCGGTGATGACGTTGAAGGCGGTGGTCTTGCCGGCGCCGTTCGGGCCGATCAGGCCGGTGATGGTGCCGGCCTCGACGTCGAGGTCGAGGCCGGTCAGCGCCTGGACGCCGTAGAAGCTGCGGGCGAGGCCGCGGACCTCGAGCAGGGGCATGGGGGGAGATTAACGGGATGGGGGTGGCGGGGAAGGGCCCATGGCCCTTGCCCGGCGGCTCTCGAGCGGTTTCCGCACCAGTGGAAACCGCTCCAACCCGTCAGGCGAGCATCTTCACGCATCCGGCTGGTTCCAGCCGTACGCGATCCGCCCTAGCCGTGCCTCACCGCCACGGTCTTCATGGTCGCGAAGCCATAGAGCGCGGCGAAGCCCTTCTCGCGCCCGTGCCCGGAACCCTTCATGCCGCCGAAGGGCAGTTCGATGCCGCCGCCGGCGCCGTAGTTGTTGACGAACACCTGGCCGGTGCGCAGCCGCCGCGCGAGCCGCATCGCGCGGCCCGCATCGCCGGTCCAGACACCGGAAACGAGCCCGTAGGGCGTACCGTTCGCGACGCGCAACGCCTCCTCCTCGTCCCTGACGTGGATCGCCACCAGCACCGGGCCGAACACCTCCTCCTGCGCCAGCACGTGGTCGGGCGGCACGTCGGCGAACAGCACCGGGCGCACATAGAACCCGCCCGGCGGCGCGTTCGAGGCGACCTGCCCGCGCCCGGCGACGCGCAGCCCCTCGGCGCGCGCCAGATATCCCTCGATGCGCGCCTTCTGCGCCGCGCTGATCACCGGGCCGAGGTCGAGATCGCGATCGGCGGGGCCGGCGACCAGCGCATCGAAGCGCGCGCCGAGATCGGCGACGAAACGATCGTAGATGCGCCCCTCCACCAGCACGCGCGACCCGGCCGAGCAGGTCTGCCCCGCGTTCTGGATCACCGCGTTCACCACCGTCGCCGCGGCGGTGTCGAGATCGGCATCGGCGAAGACGAGCTGCGGCGACTTGCCGCCGAGCTCGAGCGTCACCGGGATCGTGTTGCGCGCCGCCGCGGCCTGGATCAGCCGGCCGACCTCCGGGCTGCCGGTGAAGGAGACGTGCCCGATGCCGGGATGGGCCGAGAGCGCCGCGCCGGCCTCCTCGCCGAGGCCCGTCACGACGTTGAGCGCGCCCGCCGGGAAGCCCGCCTCCTCGGCCAGGCGCGCGATCGCGAGGCAGGTGAGCGAGGCGTCCTCGGCCGGCTTCAGCACGCAGGCATTGCCCATCGCCAGCGCCGCCGCGACCGACCGCCCGGCGATCTGCAGGGGGTAGTTCCACGGCACGATGTGGGCGGTCACCCCGTGCGGCTCCCAGAGCGTGAAGACGGTGAAGCCGTCCTGGTAGGGGATCGTGTCGCCCATCACCTTGTCGGCGGCGCCGCCGTAGAACTCGAAGTAGCGCGCGCAGGCGGCGGCATCGGCGCGCGCCTGGCGGATCGGCTTGCCGACGTCGCGGCTCTCGAGCGCGGCGAGCCGCTCCGCGTCGCGTGCGATCAGCGCCGCAAGCCGCGTGAGCAGCCGGCCGCGCTCGGTCGCCGTCATCCGCCCCCAGGCGCCGTCCAGCGCGGCCTGCGCGGCGGCGACCGCGGCGTCGATCTCGGCCGCGCCGCCGCGGCCGATGCGCGCGAAGGCCGCCCCGTCGGACGGGTCGATCACGTCGAGCGTGGCGGCGGATTCCTGCCAGCGGCCGCCGATCAGGTGCGCGGCATCGGGCATGCGCGGTCTCCTTGGTGTTCGTTGTCAGGCTGGACCATTGCCGGGTGCGCCGGCGACCGCAAGGGCTCCGGTCGCGATCCAGGCCACCGCCACCGCGGCCGCGCCCGCCGCCCGCAGCCGCCGCCCGATGGCGCCCGGGCTGGTGCCGTCCGCCGCGAGCGCCGCGGTCGCCGCGAGCCGCATCGGCGCGATCACGCAGAAGGCCGAGCCGGTGAAGTTCTGCACCGCGGCGGCGAAGGCCGGCGGCAGCGACAGCGGCAGCGCGGCGACGACCGGCATCAGGATGCTGTTCGAGCCGACATTGGTGGCGGCGAAGAACCCGCCTGCGGCACCGAGCAGCGGCACGACGAGGGGCAGCGC
>NZ_VIKA01000139.1 GCF_006704265.1 Elioraea sp. Yellowstone | reverse complement strand
TGTCAGGCCGTCGCCGGGGGGGGCGCGCGCCCGCGCCTGCTCGAGGGCGGCGAGCCGGGCGCGCAGTTCGGTCACCTCCGCCCGCAGCGCCTCGAGCGCGCGCAGGCCGGGATCGAGCGTCTCGTCGCAGGGCGTGCCGTAGGGCAGCACGTCGGCGCCGGCAGGCCTGCGGTCCACCGGCCGGGCGGGGATGCCGACCACGGTCTGGCCCGGCGGCACGTCGGACAGCACCACCGCATTGGCGCCGACCCGCGCGCCCTCGCCGACCACGATCGGACCGAGGATCTTGGCGCCGGCGCCGAGGATCACCTTGTCGCCGATGGTCGGGTGGCGCTTGCCGCCGGCGAGCGAGGTGCCGCCGAGCGTCACCTGGTGGTACATCAGCACGTCGTCGCCGATCTCGGCGGTCTCGCCGATGACGACGCCGTCACCGTGGTCGATCACCAGCCGACGGCCGATGCGCGCGGCGGGATGGATCTCGATCCCGGTCAGAAGTCGCCCCAGATGCGAGAGGAGCCGTGCCGGCAGACGCAACCCCCAGTGCCAGAGACGGTGGGAGACGCGATGAAGCGCGATCGCATGCACGCCCGGGTAGCAGAGCAGCACCTCGATCCGTGACCGT
Source organism: Elioraea sp. Yellowstone (assembly GCF_006704265.1). Lineage (GTDB taxonomy): Bacteria > Pseudomonadota > Alphaproteobacteria > Acetobacterales > Acetobacteraceae > Elioraea. Next base: position 7,682 of record NZ_VIKA01000139.1, on the reverse strand, counting down.
GCCGCAGGATCGCGTGCGCGTACCGCATCGATTCCTTCAACCCAGCGTCCCGCCATGTTCAGCACGATTCCGGTGTTAATTCCGTGTGACGGTCACTATAGTGCCGCCGCTTTCAGGCCCGGAGCCCGCCTGGAGGCCATCGTTACCGGACCCGATCCCATGGTTGCGCTGCACCATGCGCGCTTGACGCTACGGAGTCCAAGCGCGGCCGTCAACAATCCGGCCATCGCCTGGCCGGACCGGGAACCGGGGACCGCATGGGGAAGGCCGGCGCGCGCCGGTTCTGCAATGACTGGGCTCCGAGGGGGACCGCGCGATGGCGCGTTGCGGACAGGACCGGAAACGACATGCCTGAAGTGATGTTCCAGGGGCCGGATGGCCGGCTGGAGGCTCGCTACCACCACGCGAAGATGCCGAATGCGCCGCTGGCGCTCGTGCTGCACCCGCACCCGCTGCATGGCGGCAACATGAACAACCGGGTGACCTACACCCTCTACCAGGTGTTCCAGCGCCTGGGCTTCTCGGTGATGCGCTTCAACTCCCGCGGCGTGGGCAAGAGCCAGGGCCGCTACAGCGGCGGCGAGGGCGAGCTCGCCGATGCCGCCGAGGCGCTCGACTGGCTGCAGCGCATCAACCCGAACAGCAAGACCGTGTGGGTCGCCGGCTACCAGTACGGCGCCTTCATCGGCATGCAGATGCTGATGCGGCGGCCCGAGGTGTGCGGCTTCATCTCGGTTGCGCCGCCGGCGAACCATTTCGACTTCAGCTTCCTCGCCCCGTGCCCGCAGTCGGGGCTGATCGTGACCGGCGCCAAGGACGAGATCGTGCCCGAACCGGCGGTGGCGAAGCTGGTCGCCAAGCTGAACTCGCAGAAGGGCATCAGGATCGACTACCGCGTGTTCGAGGACTGCGACCACTTCTTCGTCGAGCACTGCGACCGGCTGGCCGAGGCGGCGGAGGATCACCTGCTCGCCGCGCTCGGCCGCGACGAGCGGATGAAGCTCGCCGCCGACTGAGCCGCAGCCGCAGGGTCGGGCGGGGGCCGGAGCCGCCTGCGGGTCCGGCCCCTGTCACTCCGGCCGCGCGAGCCGCCCGCCCGGCAGCGGCCTCGACACGCCGGTCGTCGTCGGCAGGCTGAGCGGCAGGCCGCGCAGGCTGCGCGCGGCGAGATAGGCGAAGGCCTGCGCCTCCAGCGCATCCCCGTCCCACCCGACCGCCTCCACCGGATCGACCGGCGCGCCGAGCGTCGCACGCAGCGCCCCCATGATCGCCGCGTTGTGCCGCCCCCCGCCGGTCACCAGCCAGCGCAGCGGCGGCGCCGGCAGATGCGCCCGTACCGCGGCGACCGAGGCGGCGGTGAAGGCGGCGAGCGTGGCCGCCCCGTCCGCCGTCGAGAGCGCCGCGAGCCCGGAGGCTGCGATCGCGCGCGCGAAATCGAGCCGGTCGAGCGACTTCGGCGGCGGGACGGCGAAGAACGGATGCGCCATCAGCCGCGCCAGCACCGCCACCGCGACGCGCCCGGCAGCGGCGATCCGCCCGCCCTCGTCGTACGGCACGCCGGCGCGCCCCGCGACCCAGTCGTCGAGCGGACCGTTGCCGGGCCCGGTGTCGCAGGCGAGCACCGCACCGTCCGCGCCGATCCAGGTGACGTTGGCGACCCCGCCCAGGTTCAGCACCGCAAGCGGACGCGCGAGCCCGCCCGCCAGCGCCGCGTGCCAGAGCGGGGCGAGCGGCGCGCCCTGGCCGCCGGCAGCGACATCGGCGGAACGGAAGTCGTGCACCACCGCGATGCCGGTCGCCTCCGCAAGCCGCGCCGCATCGCCGATCTGCCAAGTGAGCCGCCGCTCCGGCCGGTGCAGGATGGTCTGGCCGTGGAAGCCCAGCGCCACGACCGCGCGCGCGGCCACCCCGGCGCGGGCGAGCAGCGCGGCCACGGCCTCGGCGTGCCGGTCGGTGAGCGCGCGCTCCGCCTCGGCGAGCTCCGGGTCGTCGCGCGCCAGCGTCTCCGCGCGGTCGAGCAGCCCGCGCAGCCGGCTGCGCAGCGCGGCGTCATAGGGCAGCGTCAGCGATGCGCCGGGGCGCGCGACCCCCTCGCCGTCGGTCTCGACGAGCGCCGCATCCACCCCGTCGAGCGACGTGCCGCTCATCAGCCCGAGATGCAGCCCCGGTTTTGCCCCCATGCGGCGACTGTGATAGCGAGCCCGCCCTCAAGGCAACGGGCAACGGACCATGAGCGAGCCCCGATCGGACTTCCTGCGCGAGGCCGCCCGACGCGGCTTCATCCACCAGTGCACCGATTTCGACGCGCTGGATGCGGCCCTCCACGCCGGCCCGGTCTCGGCCTATGTCGGCTATGACTGCACCGCCGACAGCCTGCATGTCGGCCATCTGATCTCCATCATGCTGCTCAGGCTGTGGCAGCGCACCGGCAACCGCCCGGTGGTGCTGCTGGGCGGCGGCACGACCAAGATCGGCGATCCCTCGGGCCGCGACGAGGGCCGCAGGCTGCTCTCCGAGGCGGAGATCGAGGCGAACAAGCGCGGCATCCGCCGCCCCTTCGCGCGCCTGCTCCGCTTCGGCACCGGCCCTGCGGATGCGATCGAGGCCGACAATGCCGAGTGGCTGGACGAGCTGCGCTACATCCCGCTCCTACGCGAGATCGGCGTGCACTTCTCGGTCAACCGCATGCTGTCGATGGACTCCGTGCGGCTCCGGCTCGAGCGCGACCAGCCGCTCTCGTTCCTCGAGTTCAACTACATGATCCTGCAGGCCTACGACTTCCGCGAGCTCAACCGCCGCTACGGCGTCACCGTGCAGATGGGCGGCTCGGACCAGTGGGGCAACATCGTCATGGGCGCCGATCTGATCCGCCGGACGGATCGGCGCGACGCCTTCGGCCTGACCGTGCCGCTGCTCGCCACCGCATCGGGCGCGAAGATGGGCAAGACCGCCGCGGGGGCGGTGTGGCTGAACGAGGACCGGCTCGCGCCGTTCGGCTACTGGCAGTTCTGGCGCAACACCGAGGATCCGGATGTGGGCCGCTTCCTGCGCCTGTTCACCGAACTGCCCGAGGACGAGATCGCGCGGCTCGAGGCGCTGCGCGGGGCGGAGCTGAACCAGGCGAAGATCGTGCTCGCGACCGAGGCGACCGCGCTCTTGCACGGGCGCGACGCGGCCGAGGCGGCGGCCAGGGCCGCGGCCGGCGTGGCCGAGGAGGGGCTGCCGACCGTGACGGTGCCGGAGCTTGCGGCCGGGATGCCGGCCTTCGCCCTCGTCGCGCGCGCCTTCGGGCTGGCCTCCAACGCCGAGGCACGGCGGCACATCCGCGGCGGCGCGGTGCGTCTGAACGACGCGCCGGTGACCGACGAGGCGGCGGTGATCGGCACGGAAGCGCTGCGCGACGGCACCGCACGGCTCAGCCTCGGGCGCCGCCAGCAGGTGCTGGTGCGCGCGGCGTAGTCGCTGGCGCGGTTTCCACACGAGTGGAAACCGCTCCAACCTGTCCTCGCGAGCAATCTTCACGCCTACGGCCGATTCCAGCCGTATGCGATCTGCCCTAGGCCGCGCGCAGCTCCCTCAGGAAGCCCTCGACCGCGCCGCGCATCGTTCCCGTCTCCGCATCGAGCCGCCCCGCCTCGCCCCTCACCGTCGCGCTCGCCTCCGCCGCCCGCACGGCGTTGTCGGCGACCCGGCGGATCGCGCCCGACACCTCGCCGGTACCGGCGGCAGCGTCCTGCACGGACCGCGCGATCTCGGCGGTCGCCGCGCCCTGCTGCTCCACCGCCGCCGCGACCGCGGAGGCGAGACCGCTGATCTGGTCGATCCGCCCGCCGATCGCGCGGATCGCCTCCACCGCGCCGCCGGTCGCGGCCTGCATGGCATTGATCTGCGCGCCGATCTCCTCGGTCGCCTTGGCGGTCTGGCTGGCGAGGTTCTTCACCTCGGACGCGACCACGGCGAAGCCCTTGCCCGCCTCGCCCGCGCGCGCCGCCTCGATCGTCGCGTTCAGCGCGAGCAGGTTGGTCTGCCCGGCGATGTCGTTGATCAGCCGCACCACGTCGCCGATCCGCGCCGCGGCCGCCGACAGCTCGCCCACCGAGGCATTGGTGCGCGCGCTCTCCTCGGCCGCCGCACGGGCGACCGATGCCGCCTCGGTCACCTGCCGGCCGATCTCGCGGATCGAGGCGGAGAGCTCCTCGGCGGCGGCGGCGACGGCGTTCACGCCGGCGGCGGCGCGGTCGGACGCGAGGGTGACCTCGGTCGAGAGGGAGACATTGCCGTTCGCGCTCTCGGCGATGGCGTCGGCGCTGCCGCGCAGCCGCGTGACCGCCTCGGCCACCGCCGCGACCGCGGCCATCACCTGCGCCTCGAACCGGTCGGCCAGCGCGACGCGGGCGGCGCGACGCTCCTCGGCGGCACGCGCCCGTTCGGCATCCAGGTTCGCCCGCGCCGCGGCGGCCTCCGCGCTGGTCCGGCGCAGGGTCTCGACCGCGCGGGCGAGTTCGCCCACCACGTCGCGCCGGTCGGTGCAGGGCACCGCGACATCGTGCGCGCCCTCGGCGACCTTCAGCGTCGCGTCGCGCAGAGTCCGCACGGGCGCGAGCGAGCGGCGGATCACGAGCGCGACCAGCAGGCCGGCCAGGGCGAGCGCCGTCAGGGCGGCGATTGCCGCGTCGCGCCTGGCGTCCCGCAGCATCGCGTCGAGCTCGGCGATCGGCACGCCGACGAACCAGAGCCCGATCTGCTTGCCGGAGCCGTCGCGGATCGGCTCGTAGATCGTCAGGTGGCGGCGCCCGAGGATGTCGTTCTCGCCGCGATAGGTCTGGCCGCGCGTGATGGCAGCGTCGAAGGCCGGACCGGGGGCGAGCCGCGTGCCCACGCCGCGCGACCCGTCCGGGCGCACCACGTTGGTGGCGATGCGCAGATCGCCGAGGAACAGGGTCGCGACCCCGCCGGCGATGTCCTTCACGGCGTCGACGATCTCGTTGCGGCCGTTCAGGGGCGTATCACCCGCGAGCATGCGGTCGCCCTCGACCCGGAGCGTGGCGCCGTGGCGGTGTACCTGGTCCTTGAGGACCCGCAGATTGACCTCGAGCGACCGCTGCGCGGCCTCGCGCTGTTCCCTCTCCAGCGTCGCGAGCGTCCACCAGGTGCTGGCGGCGACGGCGAGCGCACCGCCCAGCACGGCGGCCGCGATCACGCGGGCGCCGAGGCCGAGACGGGCGACCAGGCGCAAGGGATTGGCGCGCGCGAATACCGCAGTCGACATGATCGAAGCTCCGTTCCCAGATCGTGGTCGGATCATGCACACGCCCCATGAACAGAGCGTGAAGCCCGGCTATCCGCCGCCCCGACCCGTCCCGGGCCGATCCGGCTCGGCCGGCGGCCCGGGCGCCGCGCCCGGCTCGCCCGGATCGAGGAAGCCGAACAGGCCGCGCAGGAATCCCGGTGTCAGCGCCGCGAGCGGATTGACCGACACCTCGGGGTCGGCGAAGGAGCCGCGCACCCGGTAGGTCGCCGCGAACACCCCGCCGCCGCGCTCCGGCGAGAACAGCCGGCCGATCAGCGGGATGTGCCCCAGCAGCGTATTGAAGACGTAGGCCGGCACGATGGTGCCCTCGATCGCCAGCGTCTCGGCCGCGAGATCCACCCTGCCCCTGGCGGTGAAGCCGAGCGAAGGCCCGTAGGCGCGCGCATCGGCCAGCTCCAGCGTGTCGCCCTCGAGCCGGAAGGGCGCCACCAGGGTGCCGAACGAGAGCCCCGGGCCGCGCGCCAGCTCGAGCACGCCGTAGAGCGTCATCGCCTGCAGCACCCGCCCGATCGCGGGCGCATCGCGCAGGCGGAACTCCTCGATGGTGGCTTGGCCCGCGAGCGGGGAGGAGGGCGCCGTGTCGTCGAACCGCCCCTCCACGACAAGCCGGCCGCCGGCCATGCTGTCCAGCACGTCGAGCGTCGCCAGCAGCGCGCCCGCGTCGTCGGACCGGATCTCGAGCCGGCGGCCCTGGCCATCGGGACGGATGGTCGCCGTGAAGCCCCCACGGTCGCCGACCGCGCCCCTGGCATCGAGCACGGCGATGCGTCGGCCATCGTGACGCACCGCGACCGCGACGTCGCGCACCTGCCTGCCCTCGCCCAGCACCGCCCGGTCGAACCGGGCCTCGAGGGCGACCGCCGGCGAGGTCCGACGGTCCGCCGCGCTCCCGCGCGGCCGGCGCGACAGGTCGAGGACCGGCCCGCGCAGCGCGACCCGCCAGGCCTCGCCGTCGCGCGCCGGCGGACGCAGCTCGCCCGCGATCCGTGTCGTGCCGAGACGGAGATCCGCGATCTCGATCAGCTCGAGCCGGCCCCCCGAACCGAAGGCCGCACGGCCACGCCCGGCGAGATCCGGCCCCTGCAGCCGCGTCAGCTCCGCGGCGACCAGGCGCGGCCCGGCCAGCCGGAGCGTCGCCTCGGCCGAGGCCGCCGCCCCGGCGGGCTTCTCCCAGCCGAGTTCCGCCAGCGCCAGCCGGGCGCGGGCGAGGTCGGCGCGCAGCGTCACGCTCGACTGGCCGTCGCGTCGCACCGCGAGCCGCGCCTCGCCTCCCACCGCGCCGGTCAGATAGGGTGCGGGGTCGAAGCCGAAGGCCTGCGGCACGCCGGGCTGGGGAGCGAGGCGCAGCGAGGCGCGCTGGACGACCTGGTTCGCGGGGCCGGCACGGAAATCGGCCTCGTAGCCGAGCTGCGCCTCCAGCCCCGCCACCTTGCCCGTGCCCTCGAGCTTCAGCCCCGTCTCGGACGCCTCGAGCGCGAACCGTCCTGCCGTGATCGGCCTGCCCAGCACGGCATCCGGTACGGTCACCTCGCGCACGCGCGCGGTCGCACGCGCCTCGATCCCGTCCACCGTCAGCGCGTCGAGCAGCGGGAAGCGCAGCGCGAGATCGAGCGTGCCTTCGCCGGTGATTCCGGCCGGCGGCGGGTCACGACGGGCGAACAGGTCGAGCTTGGGATGGGCGAGCAGCGCGAGCGCAGCCGGCAGCGGCGTCTCGATCCTGACGGCGATGTCGGCCCATTGCGGCCTGGTGTCGAGGCCGGACAGCACGACGGTGGCATCGGTCGTGCGGATCTCGCCCACCGCGCCGCCGCGCGTCACCACCACCACCTTGTCGAGCGCGACGGTCGCGGTCGCGGCCACGCCGGTCGCGGGCGGCATGGGGCGGAGATAGTGCACGCTCGCCCCCTCGGCCTCGATCGTGCCGGCAAGCACCGTCGGCGTCAGCGCGAAGCTCGCCGGATCGAGCGTGGCGGCGAGGCTGAACCGCGCCCCGGTGATCATGCCCTCGGTGATGTTGGTGGTGATCCAGGCGCGCTCGCCGGTGCCGAGCCCCTCCGGCCAGAGGTCGGGCAGGTCGGCGAAGGCGACGCGGTCCAGGCGCGCCTCGGCGGCGAGCGACCAGAGCGTGCCGGCGCGCCCGAGGGTGGCGGTTGCGGTGACCGTGGGTCGCGGCCCATGCGTGGCCGGCAGAACGACCGCAGCCTCCTCCACGGTGACCGTGGCGCCGTCGAAGCGCAGCGCCGCGCGTGCCGAGGCGATCGGCATCGCCCCGCCGCCGGGCAGGCGTGCCCGACCCGGCCCGAGGGTCGCGGTGATGCGGCCGCTCTCGAGCGCGAGGGCGGGGCCGAGGGCGATCGCCACGGTGCCGGAG
>NZ_VIKA01000138.1 GCF_006704265.1 Elioraea sp. Yellowstone | reverse complement strand
CCTTCGCGGTCGCGCCCGCGCGCTTCCGCGAGGCGACCGCGCTCGCCGAGGCGCGCGCCCAGCGCGCGCTCGCCGCCCACCGCCCCGCCCTCGCCGGCAAGCGCGTGTTCCTCTTCCCCGACAGCCAGATCGAGATCCCGCTCGCGCGCATGCTCGCGCGCGAGCTCGGCATGCAGCCGGTCGAGGTCGCCACCCCCTATCTGCATCGCGGCCATCTCGGCCCCGAACTCGACCTGCTGCCCGCGGGCACGCGCCTCGCCGAGGGCCAGCACCTCGAGCGCCAGCTCGACCGCTGCCGCGCCGCCCGTCCCGACATCACGGTCTGCGGGCTCGGCCTGGCCAACCCGCTCGAGGCCGAGGGCCTCACCACCAAGTGGTCGATCGAGCTCGTCTTCACGCCGATCCAGGGCTACGACCAGGCGGGCGACCTCGCGGCGCTGTTCGCCCGGCCGCTCGATCGGCGCACCAGGCTCGCGGTGTAGCCGTGCAGCTCGCGGTCTGGACCTACGAAGGACCGCCGCATGTGGGGGCGATGCGCGTCGCGACCGCGATGGAGCGGGTGCACTACGTGCTGCACGCGCCGCAGGGCGACACCTACGCCGATCTCCTCTTCACCATGATCGAGCGGCGCGACCGCCGCCCGCCGGTCACCTACACCACCTTCCAGGCGCGCGACCTCGGCGGCGACACGGCCGAACTGTTCCGCGCCGCGCTCGCCGAGGCGCAGGAGCGGTTCCGGCCCGACGCGATCCTGGTGGGTGCATCCTGCACCGCCGAGCTGATCCAGGACGATCCGGGCGGGCTCGCGCGCACCGCCGGGCTCGCGGTGCCGATCGTGCCGCTCGAGCTGCCCTCCTACGCGAAGAAGGAGAACTGGGGCGCCGCCGAGACGTTCTACCAGGTCGTGCGCGCCTTCGCCGGACCGCACGCGCCGCCGCCCGGCACGCCCCGCCCGGCGCGCCCGGCCGGCCGCCGCCCGCGCTGCAACATCCTCGGCCCGACCGCGCTCGGCTTCCGCCACCGCGACGACATGCACGAGATCGCCACGCTGCTCGCGCGGCTCGGCATCGATGTGCACGTCACCGCCCCGCTCGGCGCGACGCCGGCCGACATCGCCCGCCTCGGCGAGGCCGACTTCAACGTCGTGCTCTACCCCGAGATCGCCGCGCCGGCGGCCGCGTTCCTCGCGCGCGCCTTCGGCCAGAAGGCGACCCGGACGGTGCCGATCGGCGTCGGCGCGACGCGCGCCTTCGTGCGCGAGGTGGCCGATCTCGCCGGCGTCGATCCCGCGCCGGTGCTGGAGCGTGCCGGGTCGCGCCTGCCGTGGTGGTCACGGTCGGTGGACAGCACCTATCTCACCGGCAAGCGGGTGTTCGTGTTCGGCGACGCGACCCACGCGATCGCGGTGGCGCGGGTGGCGGCCGAGGAGATGGGGTTCACGATCGTCGGCCTCGGCACCTACTCGCGCGAGTTCGCCCGCGAGGTGCGCGCGGCGGCCGAACGCCACGGCGTCCCGGCGCTGATCACCGACGACTACCTCGAGGTCGAGCAGGCGGTCGCGGCGCTGCAGCCCGAGCTGGTGCTGGGCACGCAGATGGAGCGCCACATCGCCAAGAGGCTCGGCATCCCCTGCGCGGTGATCTCCGCGCCCGTGCACGTGCAGGACTTCCCCGCGCGCTACTCGCCGGTGATGGGGTTCGAGGGCGCGAACGTGCTGTTCGACACGATCGTGCATCCGCTGATGATGGGACTCGAGGAGCATCTGCTGGCGATGTTCCGCGACGATTTCGAGTTCCGCGACGAGGCCGCGCCGTCCCATCTCGGCGCGACCGCCGCCGCCGCCCCGGCCGTCTCCTCCCCGGCCGTCGCGGCGGCGGCCCCCGCCGGGGATGCGCCGGGCTGGGCCGCCGAGGCCGAGCGCGAGCTGCGCAAGGTGCCGTTCTTCGTGCGCGGCCGCGCGCGCCGCAACACCGAGCGCTACGCCGCCGAACGCGGGCTGTCCACCATCACCGTCGAGACGCTCTACGATGCCAAGGCGCACTACGCCCGCTGACGCGATCCCGATCCGCGTGGTCGTGGTGACGATGGACAGTCACCTGACCGGCGCGGCGATGGGTGCGCGCGCGGCGCTGCGGCGCGAGCTGCCCGGGCTCGACCTCGCCGTGCACGCGGCCGACGAGTGGGGCGGGGATCCGGCCGCGCTCGAGGCCTGCCGCGCCGACATCGCGCGCGCCGACATCGTGATCGCGACCATGCTGTTCCTCGACGACCACATCCGCGCCGTGCTGCCCGCGCTGGAGGCGCGGCGGGCGCAGTGCGACGCGATGCTGTGCATGATGTCGGCCGGCGAGGTGATGCGGCTGACCCGCCTCGGCCGGTTCAGCATGAGCGACGGGGCGCGGGGACCGCTCGCCCTGCTCAGGCGGCTGCGCGGCAAGCCCTCGGGCAGCGGCTCCTCCGGCCGGGGCCAGATGCGGATGCTGCGCCGGCTGCCGCACATCCTGCGCTTCATCCCCGGCACCGCCCAGGACGTGCGCGCCTACTTCCTCGCGCTCCAGTACTGGCTCGGCGGATCGCAGGAGAACATCGCGAATCTCGTCCGCATGCTCGTCGGGCGCTATGCCGCGGGCGCGCGCGCCGCGCTCGCCGGCGCCGTGACCGCCGCCCCGCCGATCGCCTATCCGGAGGTCGGGCTCTACCATCCGCGCGCGCGCGGGCGGATCACGGAGCGCCTCGCCGACCTGCCGGCCGCGACGGGCAGCGCCGGCACGGTCGGCGTGCTGCTGCTGCGCTCCTACCTGCTCGCCGGCAACACCGCGCATTACGACGGCGCCATCGCCGCGCTGGAGGCGCGGGGGCTGCGCGTCATCCCCGCCTTCGCCTCGGGCCTCGACGCGCGGCCGGCGATCGAGCGCTTCCTGATGCGCGACGGCGCGCCGGCGATCGACGCGCTGGTCTCGCTCACCGGCTTCTCGCTGGTCGGCGGCCCCGCCTACAACGACGCGCGCGCGGCGGAGGAGATCCTCGCCCGCCTCGACGTGCCCTATGTCGCCGCCCACCCCCTCGAGTTCCAGACCATCGAGCACTGGCAGGCCGATCCGCGCGGGCTCACGCCGGTCGAGGCGACGATGATGGTCGCGCTGCCCGAACTCGACGGCGCGATCTGGCCGATGACCTTCGGCGGCCGGTCCTGGGCGGTCGAGGGCGAGGCGCGGCGCGACATGGCCGTGCATCCCGAACGTGCGGCGATGCTCGCTGCGCGCGTGGCGAGGCTGGTGGCGCTGCGCCGCACGGCCCGCGCCGAGCGCAAGGTGGCGATCGTGCTGTTCAACTTCCCGCCCAACGCCGGCGCGACCGGCACGGCGGCGTATCTGTCGGTGTTCGCCTCCGCCTGGAACGTGCTGCGCGCGATGCGCGACGCCGGCTACGCGGTCGCGCTGCCGGCGGATGCCGAGGCGCTGCGCCGCGCGATCTGCGAGGGCAATGCCGCGCGCCACGGCACCCATGCGAACGTCGCGGCGCGCATCCCGGCCGAGGAGCACGTGCGGCGCGAGCCCCATCTCGCCGAGATCGAGGCGCAGTGGGGACCGGCGCCCGGCCGCGCGCAGTCCGACGGCGCATCGATCCTCGTGCTCGGCGCGCGCTTCGGCAACGTCTTCGTCGGCATCCAGCCCGCCTTCGGCTACGAGGGCGATCCGATGCGGCTGCTGTTCGAGCGCGGCTTCGCGCCGACCCACGCCTTCTCCGCCTTCTATCGCTGGCTGAGGGAGGATTTCGGCGCCGACGCGGTGCTGCATTTCGGCACGCACGGCGCGCTCGAGTTCATGCCCGGCAAGCACGCGGGGCTGTCCGCGGCGTGCTGGCCCGACCGGCTGATCGGGGATCTGCCCAACATCTATCTCTACGCCTCGAACAACCCCTCCGAGGGGATGCTGGCGAAGCGGCGCACGGGGGCGACGCTGATCTCCTACCTCACGCCGCCGGTGGCCCATGCCGGCCTGTATCGCGGGCTGCTCGACCTCAAGGCCTCGATCGACCGCTGGCGCGCGCTGGACCCGGAGACGGACCCGAACGCGCGTCTGGCGCTCGCGGGTCTCGTCCAGGCGCAGGCGGCCGCGGTCGATCTCGCCGCCGCCGAGCCGCCCTGGGATGATCCCGCGGCCGAGATCATGCGCCTGACGGACGCGCTGCTGGAGCTGGAATACACGCTGATCCCGCACGGGCTGCACGTGGTCGGCGCGCCGCCGGACGCGGCCCAGCGCGCGGAGATGCTGGATGCGGCGAGCATCACCGATCCGGCCGAGCGCGCGCGCCTCGACGCCCTGCTGGCCGACGACAACGAGACCCGCGCGATCCTGCACGCCCTCGATGGCGGCTACACGCGTCCCGCCCCGGGCGGCGACCTCCTGCGCAGCACCGAGGTGCTGCCGACGGGCCGCAACCTGCACGGCTTCGACCCGTTCAGGATCCCCTCCGCCTTCGCGATGCAGGACGGCGCGCGCCAGGCGGAGCGCCTGCTCGCCCGGCACGCGGCGGACGGCAACGGCCTGCCCGAGACGGTGGCGATCGTGCTCTGGGGCACCGACAACCTGAAGACCGAGGGCGGCCCGATCGCGCAGGCGCTCTGGCTGATGGGCGCCGAGCCGCGCCACGACAGCTACGGCCGCCTGGCCGGGGCGCAGCTCGTGCCGCTCGAGCGGCTCGGCCGGCCGCGGATCGACGTGATGGTGACGCTCTCCGGCATCTTCCGCGACCTCCTGCCGATGCAGACCCGGCTGCTCGCCGAGGCCGTGCTGCTCGCCGCCCGGGCCGACGAGCCCGAGGCGATGAACTTCATCCGCAAGCACGTGCTGGCGCATCTCGCCGCCCATGGCGGCACGGTCGAGGAGGCGGCGCTGCGCGTGTTCGGCAACGCCGACGGCGCCTATGGCGCGAACGTCAACCACCTGCTCGAGACCGGCGCGTGGCAGGAGGAGGACGAGCTCGCCGAGGCCTATCTCCGCCGCAAGGGCTTCGCCTACGGCGTCGATGGCCGGCCGATGCGCCGGGACGCGGTGCTGAACGCGGTGCTGGCGCGGGTGGAGGTGACCTACCAGAACCTCGACAGCATCGAGGTCGGGCTCACCACGATCGACCAGTACTTCGACACGCTGGGCGGCATCAGCCGCGCGGTCAGGCGCGCGCGCGGGACGGAGGCGGCGGTCTATGTCGGCGACCAGACGCGCGGCGAGGGGCGCGTGCGCACCGTCGCCGAGCAGGTCGCGCTGGAGACGCGCACGCGCGCGCTGAACCCGAAATGGTTCGAGGCGCTGCTCGCGCACGGCTACGAGGGCGTGCGCCAGATCGAGGCGCACGTCACCAACACCATGGGATGGTCGGCCACGACCGGGCAGGTCGCGCCCTGGGTGTACGACCATCTCGCCGCGACCTTCATGCTGGACGAGGCGATGCGCCGGCGCCTCGCCGCGCTCAACCCCACCGCGTCGGCGAAGATCGCGAGCCGCCTGATCGAGGCGCATGAGCGGCGGTACTGGTCGCCCTCGGCCGAGGTGCTCGACCGGCTGCGGGCGGCGGGCGAGGAGCTCGAGGACCGGCTCGAGGGCATCATGGGAGCACCGGCATGACCGCGATCGACCTGACGCGCCCGCGCGCGGCTCCGAAGCGCGCCGACGGCGACGGCTCGGTGCAGGTGCACGCCGATCCCGCCCTCAGGATCGAGGGTGCGAAGGTGTTCGCGGTCTACGGCAAGGGCGGCATCGGCAAGAGCACCACCTCGTCCAACCTCTCGGTCGCCTTCGCCAAGCTCGGCAAGCGCGTGCTGCAGATCGGCTGCGATCCCAAGCACGACAGCACCTTCACGCTGACCAAGCGGCTCTGCCCGACCGTGATCGACGTGCTCGAGAGCGTGGAGTTCCACACCGAGGAGCTCAGGCCCGAGGATTTCGTGTTCGAGGGCTATGCGGGCGTGCTCTGCGTCGAGGCGGGCGGGCCGCCCGCGGGCACGGGCTGCGGCGGCTACGTGGTCGGCCAGACGGTGAAGCTCCTGAAGGAGCACCATCTCCTGGAGGAGACCGACGTCGTGATCTTCGACGTGCTGGGCGACGTCGTCTGCGGCGGCTTCGCGAGCCCGCTCCTGCACGCCGATCGCGGCCTGATCGTCGCCGCGAACGACTTCGACTCGATCTTCGCGATGAACCGGATCGTCGCCGCGATCGCGGCCAAGGCGAGGAACTACCCGGTGCGGCTCGGCGGCGTGATCGCCAACCGCTCGGATGCCACCGACCAGATCGAGAAGTACAACGCCGCCTCGGGGATGAGGCTGCTCGCGCACCTGCCCGCGCTCGACGTGATCCGCCGGTCGCGGCTGAAGAAGGCGACGCTGTTCGAGATGGAGCCCTCGCCCGAGCTCGCGGCCGTGCAGCAGGAGTATCTCCGCCTCGCGGCCGCGCTCTGGGCGGGCATCGCGCCGCTGGACGCCCGGCCGCTGCGCGACCGCGAGATCTTCGACCTGCTGGGCTTCGACTGATGCCGACCACGACCTACGAGGCCCGCCGCGGCGAGCTCCTGGCCTATTTCGACCGCACCGCGGCCGAGGCCTGGGCGCGGCTCACCTCCGACGCGCCGGTCTCGGGCATCCGCGCGACCGTGCGGGCCGGGCGCGAGCGGATGCGCGCCTGCCTGCTCTCCTGGCTGCCGGCCGATCTGCGCGGCACCCGCGTGCTGGATGCCGGCTGCGGCACCGGCGCGCTCGCGATCGATCTCGCTCGGCGCGGCGCCGAGGTGGTCGCGGTCGATCTCTCGCCCACGCTGGTGTCGCTCGCCCGCGAACGCGCCGGCCGTGCGCCGGGCCCCGGCCGCATCGCCTGGCTCGTCGGCGACATGCTCGATCCCGCACTCGGCTGCTTCGAGCACGTCGTCGCGATGGACAGCCTGATCCACTACCGTGCCCAGGATGTCGCCGCGGCGGTGGCGGGCCTGGCCGCGCGCACGGGGCGCTCGCTGCTGTTCACCTTCGCCCCGCGCACGCTGCCGCTCGCGGCGATGCACGCCGTCGGCACGCTGTTCCCCAAGCGCGACCGCGCCCCCGCGATCGCGCCGGTGGCGGAACGGCGGCTCAGGCGCCTGCTCGCCGCCGCGCCCGGGCTCGCCGGGTGGCGGATCGGACGGACGCAGCGCATCGCCTCGGGGTTCTACACCAGCCAGGCCCTGGAGCTCGTGCGGCGATGAGACGCCTCAACGCCTCCCTGGCGAGGGGCTGGACGCGGGTCGGCACCCGCTTCCTGCCCTTCGCCGACGCCGCGAGCCCGGATCTGCCGCTGCCGCGGCTGCTCAGGCTCTCGCTCTTCCAGGTCTCGGTCGGGATGTGCGCGGTGCTGCTGGTCGGGACGCTGAACCGCGTCATGATCGTCGAGCTCGCCGTCCCGGCCGGCCTGGTCGCGACGATGGTCGCGCTGCCGCTGCTGTTCGCCCCGTTCCGCGCGCTGATCGGCTTCCGCTCCGACCATCACCGCTCGTTCCTCGGCTGGCGGCGGGTGCCCTACATCTGGTTCGGCACGCTGCTGCAGTTCGGCGGGCTCGCGATCATGCCCTTCGCGCTGATCCTGCTCTCGGGCGACACGACGGGCCCGATCTGGGTCGGCCATGCCAGCGCGGCGCTCGCCTTCCTGATGGTGGGTGCGGGGCTGCACACGGTGCAGACGGTCGGGCTCGCGCTCGCCACCGACCTCGCCCCGCGCGAGGCGCAGCCGCGCGTGGTCGCGCTCATGTCGCTCATGCTGCTGATCGGCATGCTGGTCGCGGGCCTGGGCTTCGGTGCGCTGCTGCGCGAGTTCAGCCAGCTCCGCCTGATCCAGGTGATCCAGGGCGCCGCGGTCGCGACCATGGCGCTGAACCTGGTCGCGCTCTGGAAGCAGGAGGCGCGCGACCCCGCGCGCACCCGCCACGACCGCGCGATCCCCTCGTTCCGCGAGAGCTGGCGCGGCCTCTGCGCCGAGCGGCAGTGGGATCGGCGCCTGGTCGCGGTCGGGCTCGGCACGGCCGCCTTCGCGATGCAGGACATCCTGCTCGAGCCCTATGGCGGCGAGATCCTCGGCCTTGCCGTCGGCACCACGACGACGCTGACCGCGCTCTGCGCCGCCGGCGGCGTGGCGGCGTTCGCGCTCGCCGCGCGCGCGCTGGGCCGCGGCTTCGATCCGCACCGGCTCGCCGCGCACGGCGTGCTCGCCGGCATCGTCGCCTTCGTGCTGGTGCTCGCCGCCTCCCCCTTCGGCTCGCCCGCGTCCTTCGCCGCCGGCACCGCGCTGATCGGCTTCGGCGCCGGGCTGCTGACGGTCGGCCTGCTCAGCGCCTGCATCGACGCCGCCCCCGACGGCAAGGCGGGGCTCGCGCTCGGCGCCTGGGGGGCGGTGCAGGCGAGTGC
>NZ_VIKA01000137.1 GCF_006704265.1 Elioraea sp. Yellowstone | reverse complement strand
CGGCGAGGGCGAGCGCGCCGATGCGCCTGCCCGCGGCCGGCGTCGTCGGCCGGCAGTCCTGGGGGAAGGGCGGCAAGGCGCGCCCCTCGCCGATCGCCTCGGCGACCCGTGCGGCCGCGCGGCGGGCGGCGGCGGCGGTCAGTCGGGCCATGCCGGCGTCAGTTCAATGGCGGCAGGACAGGCTGGATGTCCGGGATCTGGAACCCGCCCTCGGGGATCGCCGAGGGATCCTGCCCGGCAGGCAGCGGCGGCGTCGCGTAAAGATACTCGGGCAGCCAGAGCGCCACCTCGGGAAAGACGTAGAGGGTCGCCATGCAGACGATGACGATGCCCACGAAGGGCAGGCAGCCCCTGAAGATCTCCTGGATGCGAACCTCCGGCGGCGCGACGCCCTTGAGGTAGTAGGCTGCCATCGCCACCGGAGGGGTGAGGAAGCTCGTCTGCAGATTGAGCCCCACCATCACGCCGAAGAAGATCGGATCGATCTCGAAGGTCTTGAGCAGCGGCAGGAAGATCGGCACGAAGATCAGCACGATCTCGGACCATTCGAGCGGCCAGCCCAGGAGGAAGATGATCGTCTGGGTCAGCACCAGGAAGCCGACCGAGGAGAGGTCGAGCTGTTCGACGAACAGCGCCTCGACCACGTGGTGCCCGCCCAGCCAGCCGAACACGCTGGTGAAGATGTACGCGCCGACGAACAGCCAGCACACCATCGCCGAGGTGCGCGCGGTCAGGAACACGCTCTCCTTGAGCTTCTCGAGCGAGAACGCGCGATAGGCGATGGCGAGCAGCACCGAGCCGAGGCTGCCCATCGCCGCGGCCTCCGACGGGGTGGCAAGCCCGAGGATGATCGCCCCCAGCACCGCCGCGATCAGCACCGCCAGCGGCACGAAGGAGGTGAGGAGAGCCCAGATCAGCTCGGGCAGCGAGCCCGCCGCCATGTGCGCCGGCAGCCGGGGCGCCGCCTTCGGATTCACGAGCGCGAAGATGAAGGTGTAGACCATGTACATCCCGGCCAGCATGGCGCCGGGCAGGAACGCCGCGGCATAGAGCCGGGCGACGGACTCGCCCGCAGTCGCGCCGTAGAGGATGAACATGATCGAGGGCGGGATCATGATGCCGAGGCAGCCGCCCGCGCAGGTGATGCCGGAGGCGAGGCCGCGGTCGTAGCCGGCGCGCAGCATCGCGGGATAGGCAAGCAGCCCCATCAGCGTCACCACCGCGCCGACGATGCCGGTGGCGGTGGCGAACATCGCGCATGTCATCAGCGTGGCGATCGCGAGTGCGCCGGGCAGGTTGCGCGAAGCGAGCTGCAGGGCATGGAACAGCCGGTCGAGGATGTTCGACCGCTCGATCACGTAGCCCATGAAGATGAACAGCGGCACGCTGATCAGCACGTCGTTCGCCATCACCGAATAGGTGCGCTGCACCAGCAGGTCGAACACGCGGTCGCCGAGGCTCACGTAGCCGAAGGCAAGCCCCATCGCCATCAGCGTGAAGGCCACCGGGAAGCCGAGCAGCACGATGACGATGAAGCTCGACAGCATCACCATGCCGAGGACGGGGTCGCTCACCGGCCGCTCTCCTCACGAGCATGAGCAAGGCCCGCCGCCGCGGCGCGCTGCGCCTCGGCCAGCGCCAGCGCCTCGGTCTCCTCGACATCGGTCAGCTTGGGCGGCCAGGCGCCCGTGCGGAGCGCAACCGCACAGCGCGCCATCTCGGCCAGGCCTTGCAGCAGCATCAGCCCGCCGCTGAGCGGGATCAGGAACTTGAACGGCCAGATCAGCGGCCCCTCCGGCGTGACCGAGGACCGCTCGTTCTGCAGATAGGCGAGCCAGGCGAAGTTCCAGCCGAACCAGATCAGCGCCAGCATGCCGGGCACGAAGAAGAGGATGTAGAGCGGCAGGTCGAACATCGCCTGCCGGCGCGCCGTCATCGAGCGGTAGAGGAAATCCGCGCGCACATGGGCGTTGCGGCTGAGCGCATAGGGCCCCGCCAGCATGAACAGGAAGCCGTAGAGCATGTAGGAGGTGTCGTAGGCCCAGGAGGTGGGCGCGCGGAACAGGTAGCGCGCGAACACCTCGTAGCAGATCACGCCGGTGAGCACGACGATCGACCAGCCGGCGATCTTGCCGGCAAGCGCGCTGATCCGGTCGATCGTGAGAAGAAGCGCCTGCATCGTCGGGTCATGCTCCGCTCACGCGTGCGCCCGCCCCGGGATGCGGGGCGGGCGCCGTGCGGAAGGGACGGGTCAGCCGCGGGCGAAGAAGTGGTTGAAGGCCAGCACCGACGGCGCCTCGTTGCGCAGGAAGAACACGCCGGTGCGGCGGCACCAGTCGCGCTGGCTGTCGCAGACCTTCTTGAAGAACGGGCCCGCCGCCGGGGAGGAAGTGTCCCCCTCGAGCCTCGCCACCACCCTGTCCCAGGCCTGGAGCTGCGCCTCAAGGATCGGCCGCGGCGTGGTCAGCGCGCGCACGCCCTGGCGCTGGGTCATCTCCAGGAGGTCCTTCGGGTAGCGGTCCTGGAGCTTCCAGGACATGTCGGCCGAGTTGGACTCCGAGGCGTATTTCAGGATCGCCTTCAGCTCCGCCGGCAACGCCTCGAACTTCGGCTTGTTGAAGAGGATCTCGAAGGTCTCGGTATGCTGGTGGAAGGACTGCAGCATGTAGACCTTGGCGACGTCGGGGAAGCCGAGCGCGCGATCGGAGGAGGGGTTGTTGAACTCGGCGCCGTCGATGACGCCGCGCTCGAGCGCGGGCACGATCTCGCCGCCCGGCAGCGCGACGACGGCGGCACCGAGCTCGTTGAACAGGTCGGTGGCCAGACCGACGGTGCGGAACTTCAGTCCGCGCAGCTGCTCGACGCGCTCGATCGGGTTCTTGAACCAGCCGAGCGGCTGGGTCGGCATCGGGCCGTTCTGGAAGCCCACCACGTTCAGCTTCAGGATGTCCGTGATCAGCTCGTTGTAGAGCGCCTCGCCGCCACCATAGTGGAACCAGCCGAGGTAGTTGTTGGCGTCGCGGAACCAGGGCGGGGCGGTGCCGAACAGGCTGAAGGCCTTGTTGCGGCCGAACCAGTAGGCCGAGACGCCGTGGCCGCCATCAAGCGTGCCGGCATGCACGGCGTCGATCAGCTGGAAGGCCGGGACCACCGCGCCGGCCGGCAGCAGCTCGAGCCGCAGCCGGCCGCCGCCCATCTCGTTCACCCGCTTGACGTAGTCGGCGGCGTATTCGTGGAAGATGTCGCGCGCGGGCCAGGTCGACTGGAAGCGCCACGTCACCGTCTGCGCCCGGCTCACCTGCGGCGCCGCGAGCGCACCCGTCGCGGCGACCACCCCGCCGAACGCCGCCCTCTTCAGAAGCCCGCGCCGGCCGGTGGCTCCGGTGCCGGCGGTCCCTCCCTTCTTCATCGCCTCTCTCCTGGACATTCGGTTGCGGAATGCATCCGTCACGTAATCGGCCCTGTGGCGGCCGGCAAGTGCGTGGCCGATTAACCATAATCCCATCGTCGGTTCAACGTTCGGGGGCGGCCAAATCTGCCCGGGTCGCGCGGAGGCGTTTGACTCCGGTGGGGCGAGGGCGGATTATTCGTACACGAATGATCGGACACCGCCGTGGCACCGGACCTGGCTGAACGCGAGACCACGACCGAGGACGAGACGGCACTCGGCGGCTACGCCCTCGCGCGCCAGGTCGGCCATCTGTTGCGGCGGGCGCACCAGCGCCATGTGGCGATCTTCCAGGAAGGCATCGGCGCGGCGGCGCTCACGCCGATGCAGTGGGCCGCGCTCGTCACGCTCGTGCGCGACGGCCAGGCAAGCCAGAACCAGCTCGGCCGACTGACCGCGATGGATCCGGCGACGATCCAGGGCGTGGCACGGCGGTTGCTTGCGCGTGGCCTGATCGCACGCGCGCCCCATCCCGCCGACCGGCGCATCTCGCTCCTTGCCGCCACCCCGGCCGGCGTGGCCCTGGTCAAGGCGACCCTGCCGGCGGCTGTGGCGATCAGCGAGGCGACGCTGGCCCCGCTGA
Organism: Elioraea sp. Yellowstone; assembly: GCF_006704265.1. Lineage (GTDB taxonomy): Bacteria > Pseudomonadota > Alphaproteobacteria > Acetobacterales > Acetobacteraceae > Elioraea. The sequence continues at coordinate 4,439 of NZ_VIKA01000137.1, read as the reverse complement.
ACGCCGACGAGCGCCGGACCTTCCTGCAACTCCTCCAACGGATGGCCTTCGCATGACCATGGCAGTCGCGGCCAGGCCCAAGCCGGTCGGCAACCTCAATGTCGAGACGGTGCTGACGGTCCATCACTGGACCGACACGCTGTTCAGCCTGACCACCACGCGCGATCCGTCGTTCCGATTCGAGAACGGCGAGTTCACCATGATCGGCATCCCGGTGGACGGCAGGCCGCTGCTGCGCGCCTATTCGATGGTCTCGGCGAACTGGGAGGAGCGGCTCGAGTTCCTCTCGATCAAGGTGCCCGACGGGCCGCTCACCTCGCGACTGCAGCATATCCGGCCGGGCGATGCGCTCTATGTCGGGCGCAAGCCGACGGGCACGCTGGTGGTGAGCTATCTGCTGCCGGGGCGCACGCTGTTCCTGCTGAGCACCGGCACGGGGATCGCGCCGTTCCTGAGCATCATCAAGGACCCCGAGACCTATGCGCGCTTCGACCGGGTGGTGCTGACGCATACCTGCCGCTTCGAGCGGGAGCTCGCCTATCGCGATTGGATCACCGGCGAGCTTCCGAACCATGAGTTCCTCGGCGAGGAGGTGCGCGCGAAGCTGACCTACTACCCGACGGTGACGCGCGAGACGTTCCGCCGGCAGGGACGGATCACGCAGTTCATCGAGGACGGCACGCTGTTCGCCGATCTGGGACGCGGCGGATTCGATCCGGCCGAGGACCGGATCATGATCTGCGGCGGGCCGGACATGCTGGCCGAGTGCCGTGCCATCGCCGAGCGCGAGGGGTTCGTCGAGGGCTCCTCCGGCACGCCTGGGAGCTATGTGATCGAGAAGGCGTTCGTGGAAAAGTAACGCGGGCAAGGGCCGCAGGGCCCTTCCCCCGCCCCCGTCCTGTCCTTTGGAGGAACCCATGGCCCTCGCCGCAGGCCCCGAGAAGCAGGTCGGCAAGCTCGTCATCCGCAACATCGGCCTGATGCTCTCGGGCAAGCTCGAAGCCCCGATCCTGGACGCCGACACGATCGTCGCCGAAGACGGGCGCATCTCCGCGATCGGCCGTGCATCCGACTGCGATACCGGCGGTGCCCGCATCACCATCGATGCGCGCGGCTGCGCCGCCGCCCCGGGCCTGATCGACAGCCACGTCCATCCGGTGTTCGGCGACTGGACGCCGCGCCAGAACCAGCTCGGCTGGATCGATTCCATGCTGAACGGCGGTGTCACCACCATGATCTCCGCCGGCGAGGTCCACCTGCCCGGCCGCCCGCGCGACATCATCGGCGTCAAGGCGCTCGCCATCACCGCGCAGCGCGCCTACGAGAGCTTCCGCCCGGGCGGCGTGAAGCTGCTCGCCGGCGCGCCGGTGCTCGAGAGGGGCATGGTCGAGAGCGACTTCGCCGAACTCGCCGCCGCCGGCGTGAAGCTGCTCGGCGAGGTGGGTCTGGGTACCGTCAAGGCGGGCGACGAGGCCAAGCGGATGGTCGCCTGGGCGCGCAAATACGGCATCCAGAGCACCATCCACACCGGCGGCCCCTCCGTGCCCGGCTCGGGCTACATCGACGCCGATACGGTGCTGGAGGCGGATGCCGACATCATCGGCCACATCAACGGGGGCCACACCGCGCTGTCGCTCGCGCAGATCCGCTGCCTCTGCGAGGGCTGCGCGCGCGCGATCGAGATCGTGCACAACGGCAACGAGCTCGCCGCCCTCACCGCGCTGCGCTTCGCGCGCGAGCTCGGCCAGCTCGAACGCGTGATCCTCGGCACCGACAGTCCCGCGGGCTCGGGCGTGCAGCCGCTCGGCATCCTGCGCCTGATCGCGATGCTCTCCTCGCTCGGCGACACCCCGGCCGAGCTCGTCTTCGCCTGCGCCACCGGCAACACCGCGCGCATCCGCAACCTCGACTGCGGCATCCTCGAGCCGGGCCGCGCCGCCGACATCGTGCTGATGGACCGCGCCCAGCACTCCTCCGGCACTGACCTGCTCGACTCCGTGCGCAAGGGCGACCTGCCCGGAATCGGCATGGTGATCATCGACGGCATCGTGCGCTGCGGTCGCAGCCGCAACACCCCTCCCGCCGAACGCGTCCCGGAGATCCAGCCGTGACCGAGGCGCTGCCCCTCGGCCCCGAGGTGGACGCGACCCCGCGCCCGCTGCCCGCGCGCGTCGTGCATCGCGGCACGCACGTGACGCTCGAGCCGCTGCACGTCCGCCACGCGCCGGATCTGTGGCGCGCGGCGCAGGGTGCGGATCAGAGCTGGGCCTATCTCGGCTACGGCCCGTTCGAGAGCGAAGCGGCGCTGCGTCGGCAGATCGGTGCGCTGGCCGCGCAGCACGACCCGATGTTCTTCGCGGTGCGCCCGCACGCCTCGGGCATGGTGACGGGCTGGCTCTCGTTCATGGAGATCCGCCCCGCCGATGCCGACATCGAGATCGGCCACATCTGGTTCGGCCCGGCCCTGCAGCGCACGCGTGCCGGGACGGAGGCGATCGCGCTGCTGATGCGCCATGCCATGGACGATCTCGGCTACCGCCGGCTGGTGTGGAAGTGCCACGCGCTGAACGCCGCCTCGCGCCGGGCGGCCGACCGGCTCGGCTTCGTCTACGAGGGCACGCACCGCAACCACCGCATCATCAAGGGCCGGTCGCGCGACACGGCATGGTACTCGATCACCGATGCGGAGTGGCCGCTGCGCCGCGCCGCCCTGGCCGCGTGGCTCGACGACGCGAACTTCGACCATCTCGGCACCCCGCGCCGCAGCCTCGGCGCGATCCGCGCCGCCCTGGCCGCGGGGGCATGAACTACCGCCATGCCTTCCATGCCGGCAATCACGGCGACTGCCTGAAGCACGCGCTGCTGGTCGCGCTGATCGAGGCGCTCAGGCGCAAGGACGCGCCCTTCGCGGTCGCCGATCTGCACGCCGGCCGCGGCCGCTACGACCTCGCGGGCGAGGAGGCCGCGCGCACCGGCGAATGGCGATCGGGCATCGGACGGCTGCTCGGCGATCCGCCGCCCGCGCTCGCCGACTATGTCGCGCTGGTGCGCCGCCTCGGCCTCTATCCCGGCAGCCCGGCGATCGCGCGCGCGCTCCTGCGGCCGCAGGACCGGCTGATGCTGAACGAGAAGCATCCCGAGGAGTACGCCGCGCTCGCCGCCTGGGCCGACGGCGACCGACGCATCACGCTCCGCTGCGGCGATGCCTATGCGCTGCGCGGCGTCGTGCCGCCGGCGGGGCTGCGGCGCGGCCTCATCCTGTTCGACCCGCCCTACGAATCCCCCGACGAGCACGACCGCGTCGCCGCGGCGCTGCACGCCGCCCATCGCGCCGCGCCGACCTTCATGCTCGCGGTCTGGTATCCGGTGAAGCATCTCGCGCCGGTGCGCGCCTTGCGCGACGCGCTGCGCGGCCTGCCGAAGCGCGTGGATGCCGCGCTCCATCTGCGCCCGCCGTTCGATCCCGCACGACTGAACGGGTCGGGCCTGCTCGTGGTGAATGCGCCCTGGCGATACGACGAGCAGGCGCGCGCGATCCTCGAGGCCCTGGCGCTGCGCCTCGCCGAGGACCCGGGCGCCGGCATCCATCTGGAGGCGGGGCATGACTGAGCGCGTCGCGGTGATCGGCGCGGGCGCCTGGGGCACGGCACTGGCGCTGCGCATCGCCGCGATCCGACCGGCCGTGCTCTGGGCGCGCACAGCCGAGCGCGCCGAGGCGATCGCCGCCGCGCGCGAGAACGCGCGCTACCTCCCGGGCCATCCCGTGCCGGAGACACTCGCGGTCACGGCCGATGCCGCTGCCCTGGGCGATGCCGCCGCGGTGCTGCTCGCGGTCCCGGCCCAGGCGCTCCGCATGATCGCCGCCGTGCTGCGGCCACACTGGCCGGACGGTGTCCCCGCCGTCGTCTGCGCCAAGGGGATCGAGCGGGGAACGCTGCACCTGCCCGCCGAGATCCTCGCCGAGACGTTGCCCGCGGCGCCGCCCGCCGTGCTGACCGGCCCGACCTTCGCGCACGAGCTCGCCGCCGGCCTGCCCGCGGCCGCCGTGCTCGCGGCCGCGGACGAGGCCGCGCGCGCGCGCCTGCTTGCCCTGCTGGCGATGCCGCGCTTCCGCCTCTACGGCTCGGCCGATCTCATCGGGGCGCAGCTCGGCGGCGCGGCGAAGAACGTGATCGCGATCGCGGCCGGCGTGGTCGAGGGCATGGGCCTCGGCGAGAACGCGCGCGCGGCGCTGATCACGCGCGGCGTGGCGGAGCTCGCGCGCCTGGTCGCGGCCGAGGGCGGCCGGCCCGAGACGGCGGCGGGACTGTCCGGCCTGGGCGACCTGATCCTCACCTGCACGGGGGCGGCAAGCCGCAACCATGCGCTCGGCGTCGCCCTGGGGCGCGGCGCGACGCTCGCCCAGGCGCTCGCCGCGCGCGTCGGCGTCACCGAGGGCG
>NZ_VIKA01000136.1 GCF_006704265.1 Elioraea sp. Yellowstone | reverse complement strand
CGACGATGCCGCGCTGGCCGCCGCCGTAGATCGGCGTGGCGGTGCGCGCATCGAAGCCGCCGCCGGCCTCGCCGGTCACCGGGCCGGCCCAGCCGCCGCCGAAGGCCGGGTTCGCCGCCGGGCCGGGCACGCCCTCGCTCGCATGTGCGGGCAGGGCGAGGCCGCCGAGCGCGAGGGCGGAGAGAAGCGCGAGAGTGGTCCTGGTCATGGTCGATCTCCGTGAGAGGGACGGCGCGTCATTGCGCTATCGTCCTGCGGGAAGGATGACGTTCCGCGTTTTCCGCGGCGATCATCGCGATTTGCAGAAGCTTTCCTGACCTTGCCGCAAGGATGCGCCCGCCGCACGCGCAGGATCCGGATCCAACTGGGCCGACGAAGCGCACCGGACTCGCGGGCGCGGTTCGCGCTCGTTCCGATTCGTCTCCGATGCCGTCGATCGGATGTCCAAAGCGGCCGGCATGGCGGCGGACCACGGACAGCGGCCCCCCGCCCGGACTGTCCGGGTGGGGGGCGCCGCGGCCCGCCTCAGCCCCGCTGCGCCGCGATCAGCGCCGCGAGCACGCGCTCGGCGCTCTCCTGTACGCCCAGGCGCACCGCGAGATGGTACGAGAAGCCGCCGCCGGCCTCGCCGGTCACCGTCACGGGCTGGCCGCCGCCGTAGATCGGCGTGGCGGTGCGCGCGTCGAAGCCGCCGCCGGCCTCGCCGGTCACCGGGCCGGCCCAGCCGCCGCCGAAGGCCGGATTCGCCGCCGGGCCGGGCACGCCCTCGCTGGCATGCGCGAGATTGCCGCCGGAGGCCCAGTCCTGCGCCTGCGCGGGCAGGGCGAGAGCGCCGAGGGCGAGGGCGGAGAGAAACGCGAGAGTGGTCCTGGTCATGGCATGTTCCTTTCGGGTTCGGGTCAGTCCGGCAGCGCTGCTGTCGGGTATTCGACGGCGTCGCCGCCTTGGATGCTTCTGAGATGCGCCGTTCCCGCGCCTGTGACCAACGCGCGCTTCGGATGAGGCAAATCGGGCGGACCGATGTAATCGGTCGTTTTCACATGTTTCTGACCGATTGCAGGCTTGCGCCGGCGCGCGCTCACCCCAGCAGGTGGCGCCGCACCTGGGCGCGCAGGATCGCATCCGAACGCGCCCGGCTCTCCGCACAGCCGCCGCCGGCGACGCCGAGGCAACGGCAGCGCGCGACCGCGCGGCGCCGGCCCTCGAGGTCGTGCGCGTCCCATTCGATCCCGGTCGAGAGCTCGCGCCACCGGCCGGGCGCGATCTCGACGAAGCGGCAGTCGGCGTAGCTGACGCCGGACGGGTGCGACCAGCGCCCCGCGCCGGAATCCCAGCCATGCATCGCGCCGGGCAGGCCGAACACCTCGACCTCGGAACCGCCCGCGCGCAGGGCCCCGGCGAGATCGAAGCAGGGCGCGTGGCCGGTATAGGTGTCGGCGAGGCCGACGATCAGCACGACGGGCGCGCCGGTCGTCGCCATGTCGTGATAGCGCGTCTCGCAGCCGGGATAGAGCGCGACATGCAGCGCGAAGCGCCTGGGTCCTGCGAAGCGGCGCAGGGCCGCGCGCCAGGCCGCGCTGCCGCCCTTCGAGACGCCCATCACCCCGGCGCGCGCCGCATCGATGCGCGCGTCGCAGGCAAGCGCATCGAGGGCGGCGTGCGCGTCGCGCGCCATCGTCTCGGAGGAGAGAAGTTCCTGGTCCGTGACGGTGCGGCGGATGCCGCGGGGGCCGAAATGGTCGAGCATCGCCACCGCCACGCCCTCCGCCGCCAGGAGCCCGACGTAGCGGCGGTGCCAGCGCAGCAGCCCGCCCGAGCCGTGCACGAACAGCATCACCGGCCAGGGCGGCGGCAGGCGGGGCGGATGCAGCGTGCCCGCGAGCGCGAGCCCCGCCGCATGCGCGAGCCGGACCTCGAGCCGCTCCTCCATCGTCACGCGCCGCGCGCGGCGGCGATGAAGGCGCGGATCAGGCCAGGATCCTTCACGCCGCGCGCCCGCTCCACGCCCGAGGACACATCCACACCCGGCGCGCCCGAGGCGGCGATCGCCTGCGCGACGTTCGCCGGCGTCAGCCCGCCGGCGAGCAGCCACGGCACGGGCACGTCGAGGCCGCGCAGGATCGTCCAGTCGATCGGCACCGCGTTGCCGCCGGGAAGCAGCGCGCCGGGCGGCGGCTTGGCGTCGAACATCATGAGGTCGGCGACAGGGCCGTAGCGCGCGACCGCCGCTTCGGCCTCGGCGCGCGTCGCGATGCCCACGGCCTTCATCACGCGCAGCCCGAAGTGCGCGCGGACCGCAGCCACGCGGTCCGGCGTCTCGCTGCCGTGCAGCTGCAGGATGTCGAGCCGCACGGCGGCGAGCACCGCCGCGATCGCCGCGTCCTCGGCATCGACGAACAGCCCCACCCGCTCCGGCCCGTCCGGGGCCAGCGCCGCGAGCCGTGCCGCCTGTCCGGGCGAGACCGCGCGCGGCGAGGGCGGAAAGAACACGAAGCCTAAAAGATCGGCACCCGCCTCCGCCGCAATCCGGAACGCATCCGGATCGTTGACGCCGCAGATCTTCACCCGCATGAGGATGGTCAGCGGAGCGAGGCGGCGATCGCGTCCGCAGCCGCCGCCGGGTCGGGCGCGCGGGTGATCGGACGGCCGATCACCAGCCAGTCCGCGCCCGCCGCCACCGCCTCCTCCGGCGTGGTGACACGCGCCTGGTCGTCCGCCCGGCTGCCGACCGGGCGGATTCCCGGCACGACGAGCGGCACCGACCGCCCGAGGGCCGCGCGCAGCGGCGCGACCTCGAGCGGGCTGCACACCAGACCGTCCGCCCCTGCCGCGATCGCCAGCCGGGCGAGCCGCAGCACCTGCGAGGCGGGCGCGTCCTCCACCCCCGTGGCGGCGAGATCGGCGGCGGTGAGGCTCGTCAGAACGGTGACCGCGAGGATCATCGGCCGGTCCGCCCCGGCCGTCTCCGCCGCCTCGCGCGCCGCCGCGACCATCGCCCGCCCGCCGGCGGCGTGCACCGTCAGCATCGCGACCCCGAGCCCGGCGGCCGAGCGCACCGCGCCGGCCACCGTGTTCGGGATGTCGTACAGCTTGAGGTCGAGGAACACCGGCAGGCCGGACTCGCGCACCGCCGCGACCGCGGCTGGCCCGGCAGCCGCGAACAGTTCGAGCCCCACCTTGGCGACGCCGATCCGCCCGGCGAGCGCGCGCGCCCAGGCGGCGGCCTGCGCGCGGTCCTGGGTGTCGAGGGCGGCGACGATGCGGGCGGCGGGGGTGGCGGGGCGCGCGATCATGCCGCGCCGATACACCACATCGGCCGTCCCGCCAAAGGGTGGCGGTTCAGCGCGCCACGAGCTCGGTGGAGGGGGAGACGCGCCCGGGCGCGGGGCGTCGCGCCTCGGCCTGCGCCAGCCTGTCCTTCAGCGTGCCGACCTCCGCCTGCAGCACCTCGACCGACCGGCCGAGCCGGCGCGCGCGCGTGCGGTACGGCAGGCAGGCGAACCACGCGATCGCCGCGCCGAACAGGAAGGCGATCGCCGCTACCGCCAGCACCGCGACCGAGAGCGGCAGCACGATGCGGGCGTCGAACGGCCAGAGACCGAGCGCGACAGGGGCGGTGTTCGAGACGACGAACAGCACCACCAGCACGGCGGCGAGCGCGGTGACGATCCAGATCAGACGCATGCGCCGCCCCCCGATCAGCCCTGCGCCGTGGCGACCGCCGCGCGGCGGGCCGGTCCCGGCCTGTTGATGCGTTCGCGCAGCTCCTTGCCCGCCTTGAAGAAGGGCATGCGCTTGCTGCCGACCTCCACCGGCTCGCCGGTGCGCGGGTTGCGGCCGATGCGCGGGGCGCGCGCCTTGACGCTGAAGGCGCCGAAGCCGCGCAGCTCGACCCGGTCGCCGCGCGCCAGCGCCGCGGTGATCTCGTCGAACACCGTCGCCACGATCGCCTCGACGTCGCGCTGCATCAGGTGCGGATTGAGCCGCGCCAGCTCGGCGATCAGTTCCGAACGCGTCATGCCCCGGCTGTCCGTCCGCCTCCACGCCCTCACTGCAGCGAAGGGTGCCAGACGGCGAACAACCCGTCAAGGCTAAGTCGTTCATCTGAAACGGCTTTTCTGGCATCGCGCAGGAGCCGCGAGAGCCAGCGCCGCTCGCCCGCCGCCGTGACGTCGCGCAGCGGCAGGTCCGCCGGCACGCCCTTCTCGGCGGCGAGCCAGGCGCGTGCCTCGGCCTCGCCGCCGATCGCGTCCACCAGCTTCGCCGCCAGCGCCTGGCGGCCGGTGAAGACGCGCCCGTCGGCGAGCGCGCGCACCTCCGGCTCCGCCATCCCGCGGCCCTCGGCGACCATGGCGATGAACTGCGCGTGCAGGTCCTGCACCACCGCGGCGAGCGCGGCGCGGCCTTCGGGGCTGAGCGGGCGGAACGGGCTCGGCTCGTCCTTCAGGCTGCCGCCGGTGATCGCCTGGGCGGAGATGCCGAGCCGCTCCATCAGCCCGGAGAACTCCACCGTCTGCATGATCACGCCGATCGAGCCGGTGACGGTCGCCTCGCGCGCGAAGATGCGCTGGGCCGGCAGCGCGATCATGTAGCCGGCGGAGGCGGCGGTGCCGCCCATCACCGCGACCACCGGCTTGGCCCTCGCGACCTCGGCGAGCGCGCGGTGCAGCGCCTCGCCGCCGGCCACCGTTCCGCCCGGGCTGTCGATCGCGACGATCAGCGCGCGCGCGCGCCCGTCGCGGGCGAGGTCGCGCAGCGCCTGGTCGCGCTCGCGATCCTCGGTGATCAGGCCGGTGACGGCGAGGCGGGCGACATGGGCGCCGAGCAGCGTGCGCGCGGGACCGCTGTCGCGCAGCGCGACGGCGGCGGCGGCGAACACGGCAAGGATCGCAACCACGCGCCAGAGCGCGAGGCCGCGCTTGAGGCGGCGGCGGTCGATCAGCAGATCGGTCTCGAGGGACATGGAGGAAACATATCATGGGGGGACGACGGTCGTCCTCCCATCACCCCTGCGCAGGACGCACCCCCCTCGCGGTCCGGGCTATGGCCGGTTCGGCTGGGCTTGCGGCGCCTCGGCATTCCTCCCTTCGTACCGGCACCAGGGCTTCGCAACGCAACGCCAACATTCCGGTCTGCGCGCCTTGCACACATACCGCCCGTGCAGGATCAGCCAGTGATGCGCATCGCGCAGATACGCGCGCGGAATGCGCCTCACCAGCGCCTCCTCCACCGCGCGCACGTCCTTGCCCGGCGCCAGCCCGGTGCGGTTCGCCAGCCGGAAGATGTGGGTATCGACCGCCATCGTCTCCTGCCCGAAGGCGACGTTCAGCACCACATTCGCGGTCTTCCGCCCCACCCCGGGCAGCGCCTCGAGCGCGGCGCGGTCCGCCGGCACCGCGCCGCCATGCCGCTCGACCAGGAGGCGCGACAGCGCGGCCACCGCGCGGGCCTTGGCGCGCCACAGCCCGATCGTGCGGATGAAGGGGGCAATCCCCTCCTCGCCGAGCGCCGCCATCCGCTCCGGCGTCGGCGCGGCGGCGAACAACCCGCGCGTCGCCTTGTTCACCGCGGCATCGGTCGCCTGGGCCGACAGGACCACCGCGACCAGGAGCTGGAACGGCGAGGCATAGTCGAGCTCGGAGCGGGGGTTCGGATTGGCGCGCGCCAGCGCCTCGATGAAGGCCCGCACATCGGCGTCGGGCATGCGTTTGGCGGTCGGGCGCCTGCGTGCGGCCTGGGGCATCCCCCGCTTCATGCGACGGCCGCGGCGGCGGCGCAATCGCCGCACTTATCGAGGCGCCGGGACGGTCCTATCTTCGCGCCATGACAAGGCCGGATGACCCACCGGTCTTCGCGGCCACGCTGACGCCCCAGCGCAGCCTGACCGGCCGCGGACTGCGGCTGGCGGCCCTCGTGCTCGTCGCCGGCGGCGGCGCGGTCGCGGCGCTGTTCCTCGTCCTCGGCGCGTGGCCGGTGGCCGGCTTCGTCGGCGTGGAACTCGCCCTTGTGCTCGGACTGCTGCTGATGCACCACCGGCTCGGGCGGACGACGGTCGAGGAGGTGGTGCTGCATGCGCACGCGCTCACGGTGACGCGCCGGCGGGGCGGCCGATCGGTCGCGCGCTGGGAGTTCCCGCCGGGCTGGCTGCGCGTGAGCGTGGTCGAGGACGAGCACGGCCGGGCCGCCGGGGTGCTGCTCGCCTCGCACGGGCGGCGGCTGGCGATCGGTCGCTTCCTCAGCCGCGAGGAGCAGACGGAACTCGCCGCCGCCCTGCGCGCGGCCCTCGCCGCCTGGCGTGCGCCGGCGATGCTGGCGTGCTGACCGTCCCGCCCCTCGCCCCCCCCGCGCGAGCCCAGCGTCAGTTGCCGGGCGGGTGGTCGATCGGCGCGAGCGACTTGATCAGGTCGAACACGCGCTTGCGCACGGCAGGATCGGTGATGCGGTAGTAGGCGCGCACCAGTTCGAGCGTCTCGCGCCGGTGCAGCGTCTCGTCGTCGAACCCCTCCTGCGGCTCGGCGAAGCCGACCGCGCGGCGTACCGCGGAGCCGCCATACTCCTTCGCCAGCGGCTCGGGCATGTCGTCGAAGAAGAAGCTGATCGGCACATCGAGCACGCGCGCCAGATCGAACAGACGCGAGGCGCCGACGCGGTTCACCCCGCGCTCGTATTTCTGCACCTGCTGGAAGGTGAGCCCGAGCGCCTCCCCAAGACGCTCCTGGCTCATCCCGAGCAGGGTCCGCCGCAGCCGGATCCGACTGCCGACATGGACATCGATCGGGCTCGGGCGGCTCTCCCGCTCGGCCTTCTCGGTGACTTCCTCAGCCATCATCAGGTCCCCCTTTCGGCCGGAGGCTGGCAACCCGATCTCGCTCATCCGACCATCGTCCCCCCAAGGCACGACCGGGAATGGCAGGTCCAGTCGCGGGTTAAATTTAGACGACACAACCGCAGCGCGTCAACGCCGCACCCATACGGCGGAAAAAATATCAGTCATGCCAAGATTGGCTTATTTTTAAGACATTACATGCCTCTGTCTGCGCAGCGCCGTCGCAACCAGCGCGAGTCCTAGCGCCAGCACCAGCGGACCCACCCTCCCTGCACGCGCGTAGGGCGTCGGCGCCCGCGGTGCCGGCAGCGGCGCGGCAATCACGCCCATGCGATCGAGCCCGAGCGAGGCAACGGTGCGCCCGCGCGCATCGAACACGGCCGAGACCCCGGTATTCGCCGCGCGCACCAGCGGCAGCCCCTCCTCCACCGCGCGCATGCGCGCCGCGGCGAGATGCTGGTACGGTCCGGACGAGACGCCGAACCACGCGTCGTTGGTGAGATTGAGCAGCCAGGCCGGGCGGGCATCCGCCGCCACCACCGCACCGGGGAAGATCACCTCGTAGCAGATCAGCGGGCTGAAGGGCGGCAGGCCCTCGAGCGCGAGCGTCTGCGGCCCGGGACCGGCCGAGAAGTCGAGATTGCCCGGCACCACCGTCTCCACCGGCAGCCAGCCCCTGAGCGGCACGTACTCGCCGAACGGCACGAGGTGGTGCTTGTCGTAGACCGCCAGCACATCGCCCGCGGAACCGATCGCAAGCAGACTGTTCCAGACGCGGATCGGCGGGGTGTGCCCCTCCGGCTGCCGCTCCAGGCGCACGCTGCCGGCGATCAGCACCCCCGCGCCGGGCAGCGCGCCGGCGGCGAGCGCACGCGCGGTCGCGTCCGCGTCCAGCATGTAGGGACTCGCCGTCTCGGGCCAGATCACGACCAGCCGCGCCCCCTCCTCCGCCGGCGGCGCCGATGCGGTCAGCGCGAGGTAGCGGCGGAAATGCGCGATCCTGAGCTCCTCGCGCCACTTGTGCGCCTGCGCGATGTTGCCCTGCACGATGCGCAGCGCCACCGGCGCGGGGGCCGGCTCCTCGGCGGCGAGCCGGACCAGGCCGACCACCGCGCCGCCAGCGAGGATCGCCCCGCCCGCCGCCCAGGCCGCCCGCCCCCAGACCAGCGGCAGCGAGGCGAGCACGACCGTCAGCGCCGAGAGCCCATGCGTGCCGATCCAGGCGGCCCCCTGCACGGGCAGGGCGCCGAAGGCCCAGACCGTGCCGAGCAGGTTCCACGGGAACCCCGTCAGCAGGAAGCCGCGCGCGATCTCGCCCAGCGTCCAGAGCCCGGCGAAGGCGAGCACGCGCGGCCAGCCCTCGGGCCAGAGGCGCGCCAGCACGACCGGCAGGGCAATGAACAGCGCGAGCCCCGCCGCGATCGCGGGCACGGCGAAGGGCACCAGCCAGGCGAAACGATCCGCCTCCGTCAGCAGCGCGTTGGAGATCCAGTAGAGCCCGGCGCTGAAGTGGCCGAACCCCCAGGCCCAGCCGACACCGAAGGCGCCGCGCGGCCCCGCGCGCGACCCGGCGAGCAGCAGCAGGCCCGGGAAGGCGAGCCAGAGCAGCGGCACGAGGTGGAGCGGCGGGAAGGCGGCCGCCGCGAGCGCGCCGAGCGCGGCCGCGG
>NZ_VIKA01000135.1 GCF_006704265.1 Elioraea sp. Yellowstone | reverse complement strand
ACCCCGGCGGCGAGCGCGCGCGCATGATGCCGGCCCCAGGCGCCGTAGCCGATCAGCGCGACGGCCATCGGCGCGGTCACAGCCGGCGCCCCGTCGCCCGGTCGAACAGGTGCACGCTGTCCGGCGCGATCGCGAGCCGCACCCGCTCCCCCGGCCGCCGGACGCTGCGCGGCGGCACCTTCGCGTGCAGCGCCTCGCCGGCGAGATCGAGCGTGACGAGCGTTTCCGAGCCGAGCGGTTCGACCACCACCGCCGGCGCGTCGATCACCGGGCGGTCGCTCGCCGCGCCTTGCGGCAGGTAGATCAGCCGCTCCGGCCGCAGGCCGACGACCAGCGCCTCGCCCTCGTAGCCGTGCGACTCCGGCGGCAGCGGAATGGCCGTGCCGCCCGGCAGCACGGCGGCGCCGTTGGCGATCGTGCCGGGCAGCAGGTTCATCGCCGGCGCCCCCATGAACCCGGCGACGAAGGTCGTCGCGGGCGCGTCGTAGATCTCCTCCGGCGTGCCGAGCTGCTGGATGTGCCCGCCCTGCATCACGACGATCCGGTCGGCGAGCGTCATCGCCTCCACCTGGTCGTGCGTGACGTAGATCGTGGTGGCGCGCAGCCGGTCGCGCAGGCGCTTGATCTCGGTGCGCATCTGCACGCGCAGCTTGGCATCGAGGTTCGAGAGCGGCTCGTCGAACAGGAACACCTTGGGATCGCGCACGATCGCCCGGCCCATTGCGACGCGCTGGCGCTGTCCGCCGGAGAGCTCGCGCGGGCGGCGGTCGAGCAGATGCGCGATGTCGAGGATCGCCGCCGCCGCCTCCACGCGCCGGCGGATCTCGGGCCGGGAGACCCCGCGGTAGCGCAGGCTGAAGGCCATGTTCTCGGCGACCGACATGTGCGGATAGAGCGCATAGTCCTGGAACACCATGGCGATGTCGCGGTCCTTCGGATCGCGCTCGTTCACTACCACGCCGTCGATCGCGATTTCCCCCGCGGTGACGTCCTCGAGCCCCGCGACCATGCGCAGGATCGTGCTCTTGCCGCAGCCCGAGGGGCCGACGAGCACGACGAACTCGCCGTCCGCGATCTCCAGATCGACGCCGTGCACGACTTCGACCGCGCCGAATGCCTTGCGCACCTGGCGCAGGCTGACGGTTGCCACCGGCGACGCTCTCCCACCCGCGACCGATCCGCGCCATTCTGCTGACCGTGTCGTTCCGCTGGCAAGGGGTGACCATGGCGAGACCGGCGACGATCCAGGGCCCGGGGGTGTTCCTGGCCCAGTTCATCGGCGACGCGCCGCCCTTCGACAGCCTCGCGGGGCTGGCCGGCTGGGCCGCCGGGCTCGGCTTCCGCGGCGTGATGGTGCCGACGCATGATGCGCGCATCCTGGATGTCGAGGCGGTCGCCCGGGATGCCGCGCGCGCCGACGAGGTCCGTGCGGCGCTGGCCGATCGCGGCCTCGTGCTCACCGAGCTTGCCGCGCACCGGTTCGGCTGGCTGCTCGCGCATCATCCGGCCTATGCGGTGGCGGCGGAACGCATGGCGCCGAGGGAGGTCGGCGATCGCGTTGCCTGGGCCGGTGCGCGGCTCAGGCTGGTGGCGCGGGCGTGCCGCGCGCTCGGCGTCTCGCGCTGCGCCGTGTTCTCGGGCGCGCTGCTCTGGCCCTACGTGCATCCCTGGCCGCTGCGCGATCCCGGACTGATCGCGGAGGGCTTCGCCGAGCTCGCGCGCCGCTGGCGCCCGATCGTCGAGGCGTTCGACGCGGCGGGCGTCGATCTGTGCGTCGAGCCGCATCCCGGCTGCGACGTCCACGACGGCGTCACCTTCGAGCGGTTCCGCGCGGCCCTCGGCAACCATCCGCGCGTGAAGCTGCTCTACGATCCGAGCCACATGGTGATCCAGGGCATGGACCATCTCGGGTTCATCGATGCCTATGCGGCCCTGATCGCGGCGTTCCACGTCAAGGATGCGGAGTTCCGCCGCTCCGCCCGGTCGGGGGCGTTCGGCGGGTTTCAGGACTGGATCGACCGCCCCGGCCGCTACCGCAGCCCGGGCGACGGCGCGATCGACTTCCGCGCCGTGTTCTCGCGGCTGAGCCAGCACGGCTATGGCGGCTGGGCGACGCTGGAGTGGGAGTGCTGCCTGAAGCGGGCGGAGGACGGCGCGCGCGAGGGGGCGGCGTTCATCGCGCGGCACATCATCGCGGTCACGCGGCACGAGTTCGACGCGGCCCTGCAGGGGCGCGGGCTCGCGCCGGGCGAGATCGCCCGTGCGCTTGGGCTCCAGCCGTGACGCGACGGCTCTTCGGCGCGCTGCCGGACGGGTCGCCGGTCGAGGAGATCACCCTCCGCGCGGGCGCGATCGAGGCGCGGATCATCACCTGGGGGGCGGTGCTGCGCGATCTCGTCGTGCGGGATCGCGCCGGCCGTCCGCGCCAGGTCGTGCTGGGACTGAACACGATCGAGGACTATCTGGTCCACTCGCGCAACTTCGGCGCCATCTGCGGGCGCGTCGTCAACCGCATCGCCGGAGCGCGCATGACGATCGACGGCGTATCCTGCACGCTGACGCCGAACTTCCGCGGCCGCCACACGCTGCACGGCGGTGGATCGGGCTTCTCGCGCCGCGTCTGGTCGGTCGCGGCGGCCGACGAGGCGAGCGTGACGCTCGATCTCCACTCCCCGCACGGCGAGGAGGGGTTCCCCGGGACGGTGCGCGCCCGCTGCGTCTGGCGCGTCGAGCCGCCCGCGGTCCTGCGCGTCGCCCTGACGGCGACCACCGATGCACCGACCGCGGTGAACCTCGCGCCGCACGCCTACTTCAATCTCGACGGCGCCGCGACGATCGATGCGCACCTTCTGGAGGTGGCCGCCGATTTCTACACGCCGGCGGACCCGGACGGGATCCCGACCGGCGAGATCCGCACGGTGGCGGGGACACCGTTCGACTTCCGCAGCGGCCGCCGCCTGGGCGACATGCCGCGGCCGGAGGGGGGCTACGACGTCAACCTGGTGCTGCGCCGCGCCGGGGCCGCGCCGGGCCTGCTGCCGGTCGCAACGCTCAGGAGCGCCGACGGCGCACTCGCGATGGAGGTGCGCACGACGGAGCCAGGGCTGCAGCTCTACGACGCGGCGGGCCTCGACCTGCCGGTGATCGGCGTCGATGGCCGGCGCTACGGCCCGCGTGCAGGGCTGGCGATCGAGCCGCAGCGCTTCCCCGATGCCGTGCATCACGCACATTTCCCGTCCGTGATCCTGCGGCCGGGGCAGACGCGACGGCAGGAGACCGCCTTCGTGTTCGCATGACGAAACCACCGGGCGGCATTGCCACGCCCGCCCGCTTGGGAGAACATCGCGGCATGGATGATGTCCCGCGGCACGGTCGGGGGCCGCAGAAGCACCCCGAGATGGCGGCCTATCAGGCGCTCAGCGAAGCCGCCTTCGCCAGGTATCCGGACACCACCACGCTGCCGCTGCCCATCGCGCGCGAGATCCAGGAGGAGGTGGGGCGCAGCTTCGCGCGCGGCGGGCCCGAGATGGCCGAGACGGTCGAGCGGCTGCCGCAGGTGCATGGCCGCTACATGCTCTGCCGCTGCCACTACCCGGTGACCGATCGCCCGCTGCCCGTGCTGGTCTATCTGCATGGCGGCGGATGGATGTGGAACAGCATCTACACCCATGATCGCCTGATCCGCTCCTACGCGGCGGCCTCGGGGCTCGCCGTGGTCGCGCCGGACTACAGTCTTTCCCCCGACAGCCGGTTCCCCACGGCGGTGGAGGAATGCGTCGCGTTCGTGCACTGGCTGGTGCGGCGCGGTGCCGAGTGGGGGCTCGACCCGGGCCGCATGGTGATCGGCGGCGATTCCGCAGGCGCCAACCTGACCGTGGCGACCGCGCTCAGGCTGCGCGACGCCGGCGGGCCGATGCCGCGCGGGCTGCTTTTGAACTACGGCGTCTATGACAGCGACCTGACGCGACCGTCCTACCGTGCCTACGCGACGGGGCACATGCTGACGGCGGCGAAGATGAAGCTGTTCTGGGACGCCTATGCGCCCACGCCGGAGGCGAAGGCCGACCCGATCTCCGCACCCTTGCGGGCGGATCTGCGCGGCCTGCCGCCGGCGCTGATGCACGTCGCCGAGCTGGACGTGCTGCACGACGAGAACATCCTGATGGCGGAGCGGCTGAAGGCGGCCGGCGTGGCGACCGAGCTCACTGTCTATCCCGGCATGCTGCACGGCTTCCTGCGCGCGCTCGGCCATGTGCGCGCAGCGGACCAGGCGGTCGCCGCGGCCGGCGCCTGGCTCAAGGACCGGGTGGCCTGACAGGAACGGAAGGGAGGGACGTATGGCGCTGACACGACGCGATCTCCTCGCCGGAACGGCGGGGGTGGTGGCGCTCGGGACGACCGCAGGCCCGGCGGCCGCGCAGCGGCGCGGTGGCGACCTCGTGTTCGGCCAGGAAGCCTCGGTGCCGACGCTCGACATGCACTTCTCCACCAGCATCGCGAGCCGCAACACCGCGCTCAACATGTACGAGATGCTGGTGACGCGGAACGAGCAGAACGCCGTGGTGCCGGACCTCGCCGAGACGTGGGAGGTGTCGGCCGACCAGCGCACCTACACCTTCTCGCTGCGGCGCGGGGTGAAGTTCCACAACGGCAAGGAGATGACCTCGGCCGACGTGCTCGCCTCCTGGCAGCGCTACCAGAGGGTCGGCCTGCAGCGCCGCATCCTCGACGCGGTCGAGCGGCTGGAGGCGCCGGACGCGAACACCTTCGTCGTGCGGCTGAAGGAGCAGCAGGCGACCTTCCTCGACAACATCTCCGCCTTCACCACGCCGATCACGATCCACCCCGCCGAGGAGCGCGACAAGGAGGGCGGCAAGCTCGAGCCGATCGGCACGGGGCCGTTCCGTCTGGAGGAGTTCGTCGCCGACAGCCACGTGCTGATCCGCCGCTTCGACGGCTACGTGCCGAACCCCAACCACCGCGGCACCGACGGCTTCGCCGGGCACAAGCAGGCGCTGGTGGACAGCGTGCGGCTCAGGCTGGTGCGCGAGCCCGGCGCGCGCGTGGCCGGGCTGGAGACGGGCGAGCTCCACATCGTCGAGGACGTGCCGACCCAGGCGGCGAAGCGGCTGAAGGACCACGCGGAGATCCAGCTCCTGCCGCTGCGGCACTGGTGGCTGCACGCGGCCTGGGTGAACCACGCCCGCGGGCCGACCGACAGGCTGCTCGTGCGGCGCGCGATCCAGACCGCGCTCGACATGGAGGCGATCATGGAGATCGCGACCGACGGCTCCTACGATCTCCAGCCCGGCCTGCAGTATCCCGGCAACCCGTACTACACGGATGCCGGCAAGCAGTACTACAACGTCAACGACCCCGCGCGCGCGAAGGCCCTGCTGAAGGAGGCCGGCTACAACGGCGAGGAGCTGGTGATCATCACCAACTCCTCGTATGCCAGCATGTACAATGCCGCGGTGGTCGTGACCGAGCAGCTGCGCGGGATCGGCATGAAGGTGCGCATGGACGTGTTCGACTGGGCCACCGCGATCGCGCGCCGGCGCGACAGGACGACCTGGAACCTGTGGTTCACGGGGCAGGGCACCGGCCCCTCGGTCGGGCCGTTCACGGCGCTGATCGACGTGGTCTCGCCGCAGCTCAATCAGTTCGTGCCCGATCCCGAACTCGACAGGATCTATGCCGAGCTGGTCTCCGATCCCGACGAGGCGGCGCGCAAGCGGCACTTCGCGCGTTTCCAGGAGCGGGTGTACGAGCAGGTGCACTTCCTGAAGTTCGGCGACCTGACCAAGATCCAGGCGGCGCGCAGGATCGTGCAGGGATTCAGGCCCTACAGGATCCCGCGCTTCTGGAACGTATCGCTCGGCGCCTGAACCGCCTGGCCGGCTGAGCCATGCTGCGTTTCGCCGCGGCGAGGCTGCTCGCCTCCCTGCCGGTGCTGGTGCTCGTCTCGCTTGTCTCGTTCTCGGTGATGCACCTGATCCCCGGCGATCCGGCCTCCGTGATCGCCGGGCCGGCGGCGACCAACCAGGAGATCGAGCAGATCCGCCGGTCGCTCGGGCTGGATCGCCCGTTCCTCGAGCAGATGGCCGCCTGGTACTGGAACGTGCTCCAGGGCGATCTCGGCCGGTCGATCCTGCTCGGCACCTCGGTCTGGCAGGCGCTGGTCGACCGCCTGCCGGTGACCGGCTCGCTCGCGGTCCTGGCGCTGGTCATGACGGTGGCGATCGGCGTGCCGGCGGGCGTGCTGGCGGCGCTGCGCGCGAACTCGGCCGTGGACGCGGCCGTCACCGGGTTTGCGCTGCTCGGCGTCTCGGTGCCGTCCTTCTGGCTTGCCCTGATGCTGATCGTGCTGTTCTCGGTGATCCTGGAGTGGCTGCCGACCGGCGGTTACGTGCCGCTCTCGGCCTCGCCGGTCGACTGGTTCCGGTCGCTCCTGATGCCCTCGGTCTCGCTCGCGCTCCTGCAGATCGGACTGCTCGCCCGCATCACCCGCGCCACCATGCTCGAGGTGCTGCGGCAGGACTATGTGCGCACCGCGCGCGCGAAGGGACTGCCGCGGGCAATGGTGATCGGCAAGCACGCGCTGAAGAACGTGATGGTTCCGGTGATCACGGTCATCGGCATCAGCTTCGGCCTGCTGCTCTCCGGCTCGATCGTGATCGAGACGGTCTATTCGCTGCCGGGCATCGGCCGCCTGGTCGCGACCTCGATCTTCGGCCGCGACTACCCCGTGATCCAGGGGACCCTGCTGCTGACGGCGACCATGCTGGTGCTGCTCAACCTAGTGGTCGATCTCCTCTACGCCGCGATCGACCCGCGGGTCCGCTATGGCCGCTGACGCCGCCGTCGCGACGCTGGGACCACCGCGTCGCCTGCCGACGCTGCGGCGGCTGTTCCGGCACAGGCTGTTCCTGGTCGGGCTCGTGCTCTTCGGGGCGATGGCGGTGCTGGCGCTGGGCGCCGATCTGATCGCGCCGCTGGCACCCGAACGGATGCAGTTCCGTGCGCGCTTCCGCCCGCCCGGCGAGGGATTCCTGCTGGGCACCGACAATTTCGGCCGCGACATCCTGAGCCGGCTCGTGTTCGGCGCGCGGCTCTCGCTCGCCATCGGCTTCGCGGTGGTGCTGGCCACCGGCCTGGCCGGCACCGTCATCGGGCTCGTGGCGGGCTATTTCCGCCGGCTGGACGAGCCGCTGATGCGGGCGATGGACGCGCTGATGGCGTTCCCCGCGGTGATGCTGGCGCTGGCGATCGCCGCCGCCCTCGGTCCTTCCGCCGTGAACGCGGTGATCGCGCTCTCGGTCGTCTACATCCCGCGCACCGCGCGCATCGTGCGCGCGAGCGTGCTGGTGGTGCGGGAGATGGAGTACGTGCAGGCCGCGCTCGCCTTCGGCGGACGGCATCTCTGGATCCTCCGGCGCCACGTGCTGCCGAACAGCCTCGCTCCCCTGATCGTGCAGCTCACCTTCATCTTCGCCTATGCCGTGCTGGCGGAATCGATCCTCTCCTTCCTCGGCGTCGGCCCGCCGCCGCCGACACCCACCTGGGGCAACATGATCGCGGAGGGGAAGGACTACATCCGCGAGGCGTGGTGGATCGCGCTGTGGCCGGGGCTGGCGATCTGCCTCACCGTGCTCGGGCTCAACCTGCTCGGCGACGGATTGCGCGACGTGCTCGATCCCAGGCTGAAGGTGCAGCAGGGATGACCCGGCTGCTCGAGGTCGAGGATCTCGCCGTCTCGTTCCGCACCGATCGCGGCGAGGTCGAGGCGCTCTCGGGCGTGACCCTCCATCTCGACGCGGGCGAGGTGATCGGCGTGGTCGGCGAGTCCGGCTGCGGCAAGAGCCTGACCGCGCTCTCGGTGATGGGGCTCGTGCCCGACCCGCCGGGACGGATCACGGCCGGGCGGATCCGGTTTCGCGGGCAGGACCTCCTGGCGCTCGGCGATGCCGCGATGGCGCGGCTGCGCGGGCGCGAGATCGCGATGATCTTCCAGGAGCCGATGTCGGCGCTCAATCCGGTCTTCACCGTCGGCGAGCAGGTGGCCGAGGTGCTGCGCGTGCACGAGGGTCTCGGCCGCGCGGCGGCGCGCGAGCGGGCGGCCCTACTGCTGGCGCGCGTCGGCGTCCCCGATCCGGGGCGGCGGCTCGCGCAGTATCCGCACGAGCTCTCGGGCGGCTTGCGCCAGCGGGTGATGATCGCGGCGGCCCTCGCCTGCCGGCCGAAGCTCCTGATCGCCGACGAGCCCACCACCGCCCTCGATGTCACGATCCAGGCGCAGATCCTGGCTTTGCTCGCCGATCTGCAGCGCGAGTTCGGCATGGCGACGATGCTGATCACGCACGATCTCGGCGTGGTCGCCCAGGTGGTGACGCGTGTGGTGGTGATGTACGCGGGCAAGGTGGTGGAGGAGGGGCCGGTCGAGGCGGTGTTCGAGCGGCCATCGCATCCCTACACCGCCGCGCTGATGCGCAGCATCCCGGCCCTCGCGGAAGGCCGGACGCGCCTGCCGGCGATCCCCGGCAGCGTGCCCGCCCCCGGGCTGTGGCCGCCCGGCTGCCGCTTCGCGCCGCGCTGCGAGCGCGCGGTCGCCGCC
>NZ_VIKA01000134.1 GCF_006704265.1 Elioraea sp. Yellowstone | reverse complement strand
GCGCAGCGACGCGCCCAGCGTCCGGCCCAGCCGCGCGGCATCCCGCGGCGGGCCCTCGAGCGTGCGCCTGAGCAGGAACGAGCCGTCCGCGCGCGCGACCAGGCCGGTCAGGCGCAGCGTGCGGTCGGCGGTCAGGCGCGCGTAGCCGCCGATCGGCGTGCGGCAGGAGCCGTCGAGGGCGGCGAGCAGCGCGCGCTCGGCGGTCGCGACCGCGCGCGACTCCCAGTCCTCGATCGCGGCCAGAAGCTCGCGCAGCTCCTCGTCGCGCTCGCGCACGGTCACGCCGATGATGCCCTGGCCGGCGGCGGGCACCATCACCTCGGGGTCGAGGATCGCCGCGGCCTCGTGCTCGAGCGCGAGGCGCTTGAGCCCGGCGACGGCGAGCATGGAGGCGCGGACCTCGCCCCCCCGCACCTTGGCGAGCCGGGTCTGCACGTTGCCGCGGATCATGGCCACCGAGAGGTCGGGCCGTGCGTGCAGGAGCTGCGCCTGGCGGCGGACCGAGGAGGAGCCGATCACCGCGCCCTGCGGCAATGCGCCCCACGGGTCGGCGGGGTCGGCGGCGCCGCAGCCCGGGCCGAGGACCAGCGCATCGCGCGGATCCTCGCGCTTGAGCGTGCAGGCGAGCACGATGCCGGGCGGCAGCTCGGTCTCGAGATCCTTCAGGCTGTGGACGGCGAAATCGACCCGGCCGTCCAGCAGCGCCTCGTGGATCTCCTTGGCGAACAGCCCCTTGCCGCCGAGATCGGCGAGCCGGCGGTCCTGGATGCGATCGCCGGTGGTGGCGATCACGTGCTCCTGGAACGCGTCGATCTGGCGCAGGAGCGGGCAGAAGCGGGTGACGAGGCCGAGGAAGTCGCGCGTCTGCCAGAGCGCCAGCGGCGAGCCGCGCGTGCCGACGCGCAGCGGCAGCGCCGGCGCGTGCGGCCGCACCATCGCGCCCTCGGGCAGGACCGGCAGCGGCGGGGCGCCGCCGCGACCCGGCGCCGCGGGCGGGAGGATCGACGATGCGGGATCGGCTGGCGGCATCACGGCTCTCCGGCGGCGGTCGTCACGCGGCGGGCTCGCGCGCCCAGGCCGGCACCAGGCCGGTCAGATGCGCGAGGTTCTTGAGGAAGATGCGCAGATGCGCGAGCGGGCGTGCCTTCACCAGCTCCTTGTTCATGTACGCGTCCCAGGTCAGGGACTGCACGTCCGGGTCGCGGCAGATCGAGACGAACCGTTCCCGCCGGGCATCGTTGCCGTACCAGTAGGACTGCATCAGGCCCAGCATCCAGAACACCGGCCCGTGCAGCCGCATGAACCGCCGGCGCGCGGCGGCAAGCGCCCGGGCGTTGCCGGTGGCGAGGAACTCGTCCACCGCATCGGCGGCGAACCGCCCGCCGAGCATGGCGTAGTAGATGCCCTCGCCCGAGGCGGGGGCCACCACCCCGGCCGCGTCGCCCGCCAGCACGACGTTGCGGCCGTCGTCCCAGCGCCTGAGCGGCCTGAGCGGGATCGGCGCGCCCTCGCGGCGGATCGTCGCGACGTGGTCGAGGCCGGCCAGCGCGCGCAGCTCCCGCACCGCGTCCTTGAGATCGAAACCCTTGCGCGCCGAACCGGTGCCGACCGAGACCGTCGCGCCGTGCGGGAAGATCCAGGCGTAGAAGTCGGGCGAGAGCGTGCCGCGGTAGTGCACCTCGCAGCGCGCGCCGTCGTAGCGCGCCGCCGGCGCGTCGCACGGCGCGCGGACGATCTCGTGATAGGCGAACACGAACGGCGTGGCGTCGGCGCCGGGCACGCATTGCCGCCCGACCGCCGAGAGCGCGCCGTCCGCGCCGATCACCGCGCGCGTGCGCAGGGCGGCGAGCGGGGCGTCGGGGCGGGCCCCCTTCGGCCGGTAGCGCACGATGGTCGCGCCGTCCTCGCGCTCGATCCGCACGAAGGTGCCGGCGCGGCGCTCCGCGCCGGCCTCCACCGCGCGGTCGCGCAGCCAGGCGTCGAAGTGCTCGCGATCCACCATGCCGACGAAGCCGCCCTCCGTCACCGGCATCGCCGCCTCGCGCGCGGACGGCGAGACGATGCGCGCCGCGGTGACGCGCGCGACCAGCAGCTCCTCGGGGATCGCGAAGTCGGTGATCAGCCTGGGCGGGATCGCGCCGCCGCAGGGCTTGATGCGGCCTTCCCTGTCGAGCAGCAGCACGTGCCGTCCGGCGCGGGCGAGGTCGGTCGCCGCGGTCGCACCGGCCGGCCCGCCGCCGACCACGACGGCATCGAAGGTCCCGGTCGTCATCGCTCGGCGCCTCCGCCTGCCGCCGCGACCGGCGCCGTGCCGGTCGCGCGCTGCCGCGCGATGCCGAGCGCGAGCCAGGCCGCGATCAGGAACAGCGCCGCATCGCCGGCGAACACCGCCGCGTAGCCGCCGACCGTCGAGCCGAGCGCGAGCCGCGCGACATCGAGCGCGGCCGCGCCGACAAGGCCGCCGAGGCCGAAGGCGATCGCCTGCGCCGCGCCCCAGAGCCCCATGCGCACGCCCTCGCGCGCTTCGCGGCCGCGTCCGACGAGCTGCATCATGGTCGCGATCGCGCCGGCGGCGAACACGCCGTTGGCGAGCCCGAGCGCGAAGTAGGATGTGGCGAGGGGCCACGCCTCGCCGATGAACCCGGCGGCCGCGAGGCCGAGCATCGCGGCCGCGGCGGAGAGGCAGCCGCCGATCGTGAAGATCTTCAGCGCCGCGACGCGGTGCCCGCCGAACGCCGAGCCCGCGACCGCGACGACGACCATGCCCGCGAGCACGCCGCCATGCTGCAGCGAGGCGAGGCGTGTCGATTCGCCGAGGGTGCGGCCGAACACCGCGCCCGCGAAGGGTTCGAGGACCAGATCCTGGGCGGAATAGGCCAGCATCGAGACGAACACGAAGACCGTGAAGCGGCGCGCCTCGGGCTCGGCCCAGACCTGCGCGAGCGCGTGGCGGAACGGCACCTGCGCGGGCCGGCGCTCGACCGCCTGCGGCGCGACCGACCGTTCCACCCCCCGGACCGCGAGCAGCGCGAGCAGGAAGGCCGCGGCCGAGACGCCGGCACAGACCGCGACCAGCCGCTGCGGCGAATAGGGATCGAGCAGCCGGGACGCCGCGGCGGTGGTGACGACGAAGCCCGCGATCATCATGATCCAGACGATCGAGGCCGCGGCCGGCCGCCGCTCCGGCGCGGTGCGGCTCGCCAGCAGCACGAGCAGCACCGTGCCGGCGGCGCCGACGCCGAGCCCGACCAGCAGGAACGCCACCACCGCGAGCAGGATCCCCGCGACGACATCCGTCGCCATCCACGCCGTCGCCACCGCGGCGAGCGTGCCGCCCGCCGCCAGCACCGCCATGCCGCCGATGATCCAGGGCGTGCGCCGCCCGCCCATGTCCGAGCCGTGGCCCATGCGCGGGCGCATCATCTGCACCGCGTAGTGCAGCGCGACCAGCAGGCCGGGCAACGTCGCCGGCAGGGCGAGCTCGACGATCATCACGCGGTTGAGCGCCGAGGTGGTGAGCACGACGATCGCGCCGAGTGCGGTCTGCACCAGGCCGAGCCGCACGATCCCGGCCCAGGAGAGGCTGCGCGCGGTCACGGCGCGGCTCCGGCGGCGAGCGGCGCGACCGCGAAGGCGGAGGCGAGCATGCCGAGCACGTAGAGGCTCGTTCCGGTGGCGTTGTACCAGGGCGCGCGCCCGCGCGGATCGGCGAGCAGGCGGGCCATCAGCGCGACCTGGACCGCGACCAGGGCGCCGACGATCCCGGCATGGACCGGCCGGCCCCAGGCGGCCAGCAGCGCGACCACCGCGAGCTGCGGCGCCGCCATGGCCAGGCAGGCGAGGCGCGCGGCCCGGGCGGCGCCGAGCCGGACCGGCAGCGAGCGGATGCCCATGCGCCGATCGCCCTCGACCGACTTGAAGTCGTTCAGCGTCATGATGCCGACCGCGCCCAGGCTGTAGAGCGCGGCGAGGGCGAGGATGCGCCCATCCGGCACGCCGCCGGCGGCGATCGCGGCACCGGTCACCCAGGGCAGGCCCTCGTAGCAGGCCGCGCACGCGGTCGCCGAGAGCCAGCCCTCGCGCTTCAGCCGCAGCGGCGGCGCCGAGTAGGCCCAGGCGAGTGCGACGCCGAGCGCGGCGGCCCAGAAGACGAAGGCGCCGAGCGCGGCGGCGACCGCGAGGGAGAGCCCGGTCCAGGCGAGCGCGATCCCGAGGCCCCAGCGCCCGGGGACCCGCCCGGAGGGGATCGGCCGGTCCGGCTCGTTGATCGCGTCCACGTGGCGGTCGAACCAGTCGTTCACCGCCTGGCTCATGCCGCAGACGAGCGGCCCGGCCAGCAGCAGCCCGACCGCCACGACCGGCAGCGACGGCCAGGCCGGCCCGCCGGCGGAGACGACGCCGCAGCCGAACGCCCACATCGGCGCGAACCAGGTGATCGGCTTGAGGAGTTCGAGCGCCGCGCGCGGCGACGGCACCCGGACGGGGCGGGACCCGGCGGCGTATGCGCGACCGATCCCGCCCGGCATCAATCCCCCTCGCCGCCGTCGTCCGGGCCGATCAGCCCGTAGCGGCGCAGCTTCACGTAGAGGCTCTGGCGCGACAGCCCGAGCATCTCGGCGGCCGAGGCGCGGTTGTCGTTGGTGAGTTCGAGCGCGGCCTCGATGCAGAGCCGCTCGATCACGTCGGTCGCCTCGCGCACGAGCTCCTTGAGCGGCACGCGGCCGATCAGCTCGGTGAGCTGCTCGACCGAGCGGGTCGCCGCGGCGTCGGCCTGCGGGGGCGGGGCGCGGCGCGGTCCGACGTCGCGGATGGTGAAGCCGAAGGCCTGGCTGCCGCTGTTCACCACCGCCGCCGCCGAGATCTCGACCTCGCGGGTGGCGGCGAAGGCGCCGCGCAGCGTCGTGGCGAAGAGCCGCACCGGCGCGCCGCCGCGCAGGGTGGCCAGCAGCACGTCGAGATCGACCCGGGACCGGCCGAGCCAGCGGTCCAGCGTCTCGCCCCTCGCCTGCTCCTCGGCGGCGAGCTGGGTCATCTCGAGGAACGCCGCGTTCGCGGCCAGGACGCGGCCGTCACCGTCGGTGACCACGAAGCCGTCGGGCGAGGCGTCGATCAGCGTCAGCAGCTTGGACTTCTGCCTGGGCAGGGTGACGGTCGTCTCGTCGCCCGGCGTCTGGGCGAAGCGGACCAGCAGCAAGGTGGCGCCGTCCTGGCGGAACAGCGTGGCCGAGACGATGCTGTCCTGGGCCTGGCCGGCCAGGCGGCCGACCACCGCATCGGCGCGCCCGGTGATCCGGAGCGCGGCGAGGAGCGTCTCGATCCCGGGACGGCTGGCCGGATCGAACAGCTCGAGCAGGGGCGTGCCGATCAGCCGTCGCGCGGGCCGGACCGGCAGCCCTGCGGCGGCCGGGTTCGCCTCGATGATCCGTCCCGAGGCGGCATCGGCGATCAGCACCGGCTCGGCGGCGGTCTGGAACAGGAGGCGGTAGCGGGTCTCGGCCTGGCGCAGCCGCGAGTAGTCGCGCTCGAGCGAGGCCTGGGCCTCGACCAGGCGCTGCTGGAGGTCGGCGATCGGGCGGAGGTCGCGGCCGAAGACCACGGTGCGCGCGCCGCCGGGCAGGCGGCGGGCGTGGACCAGCAGCGGCAGGGGCGCGCCCGCCCCGCCGATCTGGTTCACGTGGCGCCAGCGCGGCGGTGCGTTCGCGGCGGCGTCGGCGAGGATCTCGCCGATCTTGGGGCGGCTGTCCTCGGCCACGGTGTCCGCCCAGGCGCGCCCGATCAGGGCCTCCCGCGCGAGGGCACGATCGAGATCGTCGCTGCCGGCGGCGATGTCCCGGATCACGCCACCCTCACCGAGGATCAGGGTCACATCCGCCGCTGCGCTGATGAGGGCCGCCGCGGCATCGGCGTCGAGGGCGCCGAGCGAATCCCTCGCGTCCGTGAACGACGTCACAGGGGTGGGTATCCTTTGTTGCTAAGCCGCTTCCTCTCAACGGCCTTGCGTAGCGCGAAAGCATCGGTCCGTCCATTCTCAGCGCCGGCCGGCCATGAGCGCGGCCAGGCTCTCGGCCTGCACGACGGCATGGCGCGCATCGAGCGCCATCGCGTCGGCGCCGACCTGGGCGACGAATTCGGGATGGTCCCGGAACAGCGGGCCGCCGACCATGACGCCGATCGCGCTGTTGCAGGAGGCGTGGCGCAGCGCGTGCACGGCGGCGGCGATCACGTCGAGGCGCGTGGTGCAGCTCACCGAGAGCCCGGCCACGGCGAACCACTGCTGCCGCACGAGGTCGCAGAGGGCGGCGCAGGACAGCACGCGCCCGTTGTCCACCGACCAGCCGGCGCGGCGCAGGAACTCGGCGACCAGGACGAGGGCGAAACTGTGCTGCTCGCCCGGCAGCGGCGCGAGCAGCACCCGGCGCTGCGGGTCGGGGCGGAGGTCGTCCTGGTGGAAGGCCGGGGCGAGGGCGTGGACGAGGCGCTGGAGGCAGGCGAGGCCGATCGTCACCTCGACGATCGAGGCGGTGTCGTCGTGCCACATCTGGCCGAGCAGGGCGGCGGCCGGCGAGACGAGATCGAGATAGAGCGTCTCGAGACCGGCACCGCGGGCGCAGAGCCGCTCGATGAGGGCGAGTGCCGCGTCGAGGTCGTTGCGGCGCGCGGCCTCCGCCAGGGTGGCGATGTCGGCTCCGGCCGGCGCGCCCTGCGCGGCCGCGACCGGGGGGGAGGCCGGCGGCCGGTGCGCGAGCACGATCCGGGGCACGACCTCGCTCGCGATGGCGTCGTCGAGCGCGGGGTGGGCGTCGGGCAGCCCGTCCGCGGGCCGGGGGGAGGCGAGGGGGTCGCCCCTGGCGGGGCCGGCGCGCTCCGGCCAGGACGCGGTCCCGCCGGTGGCCGGGTCGTCGCTGCTGCCCGCCGTGGCCCAGGGCTCGTGGAACATCATGGACGCCTCCACCCGCATCTGACCTTGGGCGGGGCGCGGATGTCAAGAAAAGCTTACGTCAATCGAGCTTGACACTTGCGCTCCGCCTTCTCTAGCCTTCCCCGGCAGCCGCAGAGGCTGCGGGGAGGGACGAATGCAACGGCACCGCAACAAAAACGCCGCACGCCCGGGGCGCCTCCCGGACCGCGCCGCCCGCCTGGGCCGACGGCGATGACGCCAGCGTGATCCGAGGGGCAGGGAGCTTGTCAAGCGATGTTTACACCGCCCGTGCTTGATCGCCTGATCGCCTGGGTCGATGCCTGCCCGTGGGCAGCGGCGACCGGCTGCCGGCATCGCCCGGCGATGCCGCCGCGCCGAGCCCGGCGAGCCCGGCCGGCACCGCCCAGGCCGCTCTACACCCCCGAGGAGCGCGCGCGCCGCGACGCCTCGCCCTGGACCGTCGTCCAGGGGATCCTCGCGCCGCTGCAGTTCGCCGTCTTCCTCGTCAGCCTGGCGCTGGTGGTGCGCTTCCTGGTCACCGGCGAGGGGCTGCTGCTCGCCACCGTCTCGGTGATCGCCAAGACCGTGGTGCTCTACACCATCATGATCACCGGCGCGATCTGGGAGAGGGAGGTCTTCGGCCGCTACCTCTTCGCCCGTCCGTTCTTCTGGGAGGACGTCTTCTCGCTGCTCGTGATCGCGCTGCACACCGCCTATCTGGCGATGCTCGTGCTCGGTCTCGGCGATGCGCGCGGGCAGATGATGGTCGCGCTGGCCGCCTATGCCGCCTATGTCGTCAACGCCGCCCAGTTCCTGCTGAAGCTGCGCGCCGGGCGCCGCGAGGGAACGCGCTGGACGGGCGCCTCGGCCGGAGCGGCGGCGGACGCCGCGCCATGACCGCGCGGGCCGCCCTCGCGCGCGCCGGCGGCTGTGCCGATGCCCCGGTGCTGCGCGAGCGCGGCCAGCGCGAGGTGTTCTGCGGCCTGACCGGCATCGTCTGGCTGCACCGCAAGATCCAGGACGCGTTCTTCCTGGTGGTCGGCAGCCGCACCTGCGCGCATCTGATGCAGTCCGCCGCCGGGGTGATGATCTTCGCCGAGCCGCGCTTCGCGACCGCCATCATCGAGGAGCGCGACCTCGCCGGCCTCGCCGACGCGAACGCGGAGCTCGACCGCGTGGTGGCCCAGCTTCTGGCGCGCCGGCCCGACATCCGGCTCCTGTTCCTGGTCGGCTCCTGCCCCTCGGAGGTGATCAAGCTCGACCTCGCGCGCGCGGCCGAGCGCCTCAACGCGCGCTTCGCGCCCGGCGTGCGCGTGCTGAACTACTCGGGCAGCGGCATCGAGACGACCTTCACCCAGGGCGAGGATGCCTGCCTCGCCGCGCTGGTGCCGGAACTGCCCGCGGCCGAGGGAGCGCCGCGCCTGCTCGTGGTCGGCGCGCTCGCCGAGGTGGTCGAGGATCAGCTCCGCCGCCTGTTCGCCGCGATGGGCGTGGGGCCGGTCGATTTCCTGCCGCCGCGCCGCGCCGATGCGCTGCCGCCGGTGGGCGCGGCGACGCGGTTCCTGCTCGCCCAGCCCTGGCTCGGCGAGACCGCGCGCCTACTCGAGTCGCGCGGCGCCGTGCATCTGCCCGCGCCGTTCCCGCTCGGCGCCGAGGGCACGACGCTCTGGCTGCACGCCGCGGCGCGCGCCTTCGCGG
>NZ_VIKA01000133.1 GCF_006704265.1 Elioraea sp. Yellowstone | reverse complement strand
CGTCGGTCTCGTCCACCTGCACGCGCACATGCAGCGCCGAGAGGTCGCCGAACACGATCAGCGGCTCGGCCGCGCGCAAGGCCGAGGCGAGCGTGGCACTCGCTCGTGCCCGCATCGCCGCCGCCGAGGCCGCCGCCGAGCAGGCCGAGGCCGCGCTCGCACGCGCCCGCGTCGATCTCGACAAGACCGTGCTGCGCGCACCGATCGCCGGCACGGTGCTGCGCATCAACGCCCGCCCGGGCGAATACGCCCAGCCCGGCGCGGCCGAGCCGCTGATCGTGTTCGGCGACCTCTCGGCGCTGCATGTGCGCGTGCAGGTGGACGAGACCGACGGACCGCGGCTCGTGCCCGGGGCGGAGGCGCGCGGCTTCCTGCGCGGCGACGGCACGCGTTCCGCGCCACTCGCCTTCGTGCGTCTCGAGCCGCTCGCACGGCCGAAGCGGTTCCTCTCCAACGCGCCGGGCGAGCGGGTGGACACGCGCGTGGTCGAGGCGATCTACCGGCTGGCGTCCGACGCGTTGCCCGTGCAGATCGGCCAGATGCTCGACGTCTTCATCGCGGCCGCCCCGCGCGGGCCGGCGCTTGCCGCGCGCTGAGCCGGCCGGGGCCGGGTGCCTGCGCCGCAGCGGGCTCCGCGCTACGGCCCCGTGACGGCATCGGCGCGCAGCGCGGCGGCAAGCGCGCCGAGCAGGCCGCCGGGCGTGAACGGCTTGCGCACAAGCGGCAGTGCCGCGTCGCCGATGCCGCTGTCGTCGAACCCGGTCATCAGCACGACCGGCAGGCCGGGGCGAAGCGCGCGCGCCTCGGCCGCAAGGCCGTGGCCGTCGAGCCGGCCGGGCATGCGGATGTCGGTGAGCAGGAGGTCGACCTGCACGCCGTAGCGCAGAAGCGCGAGCGCGCTGTCGGCATCGGCCATCGCCCGCACCTCCATGCCGGCCTCGCGGCAGATCCGCTCGAGCAGGGCGCGCAGCGGCGCCTCGTCCTCGACCACCATCAGCCTGACGCCGCGCAGCGCGGCATGGTCGTCGGCCTCCGCCTCCGCGGTCTCGTCCGACATCTCGGCGGTCGGCAGCCAGAGCGTCACGGTGGTGCCGGCGCCCGGCGCGCTGTCGATCCGGATCTCGCCGCCCGACTGGCGCGCGAAGCCGTACACCATCGCCAGGCCGAGCCCGGTGCCCTTGCCCGCGCCCTTGGTGGTGAAGAACGGCTCGAAGGCGCGCGCCAGGACCTCGGGCGACATGCCCTCGCCCTGGTCCGTCACGCTGATGCGCACGAGCCCATGGCTGTCGAGCCCGAGCGAGGCCGTCTCGTCGGGCGGCGCCGGCGCGGCGCGGATCGTCACCGCGCCGCCCTCCGGCATCGCGTCGCGCGCGTTCAGCACCAGGTTGACCAGCGAGGTCTCGAGCAGCGCGGGATCGACGAGCGCCGGCGGGGTGCCGGGCGCGACCTCGGTCCTGAGCGCGATCCGCCCGCCGAGCGCGCGGCGCAGCAGCGCCTCGAGCCCGCCGAACAGCGGCGCCAGCGGCACCGCGCTCGGGCGCAGCGACTGGCGCTGGGCGAAGGCGAGCAGCCCGCGCGCGAGCTTCGCCCCCTGGCCGACCGCGTGCAACGCCGCGTCCGTCAGCTCGCGCGCCTCGGCATTCGGCGCCTGCTCGCGCAGCAGTTCGAGGTTGAGCCCGATCACGGAGAGCAGGTTGTTCACGTCGTGCGCGATCCCGCCGGTGAGCTCGCCGAGCGCATTCAGCCGCTGCGCACGTTCAAGCCGCGCCTCCTGTTCGATGCGGTCGGTGATGTCGGTCGAGACGCCGACCAGCGCGACCGGCGTGCCGTCCTGCGCGCGTTCGAGCCCGACGGTCGAGCTGCGGTGGCGGATTGCGCCGTCGGGTCGGCGGATGCGGTAGGCGATGCTCGACGGCTCGCCCGTCGCGGCGACGCGGTCCAGCACCGCCCGCACCGCGGCGCGGTCCTCCTCCGGCATCAGGCCGAACACCGCCTCGGTCGAGGAGGTGAAGTCCTGCGGCGCCACCCCGAGCTGGTCGTAGATCGCCTCGCTCAGTTCGAACATGTCGCTGCCCAGCCTGAGGCGCCAGAAGCCGAGCCCGGCGACGCGCCCGGCCTCGGCGAGCTGGCGCTGCTGGCGGTCCAGCCGCTCGCGCGCCTCGATCTCGGTGGTGACGTCCTGGGAGAGCCCGGCCACGGCGATCGGCCGGCCCTCGGCATCGCGTTCCAGGCCGGCGACGATGCGCAGCCAGCGCACCGATCCGTCGGGATGGCAGACCCGGAAGGTCACGGTCTCGCTCTCGCCGGTCTCGACGATGCGTCGGCCGGCTGCCTCCACCCGTGGCCGGTCCTCCGGATGCATCCGGTCGCGGAACACCGTGACGTCGAGCGGGCCGCTGTCGGGCGGCAGGCCGAACTGGCGCAGCTTCTCGGCGGTCGCGACCATCCGCGTGCCGTCGAGCGCGCGGCGGTAGAAGCCGATCCGCGCGACCTGGCCCATCGCCGTGATCTGGCGTGCCTGCTCGGCGATCCGCTCGCGCGCCTCGATCTCCTCGGTGACGTCCTGGGCGACGCCGATCACGGCGACCGGCGTACCGTCGGCGCGACGCTCGAGCCCCGAGGCGACGCGGCGCCAGCGGATCTGCCCGTCCGGACGGATGATCCGGTAGGTCAGGCTGCCGCTCTCGCCCTGCTCGATCGCGCGGCGGATCGAGGCCTCGACCTGCGCCCGGTCGTCGGGGTGGATCATCGCCATCAGCGTCTCGAGGGTCGGCGTGAAGCTGGCCGGATCGACGCCGAAGTCGCGATAGATCTCCTCCGTCCAGGTGTAGGGGCCGCCATCGAGCGGGCGGCGGAAGAAGCCGATCCGGCCGACGCGCCGCGCCGCGTCGAGGAAGCGCTGCTGGCGCTCGAGCTGCGCGCGCGCCTCCACCTCCTCGGTGACGTCCTGGCTGACCCCGACCAGCCCGATCGGCACGCCGTCGGGTCCGCGCTCCAGTCCGGCGGTGGCGCGCCGCCAGCGCACGGCGCCGTCCGCGCGGATGATGCGGAAGGTCACGGCGCCGCTCTCGCCGCACTCCATGAGCCGTGCCGCGGCGGCATCGATCGCCGGCAGGTCGTCGGGATGCGCCATCGCCCGCACGGCCGCGCGGGTGGGCACGAAACGGGCCGGATCGACGCCGTAGCCGGCGTAGATCTCCTCGGTCCAGGTGTAGGTGTCGCTGTCGAGCGCGCGCCAGTAGAAGCCCACATGGCCGACCCGGCGCGCGGCCTCGAGGAAGCGCTGCTGGCGGTCGCGCTCCTCGCGCGCGGCGATCTCCTCCGTGACGTCGGAGGTGACCCCGATCAGTCCGACCGGGTTGCCCGCGGCATCGCGCTCGATGGCGGTGACGACGCGCCGCCAGCGCACCGTGCCGTCGGCGCGCAGGACCCGGAACGTCGTGGTGTCGGTCTCGCCCGTCGCGCGGACCTTGGCATCCTTGGCGGCGAGTCGGGCGCGGTCGTCGGGATGGATCAGCGCCTCCACCGCCGCCAGCGTCGGCACGAAGCTGGCCGGATCGACGCCGTAGGCGGCGTAGAGCCCCTCGGTCCAGGTGTAGCGGTCCGCGCCGAAGGGCAGCCGCCAGAACTCGAGCCCGCCGGCGCGCCGCGCCGCCTCGAGGAACTGGCGCTGGCGGTCGCGCTCCGCCTGCGCCTCGACCTCCTGCGTGACGTCCTGGAACAGGCCGGAGAGGGCGGTGGATGATCCGTCCGCGCCGCGCTCCACGCCGACGGTGGCGCGCAGCCAGCGCACCTCTCCGCC
Organism: Elioraea sp. Yellowstone; assembly: GCF_006704265.1. Classification (GTDB taxonomy): domain Bacteria; phylum Pseudomonadota; class Alphaproteobacteria; order Acetobacterales; family Acetobacteraceae; genus Elioraea. Next base: position 4,961 of record NZ_VIKA01000133.1, on the reverse strand, counting down.
CTCGGCGACGACGCGGTAGGTCAGCGTCTCGGTCGCGCCGGTCTCGATCACCCGCCGCGCGCCCTCGTCGAGGAGGGCGATGTCCTCCGGATGGACGCGCCGGCGCAGCGTCGCGAAATCGGGCTGGGCGTCGCGCGGCAGGCCGTGCTGGGCGAGGAACTCGGCGGTGCAGGAGATCGCGCCGGTGGCGAGGTCGCGGCGGTAGAAGCCGATGCGCGCCACCCGTCCGGCCTCGGCGATCTGGCGCTCCTGGCGCGCCAGCCGCTCCGAGGCGAGCCGCTGGTCGGTGATGTCCTGGCTCGCACCCGCGATCGCGACGATCTCGCCGCTGCCGTCGCGCTCGACCGCGAACGAGACCCAGCGCCAGCGGATCTCCCCGTCGGGGCGGCGGATGCGGTAGACGACGCTGTCCGGCTCGCCCGTCCGCCAGACCCGTTCCGCGACCGCACGCGTGGGCTCATGGTCCTCCGGCAGGATGCGCTCATAGAGCGCGGCGAGCGTGGGCACGAAGCTTTCGCGCGTCTCGCCCATCTGGCGGTAGACCTCGTCGGTCCATTCCAGCGTGTCGCTGCCCTTGCGCAGCCGCCAGAAGCCCAGTCCCGCGACCCGGCCCGCCTCGGCGAGCAGGAGCTGCTGCTGGGTCAAGGCCGCGTGCATCCGCTCGCGGTCGGTGATGTCCTGGCTGATGCCCCGCACGGCGACCGGCCGGCCCTGCGCGTCGCGCTCCAGGCTTGCGCGCGTCCAGCGCAGCCGCACCGTCCCGTCCGGGCGGCGGTGGCGGAACACGTAGTCGGCCGGCTCGCCGGTCGCGATCACGCGGTCGATCACCGCGGCGGCGCGGGCCTGGTCCTCCTCGACCACGAGCGCGCGCACCGCCTCGCGGGTCGGCACGAAGCTTGCCGGATCGACGCCGTAGTGCCGATAACTCTCCTCGGACCACTCGATGATCGGGCTGTCGAGCCGCAGGCGCCAGAAGGCGAGATCGGCGATCCGCGCGGCGTCGGCGAGCTGCGCCTCCTGCCGGCTCAGCCGCTCGCGCGCCTCGTGGAGTTCGGTGATGTCGGTGATCGCGCCATAGACCGGCCCGTCGCCGTCCGGCCCCTTGATCTGCACGGCGCGGTCCTCGATCCAGCGCACCCGGCCGTCGCGGGCGACGATCCGGTAGACGTGGCGCCAGCCCTGGGCGAGATCGACGCCGCGATAGGAGCGCTGCAGTCCCTCGCGGTCCTCGGGATGCGTGACCTCCTCGCGCCAGTAGAAGGGTCGTGATTCGAGCTCGGCGATGCTGCGGCCGGTGAGCCGCTCGGCCGCAGCGCCGCGGTAGCGCGTCCCCTCCAGGCGGCGTGGGCGGACCCACAGCACGATGCCGAGCGAATCGGCGATCGTGCGCATCTCGCCCTCGCGCAGCGCGAGGTCGCCGAGCGCGGCGTCGAGCCGGCCGATCGCCCGCGCGAGGCGACGCGCGAGCAGCACGAGCACCGCGGCCATGAGCAGCGCGGCCAGGAGCACCGGCGCAGCGTGGCCGGCCCACTCGCCGATCACGTCGCCGCGGCGGATCCCCGTGACGACGACGGCGCGGCCGCCATCCACCACCTGCCAGGCGGCGAGGTAGGTCGTGCCTTCGCCGTCGCCGCGCGCCACGAAGGCCGCCATGGCGGGCGCATCGGCGCCGAACGCGCCCTCGGGCGGCTGCAACGGACCCGAGGCATCCGGCAGGGCGCCGGTCGCCGGCAGCGCCTCGAGCAGCGTGCCGTCGCGGCGGAACAGGCGTACCCGGACGCTGTCGGGCAGGTCCAACTGGGGGAGGAGGCCGCGCCGGCCGTCCACCGGGAGGATCGTCGCCACCACCCCGGCGAAGCCGCCCGCCGCATCGAAGAGGGGACGGCCGATCGAGAGGATGGGGCGGTCGCGCGCGGATCCGAGCAGGCCGAGATAGGGCGCGCTGATCGCGAGGCCCGGTGCCGGCGCGGCGGCGATCGGTGCGAACAGCGGCCGGTCGGCAAGGCTGACATCCTCGGTCTGCTCCGGGGGAACGCGCGAGGTGGCGACCAGCCGGCCGTCGCGGTCGAGCACGATGAAGGCGTAGGCGTCGCGGCTGATGTCGCGCGCGGCCGCAAGCGCATGGTGCAGGGCGCGACGGTGGTCCGGGTCCCACAGGCGGGCGGGATCGGCGCGCTCGGCGAGGCCGGCGAGCGCGAACTCCACCGCCTCGAGGCGCCGCCCGACCGCCTCGGCCACGCCCGAGGCCAGGATGCAGGCGCGCTGGCTCGAGGCGGCGAGATCGGCGCGCAGGTCATGCGCCAGCAGGGCCGCGACACCGCCGACCAGCACCGCGCCGATCCCGGCGGCCAGCCACGGCAGGGCGGCGGCAAGGCGCCTGGCCGGGCGAGGCTCGGATCGACTCACGGAGGCTGCGGCGGCCCCGGCGTCTGGCTGAGGAAGCTGCGCAGCGCGGCGGCGGCGAAGGGCTTCGGCTGGGTCGTGACGCGCGTGAGCCCGCTCCTCGCGGCGGTCTGGGCAGCCAGACGCAGCAGCGTGTCGCCGTAGCCCGACATGATCATCACCGGCGCATCGGGGGCGACGGCGGCGATCCGCGCCAGCACGTCGAGGCCGCTGCCCTCGGCCAGCATGCAGTCGACGATCAGCGCACCCGGCCTGACGGCGTCGAGCGCCTCGACGAACTGTTCCGTGTCGACGCAGGTGTGGACCACCCAGCCCTCGGCCTGCGCCACGGTGGCGACCACGCGCGCGAGCGCCGGATTGTCCTCGAGCAGCAGGAGGATGCGTCCGCCCCGGTCCCGCGCCGTGGGCGATGGGGAGTGTTCTTCGCTGGCCCCGCTCATGGCCGCATCACCATCGGTTGCCTCAAGTCTTCGCAACGATCGCGCACGTTCCGGCGCAAGACCATCTACGCGAGTCCGCTGACGGACCGCAACTTTCCCGTGCGATCATGCCCGGATGCCGGGGCGGTACGCGAAGGGGCGTTGTCACGGCACCAGGAGCTCGATCAGGAACGGCCCCTTGCGCGCCATCGCTCCGCGCATGAGGTCGGCGAGCACGTCGAGATCGGGCGCGACCGCGCCCTCCACCCCCATGCCGGCGGCGATCTTCACCCAGTCGATATCGGGGTTGCCGAGATCGAGCATGTCGAGCGCGGTGCGGCCGGGATTGGCGCCGACATTCATCAGTTCGTGGCGCAGGATCGCGTATCTGCGGTTCGAGAAGATCACGATGCAGACATCGCAGCGCTCGCGCGCCATGGTCCAGAGCGCCTGCACCGTGTACATGCCGCTGCCGTCGGCCTGCAGGCCGATCACCTTGCGGTCGGGGCAGGCGATCGAGGCGCCGAGCGCGAGCGGCAGGCCCTCGCCGATCGAGCCGCCGGTGAGCTGGAGCCAGTCGTGCGGGGGCGCGCTATGCGTGGCGGCGAAGAAGCCGCGGCCGGTGGTGACCCCCTCATCCACCACGATCGCGCCCTCCGGCATCAGCGCACCGACCGTGGCGGCGATCCCCTCGGGCGTGATCGCGCCGCCCGGCGCGCGCGGCCGCTCGCCGCCGTTCGGCGCCGGCGGCGCCACCCCCTTGGCGACGTCCTCGGCCAGCGCCTCGAGCGCGCCCAGCACGTCCTGGTCGGGCCGCGCCAGGACCTGCACCGCCGCGCCCTCGGGCAGGAGCGAGCCGGGCTTGCCGGGATAGGCGAAGAACGCGACCGGATGCTTGGCGCCGGCCAGGATGCAGACCTCGTAGGGGGCGAGCTTCGCGAGCGCCATGTCCACCGGGTAGGGCACCCGCTCGATCGGGTACCGGCCCTGGCCGCGCGCGGTGCGCGCGTTCGACATCTGCGCCAGCACGCCGCAGCCCGTCGCCGCGGCGATCCGGTAGGCGGCGCGCTGCCCGGCCTCGGTCAGCGCGGGGCCGGCGAGCAGCAGCAGCACCTTCGCCCCCTTGGCCCGCAGCGCGCGCGCGGCCGCCTCGAGCTGCTGCGGCGCCGGTGGAAGGCGTGGCGGCACGGGCAGCGGCTTGGCCGGGCCGGCGGACGGCTCCCAGGCGGTGTCGGCGGGCAGGATCAGGGTCGCGATCTGGCCCGGCGCGGTGCGCGCGGCCTGCACGGCGGCGGCGCCATCGGCGGCGATGCCGCGCGCGGACTGGCCGTAGCGCACCCAGTCGCTGAACGGCCGGGCGACCCCCTCGACATCGGCGGTAAGCGGCGCGTCCCACTGGCGGTGATAGGTCGCGTGGTCGCCGACGATGTTCACCATCGGGCTGCGCGCGCGGCGGGCGTTGTGGATGTTGGAGAGCGCGTTGGCGAGGCCGGGGCCGCAATGCAGCAGGGTGCAGGCGGGCTTCTCGGCCATGCGCGCATAGCCGTCGGCCGCCCCGGTCACCACGCCCTCGAACAGGCCGAGCACGCAGCGCATGCCGGGAATGCGGTCGAGCGCCGCGACGAAGTGCATCTCCGAGGTGCCGGGATTGGCGAAGCAGGTGTCCACGCCGCTGTCGAGCAGCGTCCGCACCAGGCTCTCCGCCCCGTTCATCGTCTCCGCCCGTGCCTGCGTGCCGTCCATCGCTCCCTCCCTCGCGTCCTCTGCGTACCGGCCACAGGGATTGCGTCGGGTCAAGGCGCCGCGGCGGGGATGCGCCATGATGGCGGCGTGGGAACGGAGTGGAACCGGCGCACCGCGCTGTTGGCCTGGGTCGCGGGCGGGCTCGTCGTCGGGACGGCGCTGGCGCTGGCGGACCGGACGGTCGCCGCGCGCCTCGTCTGGTCGGCGGCGGCGCTGCCGGTGGCGCTGCATGTCGGCATCGCCGCTGCCCAGGCCCTCGCCGGCGGGCGGGTCGGCGTCGATGTGATCGCGCTCGCCGCGATCCTGGGCGCCGTGGCGCTGGACGAGGCGGCGGCCGCGGCGGTGGTGGCGCTGATGGTCGCCGGCGGCGAGGCGCTGGAGCACTGGGCGCAGGGG
>NZ_VIKA01000132.1 GCF_006704265.1 Elioraea sp. Yellowstone | reverse complement strand
CCGCCCGGCCGCGGCCCCAGCGAGCGGCCGATCGCGCCCTCGCCCGGGGTCAGCGGACCGTCCAGCCGGATCGCCTCGTCGAGGTTCACGCCCCCGACGCAGAGCACGCGCAGCCGCGCGCTAGAGGATCGCGAGCGGACGCTTGCGCCGAGGCGGCGGAAAGGCCGCGTCGAGGGTGGCATGGTCCTCCTCCGTCAGGCGCAGGGCGCGGGCGGCGGCGTTCTCGCGCACGTGCTCCGGGTCGGCCGCCTTGGGGATCGCGATCACCCCGGGGCGGCGCAGCGTCCAGGCGAGCGCGACCTGTGCGGGTGTCGCACCGTGACGCGCCGCGACCTGGGCGAGCGCCGGATGGCGCAGGAGCCGCCCGCCCTGGCCGACCGGCGAATAGGCCATGATCGGAACGTTGCGACCCTTGCACCACGGCATCAGGTCGAACTCGATGCCGCGTTCGGCGAGATTGTAGAGCACCTGGTCGGTCGCGCAGGCGGCACCGCCGACCGCCCAGAGCTCCTCCAGGTCGGCCACGTCGAGATTGCTCACCCCCCAGCGCGCGATCTTGCCGGCGCGCCTGAGCGCCTCGAACCCCTCGACGGTCTCGGCAAGCGGCACCGCGCCACGCCAGTGCAGGAGGTAGAGATCGATCACGTCGATGCCGAGCCTCTTGAGCGAACGCTCGCAGGCGGCCACCACCGCGCGGCGGCCGGCATTGTGCGGATAGACCTTGGAGACGACGAACACCGCGTCGCGCTGGCCCGCGATCGCTTCGCCCACCACCTCCTCCGCGCCGCCCTCGCCATACATCTCGGCGGTGTCGATCAGCGTCAGGCCGAGCTCGATGCCGAGCCTGAGTGCCGCCACCTCCGCCTTGCGCGCGCGGCGGTCCTCGCCCATCCGCCAGGTGCCCTGGCCGAGGGCCGGCACGCGCGTCCCGTCCGGCAGCGTCACCATGCTCGCCTCCGCCGCTCCGCCGCCCGTAGGATGCGATGCGCGCACAGCCCTGTCACGCGAGGTGCCCATGCCTCCGGTTCCCGTCATCCTTGCGGCGCTGCTGGTCGCCGCCCCCGCCGCCGCCCAGGCGCCGACGGTACCGCGCGTCGCCGAGACGCGCGAGGTCGGCTCCTGGCTGCTTGCCTGCAGCGCCGATCCGATCACCGACCGCACCGACTGCGTCCTGCGCCACCGGCTGTGGATCGTTCCCCCCGAGCGCGGCGAGGGGCCGGGGATCGCGCTCGAGATCGTGCGGCGCGAGGAGCGCGTCCTGCCGGCGGTGACCGCGCGCGGGCTGACGCTCGCCGACACGGGGCGCGGTGCGCTCGCCTTCGCCGCCTCGGCCGAACTGCGCCTCGACCAGGATGCCGCGCTCGACCTGCCGTGCACGCTCGAAGGACGCGACGCGGTCTGCCTGCCCGCGGGCGAGGCGGCGAGCCGGGCCGCGGAGGCGCTGCCCCGGGCGAGGCGCGCGCTCGTGCGGCTGCGCACGGCGGCGCGGCTCGGCAGCGGCGGGGGCGAGGTCTATGCGCTGGAGCTCGCCGATACCGCGGCGGCGATCACCGCGCTCATGGAGCGAGGGCCGGGCGCGCCGCCGCCGCCCTCCCCGGTCGCCGGGTTCCTCGAACAGCTCGAGCGGCTGATCCGCGGCCAGTGAGCGTGGCCGGTGAGCGCGGCCTCCCGCAGCGTCGCGGGCGCGGGCACGCGCGGCTCCTCCTCGCGGCGGAGCTCGCGCGGCGCAGGCAGGTCGCGCAGCGTGCCGGCAGGCAACGCCGCGAGCAGGATCAGGATCACGGCCGCGAGGCGCACGCGCCGAGGATAGCGCTGGACGGACCGCGCCGCCGCCCCAGATCCGCACCATGACCTCGGGACCGGTGCAGCTCGTCTGGTTCAAGCGCGATCTTCGCCTGGCCGATCATGCGCCGCTCGCCGAGGCGGCCCGGCGCGGGCCGGTGTTGCCCCTCTGGATCGTCGAGCCCGGGCTGTGGGCGGAGGCGGACGCTTCCGCCCGGCAGTACCGCGTGCAGCAGCAGGCGGCGGCGGAACTGCGCGCCGACCTCGCGGCCCTCGGCCAGCCCCTCGCCGTGCGCGTGGGCGAGGCGGTGGCGGTGCTGGAGACGATCCGCCGCATGCACGGCATCGCGGCGATCTGGGCGCATCAGGAGACCACGGGCCGCTTCGGCTATGCGCGGGACCGGCGCGTGCGCGCCTGGGCGCGGGCGCACGGCATTCCGCTGCACGAGCTGCGGCAGACGGGCGTGATCCGGGGACTCCCGTGCCGCGACGGCTGGGCCCGGCGCTGGGAGGCGTTCACGCGCGCGCCGATCCCGCCGGCGCCGTGCGCCCTGGCACCGGTCCGGCTCGATCCCGGCCGCATCCCCGGGCCGGGGGAGGTCGGTCTTGCGCCCGATCCGTGCCCGGGGCTCGCGCCCGGCGGGCGCGGCGCGGCCGAGAGCCTGCTCGCCTCGTTCCTCGCCACGCGGGCGGAGACCTATCGCCGCGCGATGGCCAGCCCGCTCGCCGGCTGGTCGGCGTGTTCGCGGCTCTCGCCCCACCTCGCCGCCGGCACGCTCTCGATCCGGGAGGCGGCGCGGGCGGCGCGGGCGGCGCGGGTCCAGGCATCCGGCCCCGTGCGCGAGGGAATCGACAGCTTCCTCGCCCGCCTCGCCTGGCACTGCCACTTCATCCAGAAGCTGGAGAGCGAGCCGGCGCTCGAGTACCGCGCCCTGCATCCGGCCTATGAGGGGCTGCGCACGGATGGCCCGGGCACCGAACGTTTCGACCGCTGGGCCGCCGGCGCGACCGGCTGGCCCTTCGTCGACGCCTGCATGCGCTGCCTCGCCGAGACGGGCTGGCTCAATTTCCGTGCCCGGGCGATGCTGGTCAGCGTCGCGACCATGCATCTCTGGCTCGACTGGCGCCCCGTGGGACTGCATCTCGCCCGGCTCTTCGCCGACTACGAGCCCGGCATCCACTGGAGCCAGGTGCAGATGCAGTCGGGCAGCACGGGGGTGAACACGATCCGGCTCTACAATCCGGTGAAGCAGGGGCTCGATCACGATCCGGACGGCGTGTTCATCCGCCGCTGGGTGCCGGAGCTCGCGCATCTGCCTGCGCCGGCGATCCACCGCCCGTGGGAGCACGGGGTGCGTTCCTACCCCGCGCCGCCCGGCGACCACGCGACGCTCGCAGCCATCGCCCGCGACCGGCTCTGGTCGGTGCGCCGGGCCGAGGGCTACCGCCGCGCGGCCGATGCGATCCAGGAGCGCCATGGCAGCCGCCGGTCGGGGATGCGGCAGACCGGCCGGCGGCGCCTCGGCGCGCAGACCGCGCTCGATCTCGAGCCGTGACGGAGGCGCAGACCATCGAGGCGACGATCCTGCGGCTCTGCGCCGAGCGCGGGCCGGAGAGGTCGATCTGCCCGTCGGAGGTCGCGCGGGCACTCGCGGGACCCGACGAGACGCGCTGGCGGCTGCTGATGCATCCCGTGCGCGAGACCGCATTCCGTCTTGCACGCGAAGGGCGCATCCAGGTGCTGCGCAAGGGCCGGCCGATCCCGCCCGAGCTGGCGCGCGGGGTGATCCGGCTTGCGATCGTAGCGGCATCGTGACATGTTCGTTGCAAATGTGATGCGCAGCACAGCCGGACGCGCAGCCCGCACGCACACTGCCTCCTGCCGGGTCAGCCCAGGAGGGCGCGATGCGCAGGATCGCAACGACGCTTGCACTGCTCGCCATGCTCGCCGGAGCAACGTCGGCGCTGGCGCAACGTGATCTCGGCCTGCACCGGCTCCACGGCACGGTCGACCTGATCTGGGCAGCGATCGAGGCAAACGGGCACGGCACCTGGACGGGCACCTATATCGTCCGCGGCCAACTCAGCGAGGCCGAGGAGGGTGACGAGGCGCTGCTGGCCGGCTGGAGCCTGCACTGCGACGGGGTGATGAGCGGGGCGGGCCACTCCGTCACCGACGACACCGGCACGTGCCGTTTCGAGAGTGGCTCCGGAAGCCGGATTCTGGCGCGCTACTCGGGTGTCGACGGCGGCTGGTCGCGGTCGGCGCTGCGAATCGACTTCCATGGCGGTACCGGCGTCTATCGCACCCTGCATGGCGAGGGCACGATCGCGCGGCTGATGTACCTGCCTTACACGATGCCGGTCGGCTGGGGATTCCTGACCGGGCAGATCGCTTGGCATCGCGACTAGGCCGAGATCGGGCCTAAACTGCGCGGCCTCGGAGCAGAGGAGCCGCCATGGCCGAGATCGTGTTCGCCAATCCGCCCGGCATGGCCCGGCCGGCAGCGCGCTATTCGCTGACCGCCGAGGTGAGGGAAGCGCGGCGCTGGGTGCTGGTGAGCGGCCAGCTTCCCATTGCCGCCGACGGTTCGGTGCCGGCGGATCTCGGCGCGCAGGCCGATCTCGTGATCGCCCATCTGCGCGCCGCCCTCGCCCATCACGGGCTGGATCCCGGCCATGTCGTGAAGCTCACCACCTATCTGACGACCCGCGAGGCGCGGCTGCCGTGGCAGCAGCGGCGGGATGCGCTGTTCGCAGGCCTGCCGCCGCCGGCGAGCACGCAGGTGATCGTCGCCGGGCTCGCCGATCCGCGCTGCGCGATCGAGGTGGAGGCGATCGCCGCAGCCTGATTCGCGGGGGCTTGCCTGGCCTGGGGAGGCGCCACAGACTGGACGCCCATCGCGAGGCCGCCGCCATGACACGCTTCTCCCTCGCCCGCCGTGCGCTGCTTGCGCTCGCCATCGCGCTGCCGGCCGTGCCGACCGCCGCGCAGGGCGCCTGGCCGGACCGTCCGCTGCGCATCATCGTGCCGGCGCCGGGCGGCGGCGGCACCGCCGACACGATCGCGCGCATCCTCGCCCAGGAGCTCGAACCGCGGCTCGGAACCCGCGTGCTGATCGAGAACCGCGGCGGCGCCAACGGCAACATCGGCGCGGCGGAAGCGGCGCGCGCCGCCCCGGACGGCTACACCTTCCTCTTCTCCTGGGCCGGAACGCTGGCCACCAACCTCTCGCTCTACCGCACGCTGGCCTTCCACCCGCAGCGCGACTTCGAGCCGATCGTGTTCATCGGCACCGTGCCGAACATCCTGGTGGTGAACAAGGACCTGCCGGTGCGCACGCTGAAGGAGTTCGAGGACCATGCGCGCGCCCATCCGGGCGCGATCAATTTCGGCTCCACCGGCAACGGCAGCTCGATGCATCTCGCCGCCGAGATGTTCAAGACGCGCACCGGCGTCGAGATGACGCACGTGCCCTACCAGTCCCCGGCGACCGCGACCAACGACCTGATCGCCGGGCGCATCCAGGCGATGTTCCAGCTGGTGGTCGGCATCCAGGGCCAGGTGAAGGGCGATCTCGTCCGTCCGATCGCGGTCCTGGCCGAGAGCCGCGCGCCGCAGCTGCCCGAGGTGCCCACCACGGCGGAACAGGGCATGCCGGGGCTGGTGTTCGGCACGTGGTTCGGCCTGCTCGCGCCCAAGGGCACGCCCGCGCCGATCCTCGCCCGCATGAACGCCGAGATGAACGCGGTGCTGGACGATGCGGCCGCACGCGCGCGGCTGGTGCAGGCGGGGCTGGCGGTCGGCGGCGGCACGCCCGGGCAGTTCGCCGCCTTCCTCGACAGCGAGATCAGGAGCCACGCCGAACTGGTGCGCGCCGCGGGCGTGCGGATCGACTGAGGGGCCCCGGACATGGCGATGACCAAGCGCGAGCGGTTCGAGGCGGCGATCGCCGGGCGGCCGGTCGATCGCCCGCCGGTGACCGCCTGGGTGCATTTCGTCACCGACGAGAGCCCGGCGGAGGTGTTCGCCGACCGCGCCGCCGCGTTCTTCGAGCGGCTCGACTTCGACATCTGCAAGGTGGTGAACGACTACCGCTATCCGCTGCCCGAGGGGCTGGAGACCATCGAGGGCCCCGAGGACATGCGCCGCTTCCGCCGGCTTGCCATGGATCACCCGGCCTTCGTGCAGCAGCCGCGCGCGATCCGGCTGCTGCGCGAGAGGCTCGGGCCCGACGTGCCGATCCTCGACACCGGCTTCGATCCGTTCCAGCAGGTGATGCGCAGGGCGGGCTACGACCGCGCGCATGTGGTGTTCGCCCATCCCGAGGCGGCGTCCGAGATGCTGGAGGCGGTGTGCGCGACCATGGAGGACTTCATGGCCGCGCTCCGCGACGCGGGCTGCGACGGCGTGTTCTTCTCGATCAACGGTGCGATCACGGGGGGCTCGCGCGCGGTCGACCGGGCGACCTACGAGCGCTTCATGCGCCCCTACGACCTCCGCATGCTGGCGGCGATGGCGCCGATGGTGCGCATCCTGCACGTCCACGGCGCGCCGGTGGACGTGACGCGCGTGCTCGACTACCCGATCGAGGCGCTCTCGGTCAGCGACCGGCTGGCGGGCAATCCCTCGCTCGCCGATCTCCGCCGGCTCACCGACAAGTGCCTGATGGGCGGGGTGAACGAGGTGCTGATCACCGAGCGCGGCGTCGATGCGCTGCGCGCCGAGGTGCGCGACACGGTGCGCCAGAACGGCGGGATGGACCGCCTGATCATCGCGCCGGGCTGCACCATCCCGACGCAGACCCCCTCGTTCCTGCTGCGCGCGCTGGTGGAGGAGACCAAGGCGCTCGCGTTGCGGCGGGCGGCCTGACCGGCCGCTCGTCCGTCACCGCTCCTCCTCGTCCGCGCCCGGCTCGACCTCGATCTCGGCGCCGAGATCGTCCTCGCCCTCCAGGTCCTCGGCGTCCTCGAGCACCGCCTCGTCGGCATCCTCCACCTCGACCTCGAGCTCGGCATCCTCGAGCGCGGGCTCGGCGGCGGCGCGCTTCAGCTTGGCGCGATCCTCGGAACCGCCCGGGCGGCGGAAGCGCGGCTGCTCGGCCGGCTGCTCGGTGCCGCATTTCGGGCAGACCGCGGGGCTGCGCATCAGGTCGTAGAACTTGGCCCCGCAGGCCACACAGATGCGCTTCGAGCCCAGCTCGGCCTTGGCCATCGACCCACTCCGCCTCGTTCGGCCGCCCCGCAGGACGGCGGGCCGCGCGAATGCCAGAGCCCGCCTGCCCTGTCAAATGCACGCATCGGATGCTAGAGCGCGCGCCCGGGCAGCACCGCGAGAGGCCAGATGACCGAGACCGCCAAGCCGATGACCGCCCGCGCCGCCGCCGGGCCGCTCTCCGGCAGCGTGCGCGTGCCGGGCGACAAGTCGATCAGCCACCGCGCGCTGATGCTGGGCGCGCTCGCGGTCGGCGAGACCCGGATCAAGGGGCTGCTCGAGGGCGAGGACGTGCTGCGCACCGCCGCCGCGATGCGCGCGCTCGGCGCCGAGGTGAAGCGCACCGGCGAGGGCGCCTGGACCGTGCACGGCCGCGGGGTGGGGGGGCTCGCCGAACCGGCCGACGTGCTCGACATGGGCAACTCCGGTACGGCGGCGCGGCTGCTCACGGGCATCATCGCCGGACACCCGATCTTCGCCGTGCTGACGGGCGATGCCAGCCTGCGGCGGCGGCCGATGGGGCGCGTGACCGGGCCGCTCGCGCAGTCGGGCGCCGAGTTCTGGGCGCGCGAGGGCGGGCGGCTGCCGCTCGCGATCCGCGGCGCGGCCGATCCGATGCCGCTCGACTACACCCTGCCCGTGGCCTCGGCGCAGGTGAAGTCGGCCGTGCTGCTCGCCGGGCTCTGCGCGCCCGGGATCACGCGCGTGGTCGAGCCGCGTGCGACGCGCGACCACACCGAGACCATGCTGCGCGGCTTCGGCGCCGCGGTGGAGGTGCAGGCACGCGCCGATGGCGGGCGCGAGATCCGGCTTGCCGGCCAGCCCGAGCTCGCCGGCCGACCGGTCGCCGTGCCCGCCGACCCGTCCTCGGCGGCCTTTCCCGCGGTCGCCGCCCTCCTGGTCCCCGGCTCCTCCGTGACGCTGGAGGGCGTGGGGATGAATCCGCTGCGCGCCGGGCTCTACACGACGCTCGCCGAGATGGGCGCGGATCTCGCGATCGCAGGCGAGCGCGACGAGGCGGGGGAGAGGGTCGCGGATCTCACCGTCTCCTCCTCCCCGCTCAGGGGCGTGGACGTGCCGGCCGAGCGCGCACCCGCCATGATCGACGAGTACCCGATCCTCGCCGTCGCCGCCGCCTGCGCCGCCGGCACGACGCGGATGCGCGGGCTGGCCGAACTCCGCGTCAAGGAGAGCGACCGGCTCGCCGCGATCGCCGCCGGCCTCGCCGCCTGCGGCGCGCGGACCGAGATCGAGGGCGACGACCTGCTGGTGCACGGCACCGGCATGCCGCCGCAGGGCGGCGCGACCGTCGCGACGCAGATGGACCACCGCATCGCGATGGCGTTCCTGGTGCTGGGCCAGGTGACCGCCGAGCCGGTCGCGATCGACGACGGCAGCTTCATCGACACCTCGTTCCCGGGCTTCGTCGCGCTGATGCGCGGGCTCGGCGCGACGATCGAGACGCCGTGACGCTGGTGATCGCGATCGACGGCCCGGCCGCCGCCGGCAAGGGCACGCTCGCGCGCCGGCTCGCCGCCCGTCTGGGGCTGCCCCATCTCGACACCGGCCTGCTCTACCGGGCGGTCGGGCGGCGCGTGCTCGACCGCGGCGCCGATCCGCGCGATGCCGCAGTCGCGGCGGCGGAAGCGCGCGCCCTCACACCCGCGGACCTCGACCGCCCCGACCTGCGCGGCCCCGCGGCCGATGCCGCCGAGATCGACCGTGAAGCCGCCCTTGACGCGGCCGAAGATCACGCCGTTGACACGGCTGCCGGCCTGGAACG
>NZ_VIKA01000131.1 GCF_006704265.1 Elioraea sp. Yellowstone | reverse complement strand
GGGTGGCGCGGCCGCGGGCTCCTCGCCGCGCGCGGCGAGGGCCGCCGGCACGATCGGCAGCCCGACCGCCCCCTCCGGCGCCGGCGCGAGCGGAATCCCGATCGCCAGCGCCGCGATCCTCACCGCGAGCAGCGCGGCGAGCGTGACGATCACGAAAGGAAGGAGGCGCGGCGTGCCGTACCGCGTGCGGAGCATGCTCATCGGGCGAGCCTCAAGGCCTGCATCAGGTCGCGCTCGGCCTGGCTGCGCAGCTTCGGCGCCTCGGCCGGCGGTTCGGCGATCGCGCGCGCGGCGGCGCGCGGCTCCGGCGCATTGGCGAGGGCGCGCGCGTCGCGCACCCGCGCATCGAGCCGGTCGGCCAGCGCCTCGCCGCGCTCGATCAGGAACACGAGGTCGCCCTTCAGCCGTTCGGCCGCCTCGGTCTGCGCCGCGACCTGCTGGCCCGCGCCCTCGGCGGCGGCGCGCAGGCGCGCGGTCGAGGCCTCGGCCCGCGCGGTCGCCTCGTTGAAGCCGGCGACCAGCGCCTCGAGTGCCGCGTTGTCGCGCCTGAGCACGCCGAGCCGGCGCTCGAGCCGCACCGCGTACAGGAGGGTCGCGGCGAGCAGCACGAGGAGCAGCGCCTCGAGTCCCCATTGCACAAGCGTGATCATCAGTGCTCCCCATCGCGGCGCGGCACGTCGCGCTCGATCCTGACCGCCATGCGCCCGTTGCGGCGGCCCATCCGTCCCTGGAACAGCGCCACGCCGCCGCAGCGCAGGCTCACCGGCGAGTCGACGGTCGCGTTCAGCGTGATCCGGCTGCCGACGCGCCAGGACATCACGTCCGCCAGCCTCGCCCAGTGCTCGTCGATCACGGCGGAGAGCTCGACCTCGGTCTCCCAGAGCTCCTCCGCGAGATGGGTCTCCCAGATGCTGTCGCGGCCGAACTTCTCGCCCATGAACTGCTGCAGCAGCATCTCGCGCACCGGCTCGAGAGTGGCATAGGGCAGCAACAGTTCGAGCCTTCCGCCGCGATCCTCCATCTCGACCCTGAGCTTCGCGAGCACCGCGGCGTTGGAGAGCCGGCTGACGACGGCGAAGCGCGGATTGGTCTCCAGCCGCTCGAAGCGGAAGTTCACCGGACAGAGCGGATCGAAGGCCTGGGAGAGATCCGCCAGCACCAGATGGATCATCCGCTCGACCAGCGTGCGCTCGATCGTGGTGTAGGGCCGCCCCTCGATGCGCATCGGCGCGGTGCCGCGCCGGCCGCCGAGCAGGACGTCGACGATGGAGTAGATCATCGCCGAATCGACGACCATCAGCCCGTAGTTGTCCCACTCCTCGGCCTTGAACACGGCCAGCATGGCCGGCAGCGGGATCGAGTTCAGGTAGTCGCCGAAGCGCAGGCTGACGATGTTGTCGATCGACACCTCGACGTTGTCGGAGGTGAAGTTGCGCAAGGACGTGCTCATGATCCGCACCAGGCGGTCGAACACGATCTCGAGCATCGGCAGGCGCTCGTAGGTCACGAGGCCCGACGAGATGATCTTCTGGATGCCCGAGAGCTCGACATCCGCGGCAGGGCCGCTGTCGAAGCCGAGCAGGCTGTCGATCTCGGCCTGGTTGAGCACCCGCGCCGCGTCCGGCCCGGCGCGGTCCTCGCGTGGTCCGCCGTCCTCGCCGGCGACCTCGGCGCCCCAGGATGCGGCGAGCGCCTCCTCGTCGATCTCGTTCTGCTCCGGCGCGTTCATTGCACGAGCATCTCGACGAACAGCACGTCGGTGACCTGCACCGGATGCACCGCGACCCGCGCGCGGGCGGTGAGCTCCTCGCGCAGCCGGTGCATGCCGAGCGACCCGCGCAGCTCTTCGGGTCGCAGTTCGCGCAGATAGGTGGTGAAGAGGTCGCGCAGCCTGGGCACCGCCGCCTCCATCTGCGGCAGGTCGCGGCCGTCGGCGATCTCGATGCGCGCGACGAGCTTCAGGTAGGAGGGGCGCCGGCCCGGCGGCACGTTCAGGTTGACGATGATGTCCGGCATCGCGAACAGCGCCGGCTCGGGCTTCACCTCGGCCGGCGGTTCCGCCGGCGCGGAGAGGCCGAGGAGGTCGGGCAGCACGCCGCTGAACCAGAGCCCCGCGCCAGTGCCGGCCAGGAGGAACGGTGCGGCGAGCAGGATCAGCCGACGCCGGCCCTTCGGCGGGGCCTCGCCCGAGCCTGCCGCATCGTCCTCCGCCACCGCGGCGCTGCCGGCCATCGCGCACGCTCCGTCTGGTCCACAGGCGGACGCCACCGCGACGCCCGCAGGCATGTGTGTGCGGCGGTCGCGGTTAAGGAAGCTTGAAAGGGCGGCCGGCGAGCGCCGCGAGGACGGAGCGGCCCGGCCGGCCGTCGCGCGCGGTTTGCCGGGCAGGGTTTGCCGGCCGGATGCGGAACCTGCCGGAGGCCCGGCATCCGGCCGCGGGATCGCGCCGCCCGCGGCCTGGCACGGCGCTTGCGGGACCGGTCGCGTCATCGGACCCGGACCGCCACGCCATGGACACCACCGGCTACGTCGCCCTCTCCCGCATGGTCGCGCTGCAACGGCAGACGGACATGACGGCGCACAACATCGCCAACGCCAACACGCCCGGCTTCAAGGCCTCGCGCATGCTGTTCAGCGACTACCTCGTCACCCAGCGCCGGGTCGAGCAGCCCATCGACGGCCGGCGCGTGCACTTCGTGCAGGACCGCGGCACGCATCGCGAGATGGCGGTCGGCGCGCTGCAGCGGACCGGCAACCCGCTCGACGTGGCCCTCGCCGAGGACGGGTTCCTGGTGTTCGACACGAACCGCGGCGAACGCTACAGCCGCAACGGCCGGCTGACGCTGGACGCCGACGGACGGCTGGTCGGCCCGGACGGGTTCCCCGTGCAGTCGGCGGAGGGGCAGGCGATCGTGATCCCCCGGGACCAGGGCCCGGTCAGCATCGCCGCCGACGGCACCATCAGCACCGAGGAAGGCGAGATCGGCCGGCTGCGGGTGGTTCGCTTCGAGGACCCGCAGGCGCTCAAGGCCGAGGGCGCGAACCTCTACGCCGCCGACGCGCCGCCGGTTCCGGTCGACGCACCGGTGGTGATGCAGGGTCTGGTGGAGGAGTCGAACGTCCAGCCGGTCGTCGAGCTCACCCTGCTGATGGCGCAGATGCGCGAGTTCCAGTTCGCCGCCCAGTTCGTCGAGCGCGAGGGCGAGCGCCAGGCGCAGGCGATCGAGCGGCTGACGCGGCGCCGCGCCTGACGGACGGGAGGAGAACGACCATGCGATCCCTGCCCATCGCCGCGAACAGCGCAGCTGGCCCTCGGGCCGGCGAAGCGCACTGAACAGAGGAGGGCGCACGAATGCGATCCCTGCACATCGCCGCCACCGGCATGCTGGCCCAGCAGACCAATGTCGAGGTGATCTCCAACAACATCGCCAACATGTCGACCACCGGCTTCAAGCGCCGGCGCGCCGAGTTCCAGGACCTGATCTACCAGAACCTGCGCCGGGTCGGCTCGACCAGCTCGGATACCGGCACCGTCGTGCCCGCCGGCGTGCAGCTCGGCCTCGGCGTCAAGACCGCGGCCGTCTACCGCATCCACGAGCAGGGCAACCTGCAGCAGACCGACAACCGCTTCGACATCGCCATCCGCGGCCCGGGCTACTTCCGCATCGAGCTGCCGAACGGCGACTTCGCCTACACCCGCGACGGCACCTTCGGGCTGAGCCCGCAGGGCGAGGTCGTCACCGCCGACGGGTTCCGCCTGCTGCCCGGCGTGATCATTCCGCAGGCCGCGCGCGACGTGACGATCAACGCCAACGGCGAGGTGCTGGTCAAGCTCGACGGCCAGATCGCGCCGCAGAATGTCGGCCAGATCACGATCGCGATCTTCGCCAACGAGGGCGGGCTCGAGGCGATCGGCGACAACCTGTTCCTCGAGACCCCGGCCTCGGGCCAGGAGCAGGTCGGCGTGCCGGGCGGTCCCGGCTTCGGCAACCTCATGCAGGGCTTCATCGAGACCTCGAACGTCAACGTGGTCTCCGAGATCACCTCGCTGATCAGCGCCCAGCGCGCCTACGAGATGAACAGCAAGGTGATCACCGCCTCCGACGAGATGCTCTCCACCCTGACCCGGCTGCGGTGAGGTCGACCATGCGGCGCTTCCTCCTTCCGCTCGCGCTGCTTGTCGCGCTGCCGACCGAGGCGGTCGGGCAGGCGATCGCGCGCGCCCATGTCACGGTCGATTCCCCGCAGGTGCGGCTGGTCGACCTGTTCGAGCACGCCGGGCCGCGCGGCGGGCGCGTGCTCGGTCCGGCGCCCGCGCCGGGGCAGCGCTACGTCGTGCCGGTCGCGCAGCTTGCCGCGATCGCGCGCGACCACGGGCTCACGCTCGCCGGCGGAGGGCCGACGGTGGTCGAGCGGCCCGGCCGGCCGGTCGCGCGCCCGGAGATCGAGGCGGCGCTGCGCGAGGCCCTGATCGTCGCCGGCGCGGCCGAGACCCCGTCGGCGCGGATCGATCTCGCCGCCTTCGTCCCGCCCACCGTGCCGATCGCCGCCGCCCCCCGGCTGGTGGTCGAGGATCTCGCCTGGGATCACGCCTCGGGCCGCTTCGCGGCCACCCTGGCCGCGATCGTCGAGGGCGAGCCGCCGGTGCGCACGCGCCTCGCCGGGCGCGTCATCGACCTGGTTGCGGTGCCGGTCGCGGTGCGCCGCCTGGTCGCCGGCGAGCCGGTCGGCCCGGGCGATGTGCGCATGGCGCAGCTTCCGCCCGACCGCGTGCCGGCGGATGCGCTGCGCGATCCTTCGGCGCTCGACGGCCAGGTGCTGCGCCGGTCGGTGCCCCCCGGAACGCCGATCGGCGCCTCGGATCTCGGCGGCCGGCTGCTGGTGGTGAAGGACGCCCCGGTGACGATGGTGATCGAGCTGCCCGGCCTCGCCATCACCGCGCAGGGCCGCGCGCTCGACAACGGCGGCCGCGGCGACGTGGTGCAGATCCTCAACATCGCCAGCCGCGCGGTGGTCGAGGCGACCGTGATCGGTCCCGGCCGCGCGCGCGTCGCCCCCGGCAGCCTGCCGGTCTCGCGTCCCGCCGACCGCCGTCCCTCCCACCGCCGCGCGGAGTCCATCCGATGAGCGTCCGCCTCCTGCTGCTCGCCACCGCCCTGACGCTCGCCGCCTGCAACGCGCCGCAGCGGCTGTCCGAGATCGGCCGCGGGCCGCAGCTCTCGGAGATCGAGAATCCGACCGCGCGGCCCGACTGGCGGCCGGTCTCGATGCCGATGCCGACGCCGCAGGTGCCCTACCGCACGGCCAACTCGCTCTGGCGGCCGGGGGCACGCGCCTTCTTCAAGGACCAGCGCGCCTCCAACGTGGGCGACATCGTCACGGTCCTGGTCTCGATCCGCGACGAGGCGCAGCTCGAGAATCGTTCGACACGAAGCCGCAACAACAGCGAGAACCTCGGCCTGCCGCAGATGCTCGGGCTCGAGTCGAGCATCACCCGGATCCTGCCCAACACGGTGAACCCGGCGAATCTCGTCACCGCCTCCTCGACCGGGGGATCGACCGGCACGGGCCAGATCCAGCGCACCGAGCAGGTGACGCTCAGGGTCGCCGCCGTGGTCACGCAGGTGCTGCCGAACGGCAACCTGGTGCTGACCGGCAAGCAGGAGGTGCGGGTGAACAACGAGCTGCGCGAGCTCTCGATCAACGGCGTGGTGCGCACGCAGGACATCGGCTCGGACAACACGGTGCGGCACGACCGCATGGCGGAGGCACGCATCGCCTATGGCGGGCGCGGGATCATCAGCGACGTCCAGCAGCCGCGCTACGGCCAGCAGCTGCTCGACATCATCCTGCCGTTCTGACCGCGGCGCCGCACCGCGGACCGCCCGCCGGCACCAGCGGCGCCCGGCGATGCGCCGTCCCGTGCCATGATCGGCGGGGACGGGGAGGATCAGGGATGCGCCTCGGCTCGTCCTCGGAGTGTCGGTCATCGGCGGCGCCTCGAGCGCGGCGGCCGCCGGGATCGGATGGGGGATGACGCGCGGCGCCGCTCAGTCGTCGCGGTGCGTCTTCTCCATCCGCTCGTGCCGCTCCTGCGCCTCGATCGACAGCGTCGCGATCGGGCGGGCCTCCAGCCGGCGCAGCGAGATCGGCTCGCCCGTCTCCTCGCAGTAGCCGTAGGTGCCGTTCTCGATCCGCTCGAGCGCCGCGTCGATCTTGCCGATCAGCTTGCGCGCGCGGTCGCGCGTGCGCAGCTCCAGCGCCCGGTCGGTCTCGGCCGAGGCGCGGTCGGTCAGATCCGGCTCCTGCAGCCCGCCGTTCTGCAGGCTGGTGAGGGTCTCGTCGGCTTCCTTCAGCAGGTCGGCCCGCCAGCGCAGCAGCTTGCGCCGGAAGTACTCGACCTGCAGGGGATTCATGAACTCTTCGTCGTCGGAGGGTCGGTAGTCCGGCGGCAGTGTCACGATCATCGCTCGTCCCTGTGCGCGCTCACCCCCCGCGCGCGACTGACACCCAAGGGGGTCGAAGGCGCGCGGACTATACCCACCGCCCTCCGGGCCGCCAAGATCGACGCTTGCCGGTCAACTCATTGAGACAGAACGGTTTCATTCGGCCCGCCGGGCCGCGGCGATCGCATCCAGCCGGGCGAGCTCCACGGCCGCGCGCACGCCGATCTCGGCGGCGATGGCGGCAAGGCGCGGATCGGCGGCCATCTCGGGCTCGCTGGCGAGGGCGGCGAGCGACTCGAGGCGGGCGCGCGGCAGCCGCCCCGAGAGCAGGCCGAGCTGGAGCTGGGCGAGCTCCTCCAGCATCCCCTCCGCCCGCCGGCGCGCGCGCGCATCGCGCTCGCCGGCCGTGATCGTCTCCTGCAGCGCGAGCAGCGAGGGCGCGATGCTGACCGGATCGAGCGCGGCCGACTCGCGCGCCTCGGCCGATTCGCCGGCCGGGTCGGTGGCGACGCTGAACCGGCCGCGCGCGCCCGAGGGACGCGCCGGCCGCGGCACCGAGAGCGGGGCGGGCGCGAACCCTGCGATCTTCATCATCGTCCTTTCTCCCTCCTCTGGCCGTCCGCCGGCCGGCAGGACTGGCGCACCCGGCAAGTCCTGCCGGGCAACGGCCCGCGCCGCCCCGGCCGAGGCGGCGGCAATCCGCGGCATGGTGTCTGGCACAGAGTTCGCTAATCCATCGTTGCGGCCAGGAAGGCCGTGCCGACCGAACGGAAGCCCGCGGATGATGCGTCTCGCCCTTCTCGCCGCCCTGCTGACCGCGCTCTCCGCCGCCCTCTCCCCGGCGGGCGCGCAGGTGCGGATCAAGGACATCGCCGATGTCGAGGGCGTACGCGAGAACCAGCTCGTCGGCTACGGCCTGGTGGTCGGGCTGAACGGCACCGGCGACCGGCTCTCCTCGGCCGTGTTCACCCGCCAGAGCCTGATCGGCATGCTGGAGCGGCTCGGCGTCAACACGCGCGACCAGGAGCAGCGCCTCGATACCAAGAACGTCGCCGCCGTGATGGTGACCGCGGCGCTGCCCGGCTTCGCCCGACAGGGCACGCGGATCGACGTGCAGGTGGCGGCTCTCGGCGATGCGACCAACCTCAGCGGGGGCACCCTCCTGGTCACGCCCCTGCTCGGCGCTGACGGCGAGGTCTATGCGGTGGCCCAGGGCCAGGTCACGACCGGCGCGATCGCGGCGCGCGGCAGCGCCCAGTCGGTCACGCGCGGCGTGCCGACCGCCGGCCGGATCGCCAACGGCGCGACCGTCGAGCGCGAGACCGGCTACCCGTTCGGCCAGCGGAGCGAGGTCCGGCTCAGCCTGCGCAACCCGGATCTCACCACCGCGCGCCGCATCGCCGCCGCCGTCAACGCCTTCGCGCGCGCCCAGGTCGCCACCCCGACCGATCCGGGCACCGTGGTCGTCACGCCGCCGCCCGCGCGCGCCGCCGACCTGGTGGGCTTCCTGACCGACATCGAGCAGCTGCGCATCCAGCCCGACCAGGTGGCGCGCGTCGTCATCGACGAGGCGAACGGGATCATCGTGATGGGCGCGAACGTACGCATCAGCACGGTGGCGATCGCCCAGGGCAACCTGACGATCCGCGTCACCGAGACGCCGCAGGTGAGCCAGCCCAACCCGCTCGGCCAGGGCCAGACCGTGGTTGTGCCGCGCACCGAGATCGAGATCGAGGAGGAGCGCGGGCGCCGCCTCGCCGTGGTGCCGGGCAATGTCACGCTGCAGGACCTCGTCAGCAGCCTGAATGCGCTCGGCGTGGGCCCGCGCGAGATGATCCAGATCCTCCAGGCGATCAAGGCCGCGGGCGCGCTGCAGGCCGAACTCGAGGTGATCTGACCATGCCGCCGCTCCTGCCGCCCGCCGCCGATCCGCGCCTCGCCGCCCCGCCCGCGGCCCCCCGCCCGCCGGGGAGCGAGGCGGCCGCCGCCAGGGCCGCACGCGACTTCGAGGCGATGGCGCTCGGCGCGCTCCTGCAGCCGATGTTCGAGGGGCTCGGCAAGGGCGGGGCCTTCGGCGGCGGGACGGCCGAGGAGATGTGGCGGCCGATGCTGGTCAACGAGTTCGCCCGCGTCATCGCCGCGGGAGGCGGGCTCGGCATCGCCGATGCCGTGATGCGCCAGATGCTGGCCATGCAGGAGCAGAGAGCATGATCCCCGCGCTGATCAGTGCCGGCGTGCGACTGGCCGGCCTGCTCGAGGCCGAGAACCGCGCGCTCGCCGCGCTCGATCTCGCCGCCGCCGCCGCGCTCGCGGAGCCGAAGCGCGCGGCGGTCGAGGCTTTCGTCGCCGCCGAGGCGACCGCGCGCCGATCCGGCGCCCGCGC
>NZ_VIKA01000130.1 GCF_006704265.1 Elioraea sp. Yellowstone | reverse complement strand
GGCGCCGGCCGTGCCTCGCCCTGGGGCAGCCCACCCCCGCCGGCTCCGCCGCCCGCGGCGCCGTCCCGGCCGGTGGGTGCCGAGGATCGCGAGGCGCTGCTGATCGTGCGCGCCATGATCGCGGCCGCACGCGCCGACGGCGCGCTGGACGCCGAGGAGCGGGCCGCGATCGCAGGCCAGCTCGACCGGGCGGGGCTCGAGGCGGAGGCGCGCGAGCTGGTGCTCGCCGAGTTCGCGAATCCCGCCCCGCTCGAGGCGCTCGCGGCCGAGATCGGCGATCCGGTACTGGCCGCCCAGGTCTACGCCGCCTGCGTGCTCGCGGTCGGCGAGCCGTCTCCCGGCGAGCGCGCCTGGCTCGATGCGCTCGCCCGCCGCACCGGGCTCGGCGCCGCGACGGTCGCGGCGATCGAGGGCCGTCTCGCCGCCGAGGCGGGGCGGGGCTAGAAGGGCGCCGATACCTGGAGGACGCCATGGACGGACTGACCCAGGCCGAGCGCGCGCTGTTCGAGCGGGCCGCGCGCCTGGCTGAGGAGCGCATCGCCCCGCGCGCGGCCGAGATCGACCGCAGCGAGGCCTATCCGTGGGACCACGTCGCCGACCTGAAGGCGGCCGGCTTCCTCGGCATGACGATCCCGCGCGCCTATGGCGGGCAGGGCGCCTCCTATCTCGACGCGGTGCTGGTGATCGAGGCGATGGCGCGGCGCTGCGCGGTGGCGGGGCGCATCTGCGTCGAGGCGAACATGGGCGCGATCGGCGCGATCATGGCCTACGGCACCGAGGCGCAGAAGCGCCTCGCCACTGAACAGGTGCTGGCGCACGGCGACAAGCCGGCGATCTGCATCACCGAGCCCGAGGCCGGCTCGGCCGCGACCGCGATGACCACGCGCGCCGAACGGCGCGGCGACCGCTGGGTGATCAACGGGCGCAAGCACTGGATCACCGGCGGCGGCGTCTCGCGCCTGCACCTCATCTTCGCGCGCGCGATCGAGAACGGCGTGGACCAGGGGATCGGCGGGTTCATCGTCGTGCGCGAGGGCGAGGGCAGCCCGCCCGGACTGGTGATCGGCGAACGCCAGTATGCGATGGGCGTGCGCGGGATCCCCGAGACGGTGGTGGAGTTCCGCGATCTCGAGGTGCCGGCGGAGATGGTGCTGCCGTCCCCCGGCGGGTTCCGCCGCGGCTTCGGCGCGCTGATGGACGCCTACAACGCCCAGCGCGTGGGTGCGGGCACGGTGGCACTCGGCATCGCCGCCGGTGCGCTGGAGGAGGCGGTGGCGTTCGCGAAGCGGCGCGAACAGTTCGGCCGGCCGATCGCCGAGTTCCAAGGCCTGCAATGGATGATCGCCGACATGACGGTGGCGGTGGAGGCGGCCCGGCTGATGCTGTGGCGCGCGGCGCGCAGCGTCGGGCCGAACGGCTTCCCCGATCCGCATCTGGCCGCGCAGGCGAAGATCCTCGCTGCCGAGACCGCGGTGAGGGTGACGAACGACGCGCTGCAGCTCTGGGGCAGCGCCGGCTACGGGCGCGACAACCCGATGGAGCGGCATGTGCGCGACGCGCGCATGTTCACGATCGCCGGCGGCACGGCCCAGATCCTGCGCAACCTCGTCGCGGCCCGGGTGCTGGGGATGAGGCTGCCGCAGACGCGCGACGGGTATCTGCGCGAGGCGGAGAGGCGGGCGGCGGCGGAGTAGCGGCGTGTCGGCAGGCCGCGACCCGCGCGGGCGCCGTCACACCGGATCCCACGAGAACACGTCGCCGCTGCGCTCGAGCGGATAGAACTGGGCGCGCAGCGCCGGGATCGCGTGCTCGGCGATCGCCTCCGGCGTCCAGCCGCCGTCACGGTGCACCGTGCGCAGCGGGCGGTTCTGGCTGAACAGGATCAGCTCGTTCTGGCGCATGCCGAAGATCTGGCCCGTGACGCCCTTCGCCGCGTCCGAGGCCAGATAGACCGCGAGCGGGGCGATCGTGTCGGGCGTCATCCTCTGCAGCTTCGCCACGCGCGCCTGCTGTTCGGGCGTGTCGGTCGGGATCGAGCCGATCATGCGGCTCCAGGCGAAGGGCGAGATGCAGTTCGACCGCACGCCGAACCGTTCCATGTCAAGCGCGATCGACTTGGAAAGCGCGGCGATGCCGAGCTTGGCGGCGGCGTAGTTCGCCTGGCCGACATTGCCGATCAGCCCCGAGGTCGAGGTCATGTGCACGTAGGCGCCCGCGCCCTGTTCGCGGAAGATCGGGGCGGCGGCGCGGCTGACGAAGAAGCTGCCGTTCAGGTGCACGCCGATCACGGCGAGCCAGTCCTCGACCGACATCTTGTGGAAGATCGCATCGCGCAGGATGCCCGCATTGTTCACCACGATGTCGAGCCGGCCGAACGTCTCGACCGCCCGCGCGACGATGCGCTGTGCGCTCTCCCAGTCGGCCACGCTGTCGGTGTTCGCAACGGCACGCCCGCCCGCCTCCACGATCGCGCGGACGGTCTCGGCCGCCGGACCCTCGTCGCTGCCGGTTCCCGCGACCGAGGCGCCCACGTCGTTCACCACGACCGCGGCCCCCGCCCTCGCCATCGCGAGCGCGATCGCGCGGCCGATCCCGCGTCCAGCCCCGGTGACGATCGCGACCTTGCCCGCCAGAATCATGCGCGTTCCTCCGTGCCCGTGTCCCGCTTCGCGGTTGTAGAGCCGGCCGCCGGGGCGGGGAAGCCCGTGGCCGCTACTTGATTCCCGCGCGCATGAAGGACTGCACGAACTGCCGCTGGAACAGCAGGAAGCCGACCAGAAGCGGCGCCGAGGTCATCAACGTCGCCGCGCTGATGATCGCCCAGTCGATGCCCTGGTCGAGGGTGGCGAACACCGCGAGCCCGACCGTGAGCGGCCGCGTCTCCACCGAATTCGTGATCACGAGCGGCCAGAGGAAGTTGTTCCAGTGGAACGAGACCGAGACGAGGCCGTAGGCGAGATAGGTGGGCCTGGCGAGCGGCACGTAGACGCGCAGCAGGATCGCCATCGTGCCGCAGCCCTCAACCCGCGCGGCCTCCTCGAGCTCGAGCGGCACCTGCTTGAAGGTCTGGCGCAGCAGGAAGATGCCGAAGGCCGAGGCCATGTAGGGCAGGCCGATCGCGACGATCGTGTCCACCAGCCCGAGCGTGCTCATGCTGCGGTAGTTCTCCACCAGCAGCACGTCCGGCGTGATCATGAGCTGCACAAGCACCAGCGCGAACAGCACGTTGGCGCCGCGAAACCCGGCGCGCGCGAACACGAACGCCGCCAGCGTGCAGAGCACGAACTGCGCGGCGAGGATCATGGTCACCAGGACGAAGGTGTTGAGGAAGTAGCGCGCGAAGGGGGCGGCATTCCACGCGGTGACGAAGTTCTCCAGCGTCAGCGGTGCGAACAGCGCGAAGCTGGTGGCGTAGCCGGTGGGGTGGATCGCCGCCCAGACGGCGTAGAGCAGGGGGGCGATCCAGACCAGGCCGAACAGCCAGGCGGCGGCGGTCTCGATCCACCGCCAGACGTCGAGGCGCGGGGCGGCGAGCTGCGGCGTCCCGGCGGAAGCGATGGCCGTGGCCCTCATCGGTAGTGCGTCCGGCGTTCGAGCACGAGGAACTGGAAGGCGGCCGTCGCGGCGAGGAGCGCGAGCAGGATCATCGTCAGCGCCGAGGCGGAGGCGGTGTCCCAGAAGCGGAAGCCGAGCTCGTAGATGTAGGTCAGCAGCAGGGCGGTGGCGTTGTCCGGCCCGCCGCGCGTCATGACGATGATGTGGTCCACCAGCCGGAAGGCGTTGATCACCGCGTTGACCAGGATGAACAGCGTGGTGGGGCCGAGCAGCGGCAGGGTGACGCGCCAGAACACCCGCGCGCGCGAGGCGCCCTCGATCGCCGCCGCCTCGTAGAGCGAGGGCGGGATCGCCTGCAGCGCGGCGAGGTAGAAGATCATGAAGAAGCCGGCCTCCTTCCACACCGCGAC
Organism: Elioraea sp. Yellowstone; assembly: GCF_006704265.1. Taxonomy (GTDB): domain Bacteria; phylum Pseudomonadota; class Alphaproteobacteria; order Acetobacterales; family Acetobacteraceae; genus Elioraea. The sequence goes on along the minus strand of NZ_VIKA01000130.1, from coordinate 5,047 downwards.
CGCGATCATCGCGCCGAGCGCGGTCTCGCGCGAGCCGATCCAGTTGGTCGGGCCCCAGCCGAACAGCAGCGCCGTCGCCTGGTCGAGCAGGCCATAATCCGGCGTGTAGAAGAACAGCCAGAGATTGGCGACCGCGATCATCGGCAGCACGGTCGGCGTGAAGTAGGCCATGCGCAGCGCGGTGCGTCCGGCGATGCGCCCGTTCACCCAGAGCGCCATGGCGAGCGCAATCGCGATCGAGAGCGGGATGGTCGCGAACGCGTAGATGGCATTGTTCCAGAGCGCCTGGATGAAGACCGGATCCTCGAACAGGTACGCATAGTTCTCGATGCCGACGAACCGGGCCGGACGGCCGCCGCGGGGCGTGGTGAACAGCGAGTGCCAGAGCGTTGCCACCGCCGGGTAGTGCGTGAAGCCGAACAGCAGCACCAGCGCCGGCGTCAGCATCAGCCAGGCATGGATGGTCGTGCGTCGCGGCATCGTCCCGTGCGTGGATGCGGGGCGCGGCTGGCGCCGCGCCCCGGGGCCCTCAGCCGCGGCGGAACGGGCGCAGCACGCGATCGGCTTCGGCCTGTGCGTCCGCCATCGCCTGCTGCGGCGACTTGGCACCCGTCAGCAGCGCCTGGAGATTGTCGTTCAGCGCCTTGTAGACGCGCTGGTTCTCGTAGGTGGAGAGCTCGCCGGTCGCGACCGGCAGCTGCTCCTTCGCCACCAGCGCGGCCGGGAACTCGGCGGTGTAGCGCTTCAGCGCGTCCGTCTCCCACGCATCGGGCCGCACGGCGAGATAGCCGGTCCTGATGCACCAGTCGGCGGCCAGCTCGGGCGAGGTGAGGAAGCGGGCGAAGCGCAGGGAGGCCTCGCGCTCGGCCGGATTGGCGTGCTTGAAGAGGTAGAGGTTGCCGCCTCCCACCACGGTGCGCGGCGCCTGCTTGCCCGGAAGCCCGGCGACACCGAATTCGAAGCCGGCGTTGGCGCGGATGTTGGTCAGGTTGCCGGTGGTGGACCAGATCATCGCCGCCGTGCCTTGCAGGAAGTTCGGCGCGAGCGTCGCCCACTCGGTGACGCCCTGCGGCGTGATCTGGTGCGCGAAGGCGAGGTCGCGCCAGAACGTCGCGGCCTCGATCGCGCGCGGATGGTTGAAGTACACCTCCGTGCCGGCCTCGTTCATCAGCCTGTGGTCGACCTGGTTGCAGAGCGCGCCGAAGGTCCACTGCGCCGTGCCGTGGTTGGTGGCGAGCTGCACGCCCCAGCGCGTGTTCGTGCCCTCGCGCCGGGTGAGCCTCCTGCCGGCCTCGACCAGCTCGGCCCAGGTGCGCGGCGGCGCCTCGGGATCGAGCCCCGCCTCGCGGAACATCGCCTTGTTGTAGAAGTAGATCGAGGTCGAGCGCTGGAACGGCACCGACCAGGTCTTGCCGTCCGCCAGGCTGTTCGCCATGAAGGCGGGGAAGAAGCCGGAGAGCCATGCCTTCGTTTCGGCCGAAGCATCGATCTCCTCGATCGGCACCAGGATGTCCATGTCGCGCAGCGAGTGCAGCTCGGCGGCCAGCAGCACCGAGAAATGCGGCCCCGCGCCCCCGCGGATCGCGGTGACGGCCTTGGTGAGCGTCTCGCCGTAGAAGCCGGAATAGACCGGCTTCACGGTGATGCCGGTCTGGCGCTGGAACGCCTCGCAGTAGCCGTCGATGATCCGCGGCACCGGGCCGCCGATCGCGATCGGGTAGTAGAAGGTGAGCTCGCGCACCGCCTGCGCGCGCAGCACCGCGGGTGAAGCGAACGTGGCGGCTGCGGCCGCGAGCGCCGTGCGACGGGTGAGGGTCATCGGTCTGCCTCCCTGGTATGCTTGGTCTAGCGATAGCGGCGGAGGATCCGCTCCGCCTCGGCCTGGGCATCCGCCATGGCGGGGCCGGCCTGCTTGCGGCCGGTGAGCGCCGCCTGGAGGTTGTCGTTCAGCGCCTTGGTGACGCGCTGGTTCTCGTGGGTCGAGAGCTCGGCGACCGCATGGGGCAACTGGTCGCGCGCCACCGCGGCGGCGGGGAAGTCGGCGACGTAGGCCTTCATCGCCGGCGTCTCCCACGCGGCCGGCGTGACCGCGACATAGCCGGTGTCGATGCCCCATTGCGCGGCAAGCTCAGGCGCGGTCAGGAACTTCGCGAAGCGCACCGCGGCCTCGCGCTGCGCAGCATTCGCCTTCTTGAAGACGTAGATGTTGCCGCCGCCCGTGGCGCTGCCGCGCCGCCGCCCGGCGGGCAGCATGGCGACACCGAACGGGAACGGCGCGTTGCGGCGCACATTCGTCAGGTTGCCGGTGGTGGTCCACATCATCGCCACCTTGCGCTCGAAGAAGTCGCGCGGCGTGGTGCCCCATTCGACGATGCCGGGCGGATGGACACGATGCTTCATCGAGAGATCCATCCAGTACTGCAGCGCCTCCACGACCTTCGGGTCGTCGAAGAAGGTGCGGTTGCCTTCCGCGTTCATCAGCCGCACGTCGTTCTGCGTCGTCAGCCCCTGGAACAGCCAGTAGGGGAAGCCAGAGGAGGGGATCTGGATGCCCCACCGCGTCACCTGCTCGCCCTCGCGCCTGGTCAGCCGGCGCGCGAACTCGACCTGTTCCTCCCAGGTCGCCGGCGCGACATCGGGATCGAGCCCGGCCTCGCGGAACATCTCCTTGTTCCAGTAGAGCACCTTGGTCGAGCGCTGGAACGGGATGCCCCAGGTCTTGCCGCCCGTGCGGCTGTTCTCGAGGAAGGCGGGGTAGAACCCGTCGAGCCAGGCGCGATCGACGCCGGGCAGATCGTCCCAGGGCAGGATCGCGTCCTCGTCGATCAGGGTGAAGATGTCCACCGAGAGCAGGCAGGCGGTCTCGGGCGCTTCGCCGGCGCGTGCGGCGGTCAGGGTCTTGGTCAGCGTGTCCTGGTAGGTGCCGGCGTAGATCGGGCGGACGCGGAAGCCCGGGTTGGCGCGCTCGAACTCGGCGCAGTAGCCGTCGATGATCCGCGTGATCGGCCCGCCCACGGCGATCGGGTAGTTGAACACGATCTCCACCGGCGCCTGCGCCAGCACGGCGGGGGAGGCGAGGGCAGGGGCGGCGGCGAGGCCCTTCAGGGCGGTGCGTCGGCTCAGTCTCATCCGGCATCTCCGTTGTCGTGCAGGGCTTCCGCCGGCACGCGCCGGCGGTTCGTTTCAGGAAGGCGACGTCCTGTCGCCGCATCGAACAGATGGACGGGCGGCGGCAGGCGCAGCCTGAGCGGGCTGCCGGCGGTGAGCGCGTGGTGGCCCGGCACGCGCGCCTGGATCGTCTCGCCGGCCGCGCCCACGGTGCAGGTCAGCACCGTCTCGGCGCCGAGGAACTCGGCGGAGGCCACCGCAGCGGCGAGGCCGGGCCCGTCGGTCGGCGCGATCTCCTCGGGCCGCACGCCGAGGATCGCCCCGGCCGCCTCGGCCGGGGCGACGGCGGGGCCGGCCGTGCCGGCGATCACCGCACCCCCGGCGCCGGGCTCGAGGCGCAGCAGCGACATCGGCGGCGTGCCGATGAACGACGCCGCGAACAGCGAGGCGGGGCGGGCATAGAGCTCAGCGGGCGTTGCGTCCTGCTCGATCCGCCCCTCGTTCATCAGCACGACCTGATCCGCCATGCTCATCGCCTCGGCCTGGTCGTGCGTGACATAGACCATGGTGATGCCGAGGCGCTGCTGCAGGCCGCGGATCTCGCGGCGCATCTCGGCGCGCAGCTTGGCGTCGAGATTGGAGAGGGGTTCGTCCATCAGGCAGATCGGCGCCTCGGCGACGACCGCGCGGGCGAGGGCGACACGCTGCTGCTGCCCGCCCGAAAGCTGGTTGGGACGGCGGTGCAGGAGCTGCGCGAGGCCGAGCATGCCGGCGGCGCGCGCGAGCCGCGCCTCGCGTTCCGCGCGTGGCGCGCCGCGGGCGCGCAGGCCGAAGACGATGTTCTCGGCGACCGAGAGATGCGGAAACAGCGCGTAGTTCTGGAACACCATCGCCACGCCGCGTTCCTTCGGCGGCAGTCCCGTCACGTCGCGGCCGCCGAGCAGCACGCGGCCGGAGTGCTGCGTGTCCAAGCCCGCAACGATGCGCAGCAGGGTCGATTTGCCGCAGCCCGAAGGGCCGAGCAGCACGACGAAACGCGCACCCTCGGCGGCGAGCGACACGCCGGACAGCGCCGCGATCGTGCCGAAACGGCGCGTCACGTCCTCGAGGCGGAGCGCTCCCCTCGACCTTGCCCCCAGACTCATGGCGCCGAACCTAGCACAGGTGGCTCACGCTTGGGTGAAGGCAGCGTGACGATGCGACGCAGCAACCGCTGCGCCTGCCGACCGAGGCTAGGGGCGGGAGGGGGCGCGCATGGTGCCCAGGGCCGGAATCGAACCAGCGACACCGTGATTTTCAGTCACGTGCTCTACCAACTGAGCTACCTGGGCCCACGGCGCGAGGGCGGACGTGTAGCCGGATCGGGGGGCTCTGTCCACTCCGCATCCCCCGGGTCGGGCGCCTCCTCGGTCGGCACGCGGTAGGCGCCGCTCAGCCAGCGATGGAGGTCCACATCCGCGCAGCGGCGCGAGCAGAACGGGCGGAAACGAGGCTCCGCCCGCTTGCCGCAGATCGGACAGCGCGCGCCAGCCGGCTCAGCCACGGGGTACCTCCTCCACGCTCCAGGAGAGCCCCGCCAGGCCCGGGTCCGCGACCAGGACGGCAGGCCGACCGAGCCGCGCGGCGAGGAAGGCGAGGGCCTCCGTCTCGTCCTGCGCCGCCTCGACCACCGCCGGCGCGGCGCGCAGGCGAAGCGCGGCCGCCGGCCGGGCGGTGGCCTCGCGCCAGAGCGCGCGCAGTCCCGCGAGCGCGGCCGTCGCCGCCGAAGGGACGATCGTGCAGAGCGGCGTGCCGATCAGCTCGGCAAGCGGCGGGCGGATGCGCGGGCGCACCACCTCGAGCAGCCCCGCGCGCGAGAAGCCGAGCACACGCGGGCGCAACGGATCGGCCGCGAAGGCCGCCTCGGCGTCGCGGCGCAGCGCCTCGCGCGCCCCGCGCC
>NZ_VIKA01000012.1 GCF_006704265.1 Elioraea sp. Yellowstone | reverse complement strand
CGCCGAGGCTGACCAGCGCCCCCGGCACCGCGCCGCCGGCGAGCATGGCGGCGAGGCGGAGCGCCGGTTCGGGCAGTGTTGCGCCCGAGGCGCGGACGGCGAGCCCCGCGACCATCGCCCAGACGAGCGGCGCACGCAGCATGGCGTTGGCGCCCGCGCGCAGGCCCCCGCGGGTCAGCAGCAGCATGTTGGCGTTCATGGTGCCGAGCACGTCGATCACCAGGATGGCGATCGCGGCACCGGTGGCGGCGGGGTCGGAGCCGAGGGGCGAGACGGCGATGGCGGGCAGGCCCATGTAGCCGACGTTCGCGCTGACCGCGCCCATGGCGGCGAGGGCGCGGGCGCGCGGGGAGACGAGGGCGGCGGTTGCGGCGGTGGCGAGCATGGCGGCGGCGAAGGCGGCGGGTGCGAGGAGTGCGGCGGGTGGCGGCGTGGCGGCCTCGACGACGAAGCGGAAGATGAAGGCGGGCAGCGCCGCGTAGAGGACGAACAGGCGCAGCCCGTTCTGGGCTGCGGGCGCGGCGAGCGGGCCGCGGCCGAGCGCGTAGCCGAGCGCGATCAGGGCGAAGAAGGGGAGGAGAATCGGCAGGGGCAGCACGGGGGGAGGGTCGGGGATGGGGGGTGGTGGGGGGAAGGGGCGAGGTGCCGTGGCGTCGCCGGCCCGGGGGCCGGCTCAGCGCCACCCTTCCCTCCGCGGGTCCGCTTGTCTTGCGGGGGCGAAGCCGCCACTCTGGCACGGACCGAGTCGCGCGAGGCCCGATGCTGGACACGTCCGTTCATGACGCATTGATCGCCTATGCCGATGCGATCCGGAAGGATCGCGCGGCCAATCGGGGCATTGCCGGCGACGGTACGGGACTGGAACTGCTGCTGGCGCCGCGCTTCCAGCGACTGTTGGAAGATGCGCTGCGGCTGCGCTTCGGCGCCGGGGCAGCGGTGCGCGTGCTGCCCGAATACCGCAAGCCTGGCGTGGGCCGGCCCGACATCGCGTTGGCGCAGGCGGCGCAGCCGGCGCGCGCCTTCGTCGAGTTGAAGGCGCCGGACAAGGGGCTGCGGCCGGCGCAGTTGCGCGGGCACGACAAGTTGCAGTTCGAGCGCTTCAGGGCGCTGCCGCTGTGGGGATTCTGCAACTTCCACACGATCCATCTCTATCGGCGTGATGCGCACGACGAGGAGGCGATGATCGTTCCGGCCTCGGTGCTCGACCCGGAGACGCCGGCGGCGACGGCGGAGCGGCTGATCCGGGGCAGCGATCCCGCGCCGTTCCTGGCGATCGTCGAGAAACTGGCGCTGGCGCAACCGCCGCCGATGCGCACGGCGCAGGACGTGGCCGAGGCGCTGGCGCATGCCGCGCGGCTGGTGCGGGGCATCACGCTGGATGCCTGCCGCGAGGGCGCGCCAGCGGCCTTGGATGCCGTGCGGGCCGAATTCCGCGACACGCTGTTCGCCCATGCCGAGGCGGGCGGCTACGACGAGCGGGACGAGAACGCGCTGTTCGCGAACGCGTTCGCCCAGACGCTGGCCTTCGGCCTGCTGCTCGCGCGCGAGGCAGCCGGCGGAGAGGTCGGTCAGGACGCCTACCGCAGGCTGCCGGAAGGCAGCTATCCGCTGCTGCGCGCCACGCTGCGCGCGCTGACGCAGGACGAGATCGTCGAGGTGCTCGGCGCCGGCTTCGACGTCATCCTGGACACCGTGAACGCGGTCGATCCCGAGGTGCTGGCCAAACGAAACGGACACGATCCGATCCTCTATTTCTACGAGGACTTCCTCGCGACCTTCGATCCGGTCGCGCGCAAGCGGCACGGGGTCTATTTCACACCCGTTCCGGTCGTGCGGTTCATGGTGGCGGTGACCGACCGGGCGCTGCGCGAGCATCTGGGCACGAACGGGTTGCTGGACCGGGATGTGCTGGTGCTCGACCCGGCCTGCGGCACGGGCACGTTCCTGATCGCCGCCGCATCGCTTGTCGCGGAGCGGGCGGCACGCGAGATGGGCGAGGGCGCGGTAGCCGGCGAACTGACCAAGCTTGCCGAACGGCTGCACGGGTTCGAGCTGCTGGTGGGGCCGTACACGGTGGCGCACTACCGGTTGCAGCGCGAATTGCTGGCCGCCGGAGCGTCACTTGCGACGCGGTTGAAGATCTACCTCGCGGACACGCTCACCCCGCCGACCGGCGGCGTCGGGGTGGTGCCGCATCTCGGGTTCATGTCGGCACCGATCGTGGAGGAGCGGCGGGCGGCGGATGCGGTGAAGCGCGAGGCGCCGATCCTGGCGATCTTCGGCAACCCGCCCTATCGGCGGCTGGCGGAGGGCGAGGAGACGCGGATCACCGCCGGCTGGGCGAACGGGTTCTGGGACGATCTGAAGCAGCCGGTGCGTGAGGCCGGCTGGGGCGGGGAGCTCAACACGTTCCCCGACCTCTACATCGCGTTCTGGCGCTGGTGCCTGTGGAAGCTGTTCGAGAGCGAGGGCGCGCCGAAGCGCGGCGTGGTGTGCCTGATCACCAACCGGACCTTCCTCGCGGGCCACCCCTATGCCGGGCTGCGCAGGATGCTGCGCGAACGGTTCGACCGGATCGAGGTGATCGACCTGCGCGGCGACCTGCGCGGGGAGCGCCCGGCCGGGATCGAGGAGGACGAGAACGTCTTCGCGATCCAGGCGGGGGTGTGCATCACGATCGCCGTCGCCGACGGCACGAAAGCGGACGGCACGGAGGCGCAGGTGTTCTACGCCGACACGTGGCGGCAGCAGGCGTAGCGTGGCGGTGGGTCTGTTCTCGAAGGCGGCGAAGGAGGCGTTCCTGGAGCGTGTCGCGCGGGACGAGGTGGCCCTCTCGTTCGTGCGCGTCGAGCGCGGCGGGCTCGACGATTTCCTGCCTGCGCCGTTCGCCGATGTCGCCGCCGTGTCCATCGCCGATGCGTTCCGGTTCCGCTCGTCCGGAACACAGACGAAACGGGATGAATTCGTCTACGGCTTCACGGCCGCACAGATCGAACGCCAGGTGAAGGATTGGCTGGCGGCGCCAGCGGCCGAGGCGCAGGCAGCGTTCCATGCGTCGCGCGACCGCGACTGGTCAGAGGCGCACGCCACGTCCTTCGATGCCGCGCTGGTCCGTGAAACGGCGTATCGACCGCTCGATCGTCGGCTCCACTACGCGCACCGCGCCTTCAACGATTTCCTGCGCACCGATCTCCGCGCGGCCTGGGGCGCCACGAACATCGCCCTCTACGCCATGCCCTCCGGCACCGGCGCCGGCCCGGCCGTGTGGGTGCACGGCCTGATCCCCGACTACCACGCCTTCCGCGGCTCCTACGGCGGCTACGCCTTCCCGCTCTACGACCGCCGCAACGGTCCCGGCGCGCACAACCTGAACCCCGACCTGCTGCGCGGCCTGGAAGCCGCCTATGCGCGCCGCGTCCGGCCCGAGGACGTGTTCCACGCGATCACCGCGCTGCTCTCCGCCACCTCCTACACCCGCCGCTTCGCCTGGGACCTGGAGGAGGCCTTCCCGCACATCCCCTTCCCCGCCGATCCGGCGGTGTTCGAGGACGCCGCGCGGATCGGCGCGGAGATCGCCGCGCTGGAAACCTTCGCACGCCAGCCGGCCGCCGCGTTCCGCACCGCGCGTCTCGCGGGCAAGGCAACGGGCGTCACGCTCCAGGTGCCGCCGATCGGCCGGGCCTTCCTGCCCGACGGGTCCGGCAGCGGCGCGATCCCGCTCCAGCACGACAGCTCGCTCCGCCTCGCTGGCGTGCCCGAGCGCGTCTTCGCCTTCGGCGTGTCCGGTTATCGCGTGCTCTACCGCTGGCTTGTGGCACGCGCAGGCGAACCCCTTGCCGAGGTGCAGCGCGACGCCCTCGATATCGCCTGGCGGCTCGCCGAGCTGCTGCACTGGTTCGACCAGGCCGATCCCGTGCTGGACGCCGCGCTCGCGCGCCCGCTCAGCCGCGCCACGCTCGGCCTGTAAGACACCGCCCCCGGGCTGCTACACTGCCGGCATGCCGATTCACGCCCCCGACCAGACCAGCCTGTTCGACCACCTCCCGGCCCAGAGCACGGAGGCCGAGGACGAGGCCCGACGCAGGGCCGCGCGCCGCATGGCGCGGCACGTCATCGCCGAGCTCGAAGCGGCCAAGACCATGCCGTGGGACGAGGCCGCACGGGCCAGCGCGAGGATGCTGGTCACCAATGCCACGAGCTGGTTGCCTGAGGAGGAGCGCGAGACGCTGCGCGCGGCCTTCGCCGCGGCGCTCGCCCGGCACGGGGTCACCGCGTAGCCCACCGTGCCCCGCAGCGGCTCTACGCGATCGAGGACGAACACGACCGGTTCTGACGCATCGGTGCACTACGCTGCGCGCGCCATTCCCCGGCACGCCGCACACGACGCCGGGCGGCGGCATAAAGTCGTAAAGCGATAAAGTCATAAAGCAATGGGGGGCGACGCTCGCCCCCCACACCCCCCGCAGCGATCAGTCGTCCAGGAAACTGCGCAGCTTCCGGCTCCGGCTCGGATGCTTGAGCTTGCGCAGCGCCTTCGCCTCGATCTGGCGGATGCGCTCGCGCGTCACGTTGAACTGCTGCCCCACCTCCTCGAGCGTGTGATCGGTGTTCATGCCGATGCCGAAGCGCATCCTGAGGACGCGCTCCTCGCGCGGCGTCAGGGTGTTGAGGACGCGCGTGGTCGCCTCGCGCAGGTTCGCCTGGATCGCCGCATCGAGCGGGATGACCGCGTTCTTGTCCTCGATGAAGTCGCCGAGATGGCTGTCCTCCTCGTCGCCGATCGGCGTCTCCAGGCTGATCGGCTCCTTGGCGATCTTCAGCACCTTGCGCACCTTCTCGAGCGGCATGCCGAGCTTCTCGGCGAGCTCCTCCGGCTGCGGCTCGCGGCCGATCTCGTGCAGCATCTGGCGGCTGGTCCGCACCAGCTTGTTGATCGTCTCGATCATGTGCACGGGAATGCGGATCGTGCGCGCCTGGTCCGCGATCGAGCGCGTGATCGCCTGGCGGATCCACCAGGTGGCGTAGGTCGAGAACTTGTAGCCGCGGCGGTACTCGAACTTGTCCACGGCCTTCATCAGGCCGATGTTGCCCTCCTGGATCAGGTCGAGGAACTGCAGCCCGCGGTTGGTGTACTTCTTGGCGATCGAGATCACGAGGCGCAGGTTCGCCTCGATCATCTCCTTCTTCGCCCGCGCCGCGTCCCGCTCGCCCTTCTGCACCGTTGTCACCACGCGGCGGAACTCGCCCACCGGCAGATGCACCTCGTTGGCGATCGCGGCGATCTTCGCGCGCACCGCCTCCACCTCGGCCGCGTGCTTCGTGGCGAGGGTCTTCCACGCCTTGCCGGGCAGCCTGCCCACCCGCTCGAGCCAGCCCGGATCGAGCTCGTGGCCGCGATACTCCTTGAGGAAGTCCTCGCGCTTGACCTTGGCGCTCTCGGCGAGACGGAGGAGCTGGCCCTCGAACGCGGTCAGGCGCTGGTTGAGGTCGCGCAGCTCCTCGACCAGCTGCTCGATGCGCACGTTGTTCAGGTGCACCTTCTGGACGAGCTCGACCACCTCGGCCTTGGCCTTCTCGTACTTCCGCTCGGCCTGCGGCGTCGGCACCCCGCCCTCGGAGAGCGTCTTCAGGCGCGCCTCCTGGAGCTTGGCGAGCTTCCGGTAGGCGGCCGCGATCGCCTCGAAGGTGGCGAGCACCTCGGGCTTCAGCTTCTCCTCGAGCGCCGAGAGCGAGAGCTGCGCGCCCTCGTCGTCGTCGAACTCCTCGCCGCCCGCATCGTCGTCCGGCTCCGCCGCCGGGGCGGGCGCGCCGTTGACGGCCGCCTCCTCCGGCGTCTGGCCGGCGCCGTGGGTGGCCTCGAGGTCGATGATGTCGCGCAGCAGCATCTTGCCCTGCTGCAACGCGTCGTGCCAGGCGATGATGGCCTTGAAGGTCAGCGGGCTCTCGCACAGCCCGCCGATCATCATGTCGCGGCCGGCCTCGATCCGCTTGGCGATCGCGATCTCGCCCTCGCGGGAGAGGAGCTCGACCGAGCCCATCTCGCGCAGGTACATCCGCACCGGGTCGTCGGTGCGGCCGAGCTCGGCCTCGTCGACATTGCCGCCCGAGCCCTCGTCCTCGTCCTCCTCCTCCGCCTTCGCGGCCTTGGCGACGGGGGCGGCCTCCGACTCCTCGGCCTCCTCGGCCTCCACCACGTTGATGCCGAGTTCGCTCAGCATCGCCATGGTGTCCTCGATCTGCTCGGAGGAGACCTGGCCCGGCGGCAGGGCGGCATTCACGTCGTCATAGGTCACGTAGCCGCGCTCGCGGCCGCGGGCGACGAGCTTCTTCACCGCGGCCGACTGGGTGTCGAGCAGCGCGCCCTCGGCGATGTCCTCCCCGGCGGGGTCGGCGGTGGTGGTGGTGGTCGGTTTCGCCATTCGGGTCACCTCGGTCGGTGGTCGGGATGGGGCACGAACACTGTCCCCCTACCCTATGTGCGTGTCTCGCAGGCCTCGGCGGCGTCACTCGGCCGGATCCTCGGCGAGCTCCGCCCGGAGCTCCGCCCGCATCCGGTCCAGCGCCTGGAGCCTGCGCAGATTGGCCTCGCAGAAATCGGCAGCCAGCGCCGCGCGCGCCTCGGCCACTTCGCGCTCCAGCCGCTCAGGGTGCAGTCCGGCGAAGGCGCGCTCGATCGCGGCACTCGCCTCCGCTGGTGTCGCCTCGGGCAGGGTGGTCGGTGGAATGTCGCTCAGGCCGCGTCCCAGAACGGCCTCCAAAGCCTCTGCAAGCCCCAGGCTGCGGAGTTGGTCGACGAGCCCCTTGGGGTCAAGCCCGATCAGGGCGGTCCTGACCTGCTCGCAGGGCGGGGAGGTGAACCGCTCGGCCGCGAGCGCCTCCTCGAACCGGGGCAGCAGCCCCGGATGGGTCAGCAGCAGGGCGAGCAGGTTGCGCTCGCGCAGCGCCTGTACCCGATCCGGGGCAAGGGGCGGACGGGATGCTAGGCGTGCGCGCGGGCGGGTCGCCGGCCCTGCGGCGCCGCTCCGGGCGCCCTGGCGCTGGCGGAACCAGCGGTCGCGGAAGTGGCGGCGGTACTCGTCGCTGAGGTCGCGGTCCCGGATGCGCCCGGCGAGTTCGTCAAGGCGGCGGCGCTGCGCGGCCCGTTCCTCCGGCCCGGCGGCAGGACCGGCGATCGCGTCGAACAGGGTATCCGCGAGGCCCTTCCGCGCCGCGAGCACCTGGTGGAACCCGTCCGCGCCCTTGCGCAGGACGAGCGTGTCTGGATCCTCGCCCGGCGGCAGGGAGGCGAGCGCCAGCGTCCGCCCGGGCGCAAGCAGCGGCAGCGCGATCTCGGCGGTGCGCAGCGCCGCACGCGCGCCGGCAGCATCGCCGTCGAAGCAGAGCACCGGGGCCGGGGAGATGCGCCACAGCTCGGCGAGGTGTTCGGCGGTCAGCGCCGTGCCGAGCGGGGCGACCGCGCCGCCGAACCCGGCCTGGTGCAGCGCGATCACGTCCATGTAGCCCTCGACGACGACCAGCTCGGCGCCCGCACGCGCATTCGCCCGCGCGAGATCGAGCCCGTAGAGCGTGCGGCGCTTCGAGAACAGCCCCGTCTCCGGCCCGTTCAGGTACTTGGGCTGGCCGTCGCCGAGGGTCCGGCCGCCGAAGCCGATCACCCGGCCGCGCCGGTCGCGGATCGGGAACATCACGCGGTTGAAGAAGAGATCGACTGCCGGGCGATCCGGGTCGTCCTGCTTCATCAGTCCGACCGCGACGAGCTGCTCGACCGTCACGCCCTGGCCGCGCAGATCGGCCGCGATCGCGCCCCGCCCCTCGCCCGACCAGCCGAGCCCGAACAGCCGGATGGTCTCGTCGGTCAGTCCCCGCCGACGGAGATACGCGAGTGCGGGTCGCCCCTCCGGCAGATGCAGCCGGCGGGCGAAGGCGGCGGCGGCGGCCTCGGCGATGCCGGAGAGGCTCGCGATCCGCTCGGCCGCGGCGGCGGCCTCGGGGCTCGCCCGCGGCACGGTCATGCCCGCTTCACTGGCCAGCCGTTCCACCGCCTCCATGAATCCGAGGTTCTCGCAGCGCATCACGAAGGCGATCGCATCGCCATGCGCACCGCAGCCGAAGCAGTGGAAGAACCCCTTGTCCTCGACCACGTGGAAGGAGGGCGTCTTCTCGTTGTGGAACGGGCAGAGGCCCTTCAGCTCACGCCCCGCGCGCGTGAGGCGCACGCGCCGGCCGATCAGCGCGCCGAGGGGGGTGCGCGCACGCAGCTCGTCGAGGAAGGAGTCGGGAAGCGCCATCGGCGCGGGTTCAGCCGGCGAGCGCCGCCCTCACCTTCGGCCCGGCCTTGGCCAGGTCGAGCGCCCAGCCGTGCTTCGCCTTCAGCGCGGCCATCACCTTGCCCATGTCCTTGACCGAGGCCGCGCCGGTCTCGGCCACGGCGGCGCGCACGGCGGCCTCGAGCGCCGCCTCGTCCATCTCGGCGGGCAGGAAGCGCTCGATCACGGCGATCTCGGCGAGCTCCTTGTCCACCAGATCCTGGCGGTTGCCCTGGCGGTACATCTCCACGCTCTCGCGGCGCGACTTCACCATCCGGCGCAGCATGGCGAGGATCTCGTCGTCCTCGACCTTGTCGATGCCCTTCGGCCGCGCCTCGATATCCACCTTCTTGAGCTCGGCGAGGATCATGCGGATGGTCGAGGTGGTGGCGGCATCCCCCGCCTTCAGCGAGGTCTTCATCGCCTCGGCGAACTGCTCGCGCAGGCCCATGCGCGGATCTCCCTGATGAATGGCCCTCTACTATAGGGTATGACGCTCGCCGGCGCAGCTTGGGAACGCCCTTCCCAAGTGCCGATTTGGCTTGCGGCAGGAAATCTCTTCCCTTATCTCCGCCCCATGGCCAGCGTGGACGAGATCATCGACCGGCTCGGCGGCCCAGAGCGGGCGGCCCAGCTCACCGGCGTCGGGACGGAAGCGATCCGCAAGTGGCGCCAGTCCCGCACCATTCCTGCCAAGCACTGGCCGCTGATCCTGAAGGAGACTGGGCTCGCGCTGGCCGACATGCCCGGTGCCGAAGCGGCGGAGCCTGCGCCGAGCGCGGATGGCCGCCCGGTCGGCGCGACGGCGGCGCTGGTGCTGGCGGATGGCACCGTGCTCTGGGGCCGCGGCTTCGGCGCGCACGCCACCATGGTTGGCGAGGTGTGCTTCAACACGGCCATGACCGGCTACCAGGAGGTGCTGACCGATCCCTCCTATGCCGGGCAGATCATCACCTTCACCTTCCCGCATATCGGCAATGTCGGCACCAATGCCGAGGACATCGAGACCGCCACCCCCGCCGCGCGCGGGCTCGCGGTGAAGGACGATCCGACGCTGCCCTCCAACTGGAGGGCCTCGCGCGGCCTGCCCGAGTGGCTCGTGGCGCACGGCCTGCCCGGCATCGCCGGGCTCGACACGCGACGCCTGACGCGGCGCATCCGGCTTGCCGGCGCGCCCACGGGCGTGCTCGCGCACCCGGCGGACGGCAGGTTCGACCTCGAGGCGCTGGTCGCGCAGGCGACGTCATGGCCGGGGCTCGAGGGCATGGACCTCGCGCGCGAGGTCACCACCCGCCAGCAGTACTCGTGGGACGAGACGGTCTGGGCGTGGCCCGCGGGCTATGGGCGTCAGGAGGCGCCGCGCTTCCACGTGGTCGCGATCGACTACGGGGCGAAGCGCAACATCCTGCGCTGCCTCGCCAATGCCGGCTGCCGGGTGACGGTGCTGCCCGCGACCGCGAGCGCGGAGGACATCCTGCGCCACGCGCCGGACGGGGTGTTCCTCTCGAACGGCCCGGGCGATCCGGCCGCCACCGGCGAGTACGCGGTCCCCGCGATCCGCGGCGTGCTGGAGAAGCGCGTGCCGGTGTTCGGCATCTGCCTCGGGCATCAACTGCTCGCGCTGGCGCTCGGGGGGAAGACGCGCAAGCTGCACCAGGGCCACCGCGGCGCGAACCATCCGGTGAAGGAGCTCGCCACCGGCAAAGTCGAGATCACCAGCCAGAACCACGGCTTCGCGGTGATCCCGGAGAGCCTGCCGGAGAGCGTGCGGGTGACGCATGTGTCGCTGTTCGACGGCACGAACGAGGGGATCGCGTCGGACGCGCTGCCGGCGTTCAGCGTGCAGTACCACCCCGAGGCGAGCCCGGGACCGACCGACAGCCATCACCTGTTCGACCGGTTCGTGACGATGATGGAGAGGGCGAAGGCAGCATGAGCGGTCTGTTCGATCTGACGGGGCGGGTGGCGCTGGTCACCGGGGGCAATGGCGGCATCGGTCTCGGCATGGCGAAGGCGATCCATGGCGCCGGTGCGTCGGTGATGATCGCGGGCCGCAACACGGAGAAGAACGCGGCCGCCGTGGCCGCCCTCGGCGAGCGGGCGGCGTCCGTGGTCGCGGATGTGAACGACGCGGCGTCGGTCGCGGCGATGGTCAAGGCGACCACGGACCGGTTCGGCGGCCTGGACATCCTGGTGATCAATGCCGGCATGAACATCCGCAAGCCCGTGCAAGAACTGGCGTTCGACGAGTGGCGCCAGGTGATCGCGACCAATCTCGACAGCGCCTTCGCCTGCGCCAAGGCGGCCTATCCGGCGCTGAAGGCCTCGGGGCGCGGCAAGGTGATCACGATCGGCTCGATGATGTCGATCTTCGCCGCCGGCTTCGCGCCGGCCTATGCCGCGTCCAAGGGCGGGATCGTGCAGTTCACCAAGGCGCTGGCGACCGGCTGGGCGGCGGACAACATCCAGGCGAACGCGGTGCTGCCGGGCTGGATCGACACCGATCTGACACGTCGCGCGCGGCAGGACGTCGCGGGGCTCAACGAGAAGGTGGTGGCGCGCACGCCGGCCGGGCGCTGGGGCGTGCCGGACGATCTCGGCGGGATCGCGGTGTTCCTCGCGTCGAGCGCATCGGACTTCGTCACCGGCACGGCGATCCCGGTCGATGGCGGCTACGCGGCGATGATCTGAACCGTGCCCGACACCGCCACCCTGCTGACCTTCGCGGCGCTGAGCTTCGGCCTGTGGATCACGCCCGGGCCGAACATGCTCTATCTCGTCTCGCGCAGCCTGACGCAGGGGCATCGCGCGGGGTTCGTGTCGCTGGTCGGCTGCCAGTGCGGCAGCCTGGTCTATGCGCTGCTGGGCGCGGCGGGGATCAGTGCGGTGCTGCTGGCGGTGCCAGCGGCCTATGACGCGTTGCGGTTCGGTGGCGCGGCCTATCTCGGCTGGCTCGCCTGGCAGAGCGTCCGGCCGGGCGGTGTGCCTTTATTCGCGCCGCGGCCGATGCCGCGCGAGGGCGATGCGCGGCTGTTCCTGATCGGCATGGGCACGGCGATCCTGAACCCGAAGGTCGCGTTGTTCTATGTCGCGGTGTTGCCGCCATTCATCGATCCGGCGCGCGGCGACGTGTTCGTGCAGGGCGCGGTGCTGGGCGGCATCCAGGTGCTGGTGTGCACGCTGGGCGACGCGTTCCTGGTGGCGACGTCCGGCGGTGTGGCGACGTTCCTGCAGAAGCGCCCGATGTGGATGGCGGCGCAGCGCTGGGTGCTCGGCGGGGCCTTGGCGCTGCTCGCGGTGAAGTTGGCGACAGACGAGCGACGGTAATCGGGGGGTCCGGGGGGCCAATGGCCCCCCGGCGGGATGCAAGGGCGGAGCCCTTGCGGAGGGGAAGACATGCCCAAGCGCGAGGACATCAAGAGCATCCTGATCATCGGCGCCGGTCCGATCGTGATCGGCCAGGCCTGCGAGTTCGACTACTCGGGCGCGCAGGCCTGCAAGGCGCTGAAGGCCGAGGGCTATCGGGTTGTTCTGGTGAACTCCAACCCGGCCACGATCATGACGGATCCCGGGCTCGCGGATGCAACCTATGTCGAGCCGATCACGCCGGAGATGGTGGAGAAGATCATCGCCAAGGAGCGGCCCGATGCCTTGCTGCCGACCATGGGCGGCCAGACCGCGCTGAACACGGCGATGAAGCTCGCCGATCTCGGCGTGCTCGACCGCTACGGGGTCGAGCTGATCGGCGCGAAGCGCGAGGCGATCGACAAGGCTGAGGACCGGCAGAAGTTCCGCGACGCGATGGCGGCGATCGGGATCGAGAGCCCGAGGAGCGCGATCGCCCATTCGCTGGCGGAGGCGCGCGAGGCGTTGAAGCTGGTCGGTCTGCCGGCGGTGATCCGGCCGAGCTTCACGCTCGGCGGCACGGGCGGGGGCATCGCCTACAACATGGAGGAGTTCGAGGCGATCGTCACGGGCGGGCTGGATGCCAGCCCGACCACCGAGGTGCTGATCGAGGAGAGCGTGCTCGGCTGGAAGGAGTACGAGATGGAGGTTGTGCGCGACCGTGCGGACAACTGCATCATCGTCTGCTCGATCGAGAATCTCGATCCGATGGGCGTGCACACCGGCGATTCGGTGACGATCGCGCCGGCGCTGACGCTGACCGACAAGGAGTATCAGCGGATGCGCGACGCCTCGATCGCGTGCCTGCGCGAGATCGGGGTGGATACCGGCGGGTCGAACGTGCAGTTCGCGATCAATCCGGCCGATGGGCGGATGGTGATCATCGAGATGAACCCGCGCGTCAGTCGCTCCTCGGCGCTGGCGTCGAAGGCGACCGGGTTCCCGATCGCCAAGGTCGCGGCGAAGCTCGCGGTCGGCTACACGCTCGACGAGTTGGCGAACGACATCACCAGGGTGACGCCGGCGAGCTTCGAGCCGACGATCGACTACGTGGTGGTGAAGATGCCGCGCTTCACCTTCGAGAAGTTCCCGGGCACGCCGGCGCTGCTGACCACGAGCATGAAGTCGGTCGGCGAGGCGATGGCGATCGGCCGCACCTTCGCCGAGGCCTTGCAGAAGGGGCTGCGCAGCCTCGAGACGGGACTCTCGGGCCTCGACGAGGTGACGGCGCTGGCGGGGGCGGAGAAGGGCGAGATCCTGGCGGCGCTGTCCACGCCCACACCCGATCGCGTGCTGGCGGTGGCGCAGGCGTTCCGCGAGGGGCTGACGGTGGAGGAGATCCACGGTGCGACGCGTTTCGACCCGTGGTTCCTGCGCGAGATCGAGGCGGTGGTGCATGCCGAGGAGATGGTGCGCGCGGCGGGGCTGCCGAAGGATGCGGCGGGGTTGCATCGGCTCAAGGCGATGGGATTCTCGGACCGGCGGCTTGCCACGCTGGCCGGCGTGAAGGAGGCCGAGGTCGCGAAGCTGCGCGGCAGGCTCGGCGTGCATCCGGTGTACAAGCGGATCGATACCTGCGCGGCCGAGTTCGAGAGCCTGACCCCCTACATGTACTCGACCTATGAGGGGAACGGGATCGAGCCGGCCGAGTGCGAGGCCGATCCGACGGACCGCACCAAGGTGGTGATCCTCGGCGGCGGGCCGAACCGGATCGGCCAGGGGATCGAGTTCGACTATTGCTGCGTGCACGCCGCCTACGCGCTGAAGGAAGCGGGGTTCGAGACCATCATGGTCAACTGCAACCCCGAGACGGTGAGCACGGACTACGACACCTCGGATCGGCTCTACTTCGAGCCGCTGACGGCGGAGGACGTGATCGCGCTCGTGCGCCGCGAGCAGCAGCGCGGCACCGTGCTCGGCTGCATCGTGCAGTATGGCGGGCAGACCCCGCTCAGGCTCAGCCAAGCGCTCGCCGCGGCGGGAATTCCGCTTCTGGGCACCTCGGCCGATGCGATCGACATCGCCGAGGATCGCGAGCGATTCCAGGATCTCCTCAAGCGGCTCGGGCTGCGTCAGCCCGAGAACGGCACTGCGCGCTCGGTCGAGGAGGCCGAGGCGGTGGCGGAACGGATCGGCTATCCGGTGGTGATCCGCCCCTCCTACGTGCTCGGCGGGCGGGCGATGGAGATCGTGCACGACCGGTCCGGCCTGCACCGCTACATGCGCGAGGCGGTGCGCGTCTCGGGCGAGAATCCGGTACTGATCGACCGCTACCTGAACGACGCGATCGAGGTGGACGTGGACTGCATCGCCGATGGCGAGACGGTCTATGTCGCGGGCGTGATGGAGCACATCGAGGAGGCGGGGATCCACTCGGGCGATTCGGCGTGCTCGCTGCCGCCCTACTCGCTCTCCCCGGCGCTGGTGGCGGAGCTGCGCGAGGAGACCGAGGCGCTGGCGAAGGCACTGAAGGTCGTCGGGCTGATGAACGTGCAGTACGCGATCCAGGACGGGGCGATCTACGTGCTGGAGGTGAATCCCCGCGCCTCGCGCACCGTGCCCTTCGTCGCCAAGGCCACGGGTGTCGCGGTGGCGAAGATCGGCGCGAAGGTGATGGCCGGGGCGAAGCTCTCCGCGTTCCGGCTGGACGACGAGGCGGTCAGCCGGCACGTGGCCGTGAAGGAGAGCGTGTTCCCCTTCGCGCGCTTCCCGAACGTCGATGTGCTGCTCGGTCCCGAGATGAAGTCGACCGGCGAGGTGATGGGGCTGGATGCGAGCTTCGAGCGCGCCTTCGCCAAGAGCCAGCTCGGCGCCGGGGTGCGGCTGCCGCTCGCCGGCACCGCGTTCATCAGCGTCAAGGACGGCGACAAGCCGGCGGCGGTGGCGCTGGCGCGGCGGCTCACCGACATGGGCTTCGGGATCGCGGCGACGCGGGGCACCGCCGCCGCGATCCGCGAGGCGGGGCTGGAGGTGGGGGTGGTGAACAAGGTTCTGGAAGGCCGGCCGCACTGCGTCGATGCGATCAAGTCGGGCGCCTTCCAGCTCGTGATCAACACCACCTCCGGCGGTCGCAGCGTCTCCGACAGTTTCGACATCCGCCGCTCGGCACTGACGCACAACGTGCCGCACTACACGACGCTTGCTGGCGCACGCGCGGCGGTGCACGCGATCGCCGCGCTGAAGGCCGGCACGCTTGAAGTCGCGCCCCTCCAGTCGTATTTTGTCGGGTCGTTCTAGGACGAAGCCGCGCGCCTGCCCGGGCAACCGGGGGGCGCGCAGCGTCGTTTGACAGTCGCGGGGAAAGGGGCAAGCTGATCGCCGTCCCCGCGGCATGTTGTGCCGGTTACACGAGAAGAGAGTTCAAGAGGACGCCTGCCGTGCAGAAGTTCCCGATGACGGCCGAAGGCCTTGCCAGACTGGAGGAGGAACTCCGGCACCTGAAGAGCGTGGAGCGACCGGCGGTGATCCGCTCGATCGCCGAGGCGCGCACGCATGGCGACCTGTCGGAGAACGCCGAGTATCACGCGGCGCGCGAACGCCAGAGTTTCATCGAGGGCCGGGTGGCGGAGCTCGAGGCGATCATCGCCGCCGCCGAGGTGATCGACATCTCCAAGCTCTCGGGCAACCAGGTCATGTTCGGCGCGAAGGTGACGCTCGTGGACGAGGAGACCGAGGAGGAGCGCACCTGGCAGATCGTCGGTGCGCACGAGGCCGACATCAAGAAGGGACTGATCAGCATCTCCTCGCCGGTCGCGCGCGCGATCCTCGGCAAGAAGGTCGGCGACGTGGTCGAGGTGCCGGCCCCGGGCGGGGCGAAGAGCTACGAGATCACAGCGGTCGGCTTCGGCTGAGGGTCAGGCCCGGTCCGTCCCGCCGTGGCGGTGACCTTTGACGACATCGCCGCGGCGGCGGCACGCATCGCCGACGGTGTCGCGCGCACGCCGACGGTTCCCGCCCATGCGCTGGCGACACGCCTCGGCCTTGCGGCGCTCGCGCTCAAGCTCGAGACACTGCAGCGCACGGGCAGCTTCAAGGAACGCGGCGCGCTGAACCGCCTGCTGGCGCTGTCCGAAGACGAACGGCGCGCGGGCGTGATCACCATGTCGGCCGGCAATCACGCCCAGGCGGTCGCCTACCACGCGCAACGGCTCGGCATTCCCGCGACCGTGGTGATGCCGGCTTCGACGCCGAACGCCAAGGTGATGCGCACCCGCGGTCACGGCGCGAGGGTGGTGCTGCACGGCGAGACGCTCGCGGACAGCGCCAGGCATGCGCGCGCGCTCGCAGCCGAGCACGGGCTGACCTTGGTGCATCCGTACGACGACGATGCGATCATCGCCGGCCAGGGCACCGCCGCGCTCGAGCTGCTCCGCGATGCGCCCGATCTCGATACGATCGTTGTCCCGGTCGGCGGCGGCGGCCTGATCGCCGGCTGCGCGGTCGCCGCACGCGCGCTGCGGCCGGGCGCACGCGTGATCGGCGTCGAGGTCGAGGGCTGGGCGGCCTGCGCCCAGCGTCTCGCCGGCGAGGAGGTGCGCACCGGGGGCGCGACGATCGCCGAAGGGATCGCCGTGCGCGACATCGGCGAGCGCCCCTTCGCGATCATCCGCGACCATGTCGAGCGTGTCCTTGTTGTCCCGGAACAGTCGATCGAGGAGGCGATCGGGCTCCTGGCCGAGGAGGCGAAGATCGTCACCGAAGGGGCGGGCGCGGCCGGCATCGCGGCGCTGATCGCGCATGCGCCGCTGTTCGCCGGCGCGCGGGTCGGCGTCATGCTGTGCGGCGCGAACATCGATGCGCGCATCCTCGCCAACGTGCTGCTGCGCAACCTGGTGCGGGACGGGAGGCTCTTGCGGCTTGCGGTCGACATCGCCGACCGGCCGGGCGTGCTCGCCGATGTCGCCGGCCGGATCGCGGCGGCCGGCGGCAACATCATCGAGGTGACGCATCAGCGCCTGTTCGCAACCCCGTCGGTGCGCGCCGCCGAACTCGACCTGGTGGTGGAGGCGCGCGATGCCCTGCACGGCGCGGAGATCCTCGCCGCCCTGGAAGGGGCCGCGTTCCGGGTGAAGCGGATCTAGCCTCGCAACCGGAAAGGTCAGGAAAGCTCCGGCAAGACGCGACGGTCGTCGCGGAAAGCGCGGGTCGGCATGGTGGCTGCGGAACGACGCCCAGGCAGGCGCCGTGCACCGCAGGGAGATCCCGCCATGACCCAGACCCGCCCCCGCCGCACTCTCGCCGCCCTTGGCCTGGCCGCGTGCCTCGCCGCGGCGAGCGCCGCCTCACCCGCGTCCGCGCACGACCCCCGCTCCGCCGCCGGCGGCCCGGCCGCGCTGACCGCCCAGCTCGTCGAGGTGCGCGAGGCGCTGTCGAAATACGCCGATCCCCTGGTCGCGATCCGCGACGGCTACTTCTCGACGCTGGGCTGTGTGCTCTATCCCGAGGGCGGGATGGGAGTGCACTTCCTCAACCCGGCGCTGATCGGCCCCACGCCCGATCCGTTCAAGCCGCAGATCCTGGTCTACGAGCCGGATCGCGCAGGCCGGCTGCACCTGGTCGCCGCAGAGTGGTTCATCCCTCTCGCCACGGGCATCGCCGACCGGCCGACGATCTTCGGCCGGCCCTTCGACGGGCCGATGGAGGGCCACGAGCCGCTGATGCCGCGCGAGCTGCACCACTACGACCTGCATGTCTGGCTGTGGAAGGACAACCCGGAAGGGGTCTTCAACGCCATCAACCCGACCGTGACCTGCCCCGGCTACGCCTATCGGCTGATGGAGGCACCACCGCCGATCGTCGCCCATCGCTGAGGGCGCGCGCCCGCGCCCGCGCGCCGCCGACGCTACTCCATGTGCCAGCCGTGGCTCGCGATCAGGCTCTGCCCGGTCAGCGCCGCGGTGGGATGGCTCGCGAAGAACAGCGTCACCTCGGCGATGTCGTCCACGGTGGTGAACTCGCCGTCCACCGTGTCCTTCAGCATCACCTTCTGGACGACCTCCTGCTCGCTCAGCCCCAGCGTCCGGGCCTGTTCCGGGATCTGCTTCTCGACCAGGGGGGTGAGCACGAAGCCCGGACAGACGACGTTGGCGGTCACGCCCTTCCGCGCTCCCTCCTTCGCGACCACGCGCGCGAGGCCCATGAGCCCGTGCTTGGCGGCGACATAGGGCGCCTTCAGCACCGAGGCGGTCTTGGAGTGCACCGAGCCCATGTAGATGATCCGGCCGTGGTTGTTGGCGTACATCGAGGGCAGGCAGGCGCGGGTGAGCAGGAAGGCGGCGTCGAGATGGACCGCCACCACGCGGCGCCACTCGGCGAAGCTGAACTCCTCCAGCGGATGGACCACCTGGATGCCGGCATTGCTGACCAGGATGTCGGTGCGGCCCCAGGATTTCAGCACCGCCTCGACGCCGGCCTGCACGGCTGCCTCGTCGGCGACGTCCATCGCCACCGCCATCGCCGTCCCGCCCGCCCCGCGGATCGCCTCGGCGGCCGCCTCGGCGGAGTCGCGGTTCAGGTCCGCGATCGCGACCTTCGCCCCCTCCTCGGCGAAGCGTTCGGCGATGCGCCGGCCGATGCCGCTCGCAGCGCCCGTGACGATCGCCGTGCGTCCCTCGAGTCGCATCCCTGCACTCCGTTCCTGGGGTTCACTCGCGCGGGATCGGCACCCCGGCCACGTCCTTGCCGGTGCGGATGGTCTGCAGCGTGGTCACGCGCGTCACGTTCGGAGCCTCGGTGAGCCGGCGCGTCAGCTCGTTCTCATGGGCGGTGTCGCGCGCCACCACCTTCAGCAGGAAGTCGCCGCCGCCGCGGATCATGTGGCACTCGCGCACCTCCGGCCAGGAGCTCGCCATCTGCTCGAAGGCGTCGAGCACGGACTGCTTCTGGCTCTCCAGTCCCACCACCGCGAAGAACAGCACCTCCCAGCCCAGCATCGCCGCATCGGTCTCCGCGTGGTAGCCGCGGATCACTCCCGCCTCCTCGAGCCTGCGCACGCGCCTGAGGCAGGGCGGCGCCGAGATGCCGGCGCGCCGGGCGAGCTCGACATTGGTCATCCGCCCATCCTCCTGCAGTTCGGCGAGGATCCGCCGGTCGATCGCGTCCAGCACGGGCGTGGCGGCCGGGGTCTTGCGCATCTCGGAATCCTGGAACGGTCACGAAGCTCGCACGCGCAAGAATATTCCAGATTCGTCCCCCGCGGAACAGCCTGGCCTGCGCGTTCGCCTTGTCGCGCCGCGGCAAAGGGCAATATCCTGTCGTGGACGCGGACGAGGGGGCGATGGCCGATCCGATCACTTCCCCGGTGCTGATCATCGGCGCCGGCCCGGCCGGCTACACGGCAGGGATCTACGCGGCGCGGGCCGCGCTCAAGCCCGTGCTCGTCGCCGGGCTGCAGCCGGGCGGGCAGCTCATGATCACGACGGATGTCGAGAACTATCCAGGCTTCGCGGACGTCATCCAGGGCCCCTGGCTGATGGAGCAGATGCGCAAGCAGGCCGAGCATGTCGGCACCCGCGTGATCGAGGACATCGTCACCGCGGTCGACTTCTCCCGCAGGCCGTTCCGGGCGACCGGCGACTCGGGCGCGACCTACCTCGCGGACGCGGTCGTGATCGCCACCGGCGCCCAGGCGCGCTGGCTCGGCCTGCCCTCCGAGAAGCGGTTCCAGGGCTTCGGCGTCTCGGCCTGCGCCACCTGCGACGGGTTCTTCTTCAGGGGCAAGCGGGTGGCGGTGATCGGCGGCGGCAACTCGGCGGTGGAGGAGGCTCTCTACCTCACCCACCATGCCTCTCAGGTCACACTGGTGCACCGGCGCGACACCCTGCGCGCCGAGAAGATCCTGCAGGAGCGGCTGTTCGCGAACCCGAAGATCAGCGTGATCTGGGACCATGTGGTGGACGAGATCCTCGGCACGGACGACCCGCCGGGCGTGACCGGGCTTCGGCTGCGCCACGCGCGCACCGGCACCATGCGGGAGGTCGCGCTCGAGGGGGTCTTCATCGCCATCGGCCACAGCCCGAACACGGCCCTGTTCAGGGGGCAGGTGGAGATGGATGGCGAGGGCTACATCCTCACCGCCCCCGGCAGCACGCGCACCTCCGTCCCCGGCGTGTTCGCCGCCGGCGACGTTCAGGACAAGGTGTTCCGTCAGGCGGTGACGGCGGCCGGGACCGGCTGCATGGCCGCACTCGAGGCTGAGAAGTTCCTGGCCGCACATCCGGCGCAGCCGGCGCTGGCGGCCGACTGAGCTTGCCCGGCGCGGATGCCGCCGGGCGGTCGTCGGATCACGCGTGGAACGTTGTCGCCCCAGGTGACAACGGGCCCTCTCCGGCGGCACGATCACACCGCCCGCGGCGCGACTCCTGCGCCGTGGGCATCGGGTGCGAAACGTCATGGCATCGCCTCGCCGTCCCTGCCGGGGGCGGACAGGCAGACAGAGGCGTCGCCCCGCGAGGCGGAGCAGGACGATGATCGACTGGGACAAGCTGCGCGTCTTCCACGCGGTCGCAGAGGCGGGAAGCTTCACCCATGCGGGCGAGACCCTGAACCTCTCGCAGTCGGCGGTCAGCCGGCAGATCTCGGCGCTCGAGGAGGCGCTCCAGGTGCCGCTGTTCCACCGCCATGCGCGCGGCTTGATCCTGACCGAGCAGGGCGAAACGCTGAACCGCACGGTGCGCGAGGTCTTCGCCAAGCTGGCGATGACCGAGGCGCTGTTGACGGAAAGCAAGGAGAAGCCTTCGGGCAAGCTGAAGGTCACCACCACCGTCGCCTTCGGATCCACCTGGCTCGCCCCGCGCATCAAGGCGTTCCTCGACCACTATCCCGAGATCTCCCTCTCGATCGTTCTCGACGACCAGGATCTCGATCTCGCCATGCGCGAGGCCGATGTGGCGATCCGGATGCACCCCCCGCGCCAGCCGGACCTGATCCAGCGCCACCTGATGACGATGAGCTGGATGCTGGTCGCGGCGCCCGACTACCTCAAGCGCATGGGTGTGCCGGAGCGGGCCGAGGACCTCGACCAGCATCGGTTGCTGGTGTTCGGCGACTACCGAACCCCCGTGCAGGACATCAACTGGATCCTGGATGCAGGCAAGCGGCAGGGCATCACGCGCCGGCCGGTGCTGGAAGTGAACTCGATCTATGGCCTGCTGCTCGCGGTCCAGAGCGGCCTCGGGATCGCGGCGATCCCCGACTACATGATCGACGAGACGCGCGATCTCGTCCGCGTGCTGCCGGACATCAAGGCGCCGAAGGTCGAGGCCTACTTCGTCTACCCCGAGGAGCTCAGGAACTCGAAACGGGTCTCGGTGTTCCGCGACTTCCTGCTCACGCAGTTGGCGGACAAGGGCTGACCGCCGTCTGACCGCGACCGGCGGGCGCGAAGGGCAGCGCAAACAGCGGTTGATCCGACTCGCTGCAAAGTTGCAGACTGGGCCATGCGGCACACGCATGTCGGCCCCCGGCATTTCGCGATGCAGCAGACCGGAACCGCCCCCTACCTTTGCTGCGTTGATTGACGCAGATCACACGCGTTAGCGGACTTGGTTGATAGATTTCATCCGGTTTCGGCTTTGGCCGATCCAGTTCCGGCGACTTTGCCGGAAACCGGGGTCTTCGGACCCCTTCGTCTCCCAGACGTGAAGCCTCCCTGTTGACTTGGGGGTCCGGGACAACCCGGACCCTCTTTTTTCGATCGTTTCTGGGTCATGCGCCGGACCGGCTTGCCCGTCCGGCCGAGCCGAGACAGGCTTGAGCCGCAGAGGCGAAGGAGGGGCGTCGGTGTTCCCAGGCTTCACGCTCCGCAGCATCGAGGTCGGTCCCGGCATCGCGCTTCGCGTGCGCACCGGCGGCTCCGGCCCGCCGCTCCTGCTTCTGCATGGCAACCCGCAGACCCATGCGATGTGGCACAAGGTCGCGCCTGCGCTCGCCGCCCGCTTCAGCGTGGTCTGTCCCGACCTCCGCGGCTACGGCTTCTCGTCCAAGCCGCCGCCATCGCCGGACCATGCCGCCTACGCCAAACGGGCCATGGCTGCCGACATGGTGGCGCTGATGCGGATCCTCGGGTTCGACCGCTTCCGCCTGGTCGGCCATGACCGCGGCGCCCGCGTCGGCCACCGCCTGATGCTCGACCACCCGGACCGGGTCGAACGGGCAGCCCTGCTCGACATCATCCCGACGCTGGAGCATTTCGAGCGCGCCGGGATGGACTTCGCCATGGGCTACTACCACTGGTTCTTCCTGGCCCAGCCAGCGCCCTATCCGGAGACGCTGATCGCCGCGGATCCGCGCTTCTGGCTGTTGAGCCACAGCGGCAGGCACGGCGCGCCGCCCGACTTCTTCGCCCCGGAGGCCTTCGCCGACTACCTCGCCGCGCTGCACGAGCCCGGCACGATCGCGGCGATCTGCGAGGACTACCGCGCCGCCGCGGGCATCGACCTCGAACACGACCGGGCAAGCCGGGCCGCCGGGCAGCGCATCACCTGCCCGCTGCTGGTGCTGTGGGGTGCCAGGGGCCGGGTCGGGGCCTGGTACGACGTGCCGGAGGTCTGGCGGCTCTACGGCACCGACATACGCGGCGCCGCGATCCCGTCAGGGCATTATCTCGCCGAGGAGGCGCCGGCCGAAACCCTGGCGGCGTTGGAAGCGTTCCTGTGAGCCCCTACTCGACCCGCTTCCACCAGTAGCCCTCGTCCACCGGCTCGCCGGTCGGGCGGATCGCGTAGCCCGGGATCACGCCGACGAAGTTCCAGCCCAGGCTGCGCACGATCGCCTCGGCCGGCCCGCCCGGCCAAGTGCGCAGCACCAGGAGCCGCCGCCCATGCGCGAGCCCCGCCTGGTCGATCCGCGCCATCAACTCCCGCCCGACCCCCTTGCGGCGGAAGCCCGGGTGCACGATCAGCTGGCGCACCTCGGCGCGATGGCTCTGGTTCTCCGGCGTATCCATGTCGAGCTGCAAACACCCGCCGATCGCTCCATCCACCCAGGCGCACAGGATCACGCGCTTGCCGGCAGCCACCTCGGCGGCGCGGTCGCGCCAGAAGCTGCGCGCCTTCTCCATCGCGAGCGGTGCTAGGAAGCCCACCACGGCGCCGTCGTCGACGCAGGCCTTCAGCACATCGGCGAGCCTGCGCTCGGCCGATACGGCGGCGGCCGCGTCCAGCACCTCGACCACCGTGCCGGCGATCGGCTTGGCATAACGGAACTCGAGGCTGCGGCTCTTGTCGTCGAGCACGCGGATCGAGCCCGCGCGCACGAAGGAGTGCTTCTCGTAGAAGCGGTGCGCCGCCTCGAAGCGCGTATCGGTCCAGAGCACCACGCGGCGCGCACCGGCGCTGCGGATGCGCTCCTCCGCCGCCGCGAGCAGCCGCGCCGCCAGCCCGGTGCCGCGATAGGGCCGGGCGACATACATGCGCGAGATCTCCCAGGCGAGATCCTCGCGCATCGGTGTGGCCGCGATCATCCCGACGATGCGCCCCGAGGCCTCGGCGGTCCAGAGCGCACCGCCGCGCTCGCCCACATGCGAGGCGAGCCGGCGCAGCTCCGGTACCTCGCCGTCGACGTCGAGGACGCAGCCGGGATACTCGGACCAGCACTCGGCGATCAGGCCGATGAACCCGGCCGCGTCATCGTCGCGGCCCGGACGGATCCACGGCAGCGCGGTCATGGTCAGGTGAGGCCTGCGCAGAAGGTCTGGATGCGGGCGCAGGCTTCGCGCAAACTCTCCGTGTCCGTGGCGTAGCTCACCCGCACATAGGGGCTCATGCCATAGGCGCCGCCATGCACGGCCGCGACATGGTGCTCCTCAAGAAGCGCAAGCACGAAGTCGAGATCGCTCTCGATGCGCCGTCCGCCGGCGGAGGTCTTGCCGAGACAGCCGGCGATGTTCGGGTAGACATAGAAGGCGCCCTCGGGCTTGTGGCAGACCACACCCGGCGCCTGGTTCAGGAGGTCGACGACCAGGTCGCGGCGTTGGCGATAGATCGCCTGACGCTCGGCCACCACGTCCTGCGGCCCGTCAAGCGCCGCCGCCGCCGCCGCCTGCGCGACCGTGCAGACGCCCGAGGAGAGCTGGCCCTGCACGTTCACCATCGCCTTCACGAGCGCCTTCGGTCCGCCGCAGTAACCGATCCGCCAGCCCGTCATGGCATAGGCCTTGGAGGCGCCATTCACCGTGAGCACCTGCTCGCGCGTCTCGGGCGCCGCGGCCGCAAGGGTGGCGAAGGCGAAGCCGTCATAGACCATGTGCTCGTACATGTCGTCCGACAGCACCCAGACCTGCGGATGGCGCGCCACCACCGCGCCGATCGCGCGCAGCTCCTCCCCCGACAGCGCCGCCCCGGAGGGATTGTTCGGGCTGTTCAGCACGATCCACTTCGTCTTCGGCGTGATCGCCGCCTCGAGGTCCTCCGCGCGCAGCTTGAAGCCGTTGTTCTGCGGGCAGGGCACGAACACGGGCCTGCCGCCGGCGAGCTTCGCCTGTTCGGCGTAGCTGATCCAGTAGGGTGTCGGGATGATGACCTCGTCGCCCTCGTCGATGGTGGCGAGGAAGGCGTTGGCGATGATCTGCTTGCCGCCGTTCGAGACCATGATCTCGTCGAGCGCGTAGTCGAGCCCGTTGTCGCGCTTGAACTTGCGCTGCACCGCGGCCTTCAGCGCCGCCGTGCCGTCCTGCGGCGGGTAGTGCGTGTCGCCGGCGAGCGCGGCCTTGTGCGCCGCCTCGATCGCGTGCGGCGGGGTTTCGAAATCCGGCTCGCCGACGGCAAGGCTGATCACGCGGTGGCCGGCGGCGCGCAGCGCGCGCGCCTTGTTGGTCATCACCACCGAGGCGGCGACCTCCACCCGGTTCAGGCGGCTGGCAAGAGCGGGCATCCTCGGACTCCCGGGCGCTGGAATGGCGGTCAGTGCAGACCTTCGCAGAAACGGCGGATGCGGGCGCAGGCTTCCCGCAGGCTCTCGGTGTCGGTGGCGTAGCTGATGCGCATGTGGCCGGGGGCCACGAAGGCGGTGCCGTGCACGGCGGCCACTCCTTCCTCCTCCAGCAGGGCGGTCACGAAATCCTCGTCGGTCTCGATCCGCCGTCCGCCGGCCGAGGTCTTGCCGAGGCAGCCATGGATGCCGGCGAACACGTAGAACGCCCCCTCCGGCTTGCGGCATGTCAGGCCGGGGCAGGCATTCAGCGCCTCCACCACCAGGTCCCGGCGGAGCTTGTAGACCTCCACCATGGCCCTGATCGACTCCTGCGGCCCCGTCAGCGCCTCGACCGCCGCGGCTTGGCTGATCGAGGAGGTGTTGGAGGTCGACTGGCTCTGCAGCTTGTCCATCGCCTTGATGAGCGCCTTCGGCCCACCGCAGAAGCCGATGCGCCAGCCCGTCATGGCATAGCCCTTGGAGCAGCCGTTCATGGTCAGCGTGCGCTCCTTCAGGCGAGGCTCCACCTGCACCACGGTCGCGGGTTTGAACCCGTCATAGGCGAGGTGTTCGTAGATGTCGTCCGTGAACACCATCACCCGAGGATGGCGCATGAGGACATCGGTGAGCGTCTTCAGTTCCTCGACCGAGTAGGCCGCCCCGGTGGGGTTGCAGGGGTTGTTCAGCATGAACCACTTGGTGCGCGGCGTGATCGCCGCCTCGAGATCCGCCGCGCGCAGCTTGAAGCCGTTGTTCTGCGGGCAGGCGACGAACACCGGCTTGCCCTCCGCGAGGCTGACGATGTCGGGGTAGGAGACCCAGCAGGGGGTCGGGATGATCACCTCGTCGCCGGGATCGAGGGTCGCGAGCATCGCGTTGAAGATCACCTGCTTGCCGCCGGTGGAGACCATCACCTCGTCGGGCGCGTAGTCGATGCCGTTGTCGCGCTTGAACTTGAGGCACACCGCCTCGCGCAGCGCCCGGGTGCCGGCGACGTCGGTGTACTTGGTCTCGCCCCGCTCGATCGCGGCGATGGCGGCGCGCTTGATGTTCTCAGGCGTGTCGAAATCGGGCTCGCCAGCGGACAGGCTGATGATGTCGCGACCCTCCGCGGCAAGCGCGCGCGCCTTCTGGGTGATGGCGATGGTCTGCGAGGGCGAAATGCGGTCGAGCCGCTGGGCGGTGAGCGACATGCGGAAGATCCCGGGCCCCTTTCGGGAAGATCAAGCGAACGAAATCGGACGCTAGCCGCCGACCCGGGCGGACGCAACCCGGCCAAGCCGCAGGGCGAGGGCAAGCCCGAAGCTGACCACGACGATGATCACCGTGGCGAGCGCGAACAGCTCCGGGGTCAGGCCAAGCTTCAGCGCCGAGAACACAACCATCGGCAGGGTCGAGGCGCCAGGGCCCGAGGTGAAGGAGGCGATCACCAGGTCGTCGAGCGAGAGGGTGAAGGCGAGCAGCCAGCCGGCGGCGAGCGCCGGCGCGATCAGGGGCAGGGTGATCAGCAGGAACACCCGCCAGGGGCGCGCACCGAGATCGAGCGCCGCCTCCTCGAGCGAGCGGTCGAAGTCCGACAGGCGGGACTGTACCACCACCGCGACATAGGCCGTGGCGAAGGTGATGTGGGCGATGGTGACGGTGGTCACGCCACGCTCGCCCGGCCAGCCCACCGCCTCGGCCAGCGCCACGAACAGCAGGAGCAGGCTGAGCCCGGTGATCACCTCGGGCATCACGAGGGGTGCTGCGACCATGGCACCGAACAGCGAACGGCCGCGGAACGCCCCGAATCGGGCGAGCGCGAAACCCGCGGCCGTGCCGAGCGCCGTCGCCCCGGTGGCGGCCACCGCGGCGATCCGGACCGACAGCCAGGCGGCTGTGACGAGCGCGTCGTTGTGCCAGAGGGCGGCGTACCAGCGCAGCGAAAATCCGGTCCAGAGCGTCACCAGCCGGCTGTCATTGAAGGACAGCACGACCAGCAGCGCGATCGGGATGTAGAGGAAGGCGTAGCCCACCCCGAGGGCGATCCAGAGCCGGCCGAGCCGCCCGCTCACCTTCCCCCTCCGGCGCGCCCCTGGAGGTGCTGGAACCAGGCGATCGGCAGCACGAGCAGCAGCAGCAGCACGACCGCGAGCGCGGAGGCCATCGGCCAGTCGCGGTTCTGGAAGAACTCGGTCCACAGCACCCGGCCGATCAGCTGCGCGTCCGGCCCGCCGAGCAGTTCGGGAATGACGAACTCGCCGACCGCCGGGATGAACACCAGCATGAAGCCCGCGAGGATCCCGGGCAGCGAGAGCGGCAGGGTGACGGCGAGGAAGGCGCGCCAGGGCCGCGCGCCGAGGTCGGAGGCCGCCTCCAGGAGCGCCGGGTCGAGCTTCACCAGATTGGCGTAGAGCGGCAGCACCATGAAGGGCAGGTAGCAGTAGACGATACCGAGATAGAGCGCGGTTTCGGTGTAGAGGAGGCGCAGCGGCTCGGTGACGAGGCCGAGGCCCAGCAGGATGTTGTTCACCACGCCGTTGTCGGCGAGCAGTCCGATCCAGGCCATCACGCGCAACAGGAAGCTGGTCCAGAACGGCAGCACGACCAGCAGCAGCAGCAGGTTGCGCCGGCGCTCAGGCGCGCGCGCGATCGCATAGGCCATCGGATAGCCCGCGAGCAGGCAGAGCAGCGCCGAGAGCGAGGCGACGCGGAGGCTGCGCAGGTAGGCGTCGAGATAGAAGCTGTCCTCGACCAGCAGCGCGAAGGCGCCGAGGTTCAGCACGATCGCGAGCGTGCCCTGCTCGTCCCGGCGCAGCAGCGGCGCGTAGGGCGGGATGCCGAGGGCCGCTTCGCTCAGCGCGATCCTGGCGACGATCAGGAAGGGGAAGAGGAAGAACAGGCCGAGCCAAGCGAAGGGTAGCGCCAGGACGAGCGTGCGGCCCGCGGGCAGCCGCCAGCTCATTCCGGCAGCACCACGGTCGCGAGCGGCGGCCAGTCCACCGCCACGCGGTCGCCCCAGGTGATCGGCAGTTCGGTGACGCGCGCGAGGTTGGGCTGGCTGACGCGCACGCTGCGGCCGTCCGGCAGATCCACCACGAACATGAAGAAGTCGCCGTAATAGGCGATGTCGCGCACGGCCCCGACCAGCCGGTTGGTTCCCGCCCGCTCGCCCTCGGCGGCCTTGCGCACGCGCATCTTCTCGGGCCGGACGGCGACGAAGACGCGCGCCCCCACCGGCTTGGGCGGGTCGGTGTCGCTCTCGAAGACGGCGTCGAACTCGGTGGACTCGACGAGCGCACCGGTCGCGCCGGCCTTCGTCACGATTCCCTCGAACACGTTGGCCGTGCCGAGGAACTCCGCGACCAGGCGGGTCTGCGGATACTCGTAGACCTCCGCCGGCGTGCCGACCTGGGCGAGGTAGCCGTGGTGCATCACCGCGAGCCGGGTCGCCATGGTCATCGCCTCCTCCTGGTCGTGCGTGACCATGATGAAGGTGATGCCGGTTCGCTCCTGGATGTTGACGAGCTCGAACTGGGTCTGCTCGCGCAGGCTCTTGTCGAGCGCGCCGAGCGGCTCGTCGAGCAGCAGGAGCTTGGGCCGCTTGACGAGGCTGCGCGCCAGCGCGACGCGCTGCCTCTGTCCGCCCGAGAGCTCATGCGGCCGGCGCCGCTCGAGCCCCGTGAGGCGGACGAGGTCCAGCATCGCCCCGACGCGCGCGGCGATCTCGGCGCGGGGCAGGCCCTCCATGCGCAGGCCGAAGGCGACGTTCTGCGCCACCGTCATGTGCGGGAAGAGCGCATAGGACTGGAACATCATGTTCACCGGCCGCGCATAGGGCGGCACGGCGGCGACATCCTGGCCGTCGATCAGGATGCGCCCCTGGTCGGGCCGCTCGAAGCCGGCGAGCATGCGCAGGAGCGTGGTCTTGCCGGAGCCCGAGCCGCCGAGCAGGCAGAACAGCTCGCCGCGATAGATGTCGAGGCTCACGTCGTCGACCGCGACGGTCGCGCCGTACCGCTTCGTGACGCCGATGATGCGGACATAGGGCTCCGCCTCCGGGTCGCGCCAGGGCTCGGGCGCGCCCGGAGGGGCGACGTTCGCGGTCTGCACCGTCTCAGCGGCCGGCCTTGAACCTCGCCCACATGCGGCTGCGCGCCCGTTCGGCCGCCTGCGGCACGGCGCCGATCGTGAAGAAGCGCGCGAAGTCCTGCTCGGCCGG
This sequence comes from Elioraea sp. Yellowstone, assembly GCF_006704265.1. GTDB lineage: Bacteria > Pseudomonadota > Alphaproteobacteria > Acetobacterales > Acetobacteraceae > Elioraea. Next base: position 16,285 of record NZ_VIKA01000012.1, on the reverse strand, counting down.
ATAGACGTTCCGGTCGGCCAGGATGTCCGGCTCGATCATCGGCTTGGAGGCCGGAACCGCGTTCGGATAGGCGACGTGGTTGGTGACCGCCGCGATCACCTCGGGCTGGAGCAGGAAGTCGATGAAGCGGTGCGCGGCCTCGGCGTTGGGCGCGTCCTTCGGGATCGCCAGCACATCGAACCAGAGCTGCGCGCCCTCGCGCGGTGCGACGTACTTCACCTCCACGCCCTGGCCAGCCTCCTGCGCGCGGTCGGCGGCCTGGATCGCGTCGCCCGAGTAGGCGAAGGCGAGGCAGGACTGGCCGGTGGCGAGTTGCTCGATCGCCCCGCCCGTGGAGAAGGTGCGGATATGCGGGCGGATCGCCATCAGCGTCTGCTCGACCTTGCGCAGGTCGGCCTCGGCCGTGCTGTTCGGATCGAGCCCGAGGTAGTGCAGCACGGTCGGGATCACGTCGATCGCGCTGTCCATCATGGTGATGCCGCAGCGCGCGATGCGGCTCGCGTGCTCGGGCTTGAACAGCAGATCCCAGGAATCGAGCGGCGCGTCGGGCGCGACCTCGCGGATGCGCGCCGGATTGAGGCCGAGCCCGATCGTGCCCCAGAGATAGATCACGCCGTGGCGATTGCCTTCATCGGAACGGTCGAGCCGCTGCATCAGCGTGCGGTCGAGGTTGCCCCAGTTCGGGATCTTGGCGCGATCGAGCGGCTGCAGCGCCCCGGCCCTGATCAGGCGCGAGAAGGTGGGCTCGTTGGTCGGCACGACGATGTCGTAGCCCGACCGGCCGGCGAGCAGCTTCGCCTCCAGCGTCTCGAGGCTTTCGAACACGTCGTAGCGGACGGCGATTCCGGTCTCGCGCTGGAACCGTTCGATCACGGCCGGATCGATGTAGTCGTTCCAGTTGTAGACGTTGAGCGTCTGCGAGATCGCGGCAGTTGCGGCCGTGGCGATCACGGCGGCGGCGAAGGCGCCTAGGACGCGGCGGGCGAAAGCGGGCGCGTGCTGGCTCATCGTCCCGGTGTCTCCCCTCTCTGCGGTGGAATGGCGGGCGGGCCGCCGCGGACACCCTAACACGTCGCGGCCCGGCGGATCACCGCCGCAGGGCGCCGGCCCGGGTTTCCGCCGCCTATATGAATATTTTCCTTGACTGGAATCCGAAGCCTTGGCAGCCTGCGCGACGTCACGGGACTCGTGCGCCCGGGGATCACCGGTCCCCTTCGCTCACGCCGTTCCCCCGCCCGAACCCCACCGTCCGCCGCCGCCCCGACGCGCCGCTCGCGCCGGGCGCTGCGCGCCGCGCAAAGGGACCGACCCCGCCATGGCGTTCGTGCCCACCAGTCTTGCGGTCCTCTCCTACGCCGCCGGCTTCACGCTCTGGACCTATGCCAGCGCCGAGGACGACGTCGCCGCCATCCTCGCCGAGGGCTATTTCGACGAGGCGCGCACCTACCTGCGCACGGACGACCTGATCCTGCTGAACGGTGCCGACGGCGCGCGGATCCTGCGCGTCGTGTCGAACGACGGATCGACGGTCGCCGTCGCCTCGCTCGCGGGCGAGACGCCCGATCTCGGGCCGGACATCCCGCCGGACGCGATCCTCGACGAGTCCGGCCAGCCGATCCTCGACGATGCGGGCCAGCCGATCCTGGCGGGCTAGAGCCGCGGTCGGCGCCGCCACCCGCCGACCCGCAGGCGCCATCCGCCGGGCAAGCCCCGTGCTGGCCGTCCCCTCCCCAGCCCCGCCCAAGGAGTCCCCGTAATGCCCTTCGAGATCCAGAGCCTGTCCGTGCTCGCCTATGCCAACGGCTTCACGCTGTGGCACTACCGCACCGACACCGACACCCGCACCCAGACCCTCTCTGCAGGCTACTTCAACCCGGCCGCGCATCTGGTGCGCCGCGGTGACATGGTGCTGTCGCGCTCGAGCGACGCGTTCTCCATCCTGCACGTGACGGGGCACTCCGGGTCGTCGGTCAGCGTCGCCGCGCTGGTCTAGATCGCCATGCTGCGCCGCAGCACCACGCGCCACGCCGGACGGATGGTGCTGCCGGTGAGGATTGAACTCACGACCTCTCCCTTACCAAGGGAGTGCTCTACCACTGAGCTACGGCAGCGCTGGCCTGACAGGCCACTCCGCTCGCGCCGGTCCACTACTCCAAACCCCGGCCTGCCGTCGAGATGCCTCGTGCGCGGCATCGGCGAGGCGGGCCGGCACGCCGCCCGAACGCCCCGTGCCGCTACCCGCCGGCCGACGGTCGGGCGGTGACACCGCAACCGGGCCGCTCCGTCGAGACGGCCCTGTCATTCGTCAAGGAGACGCCGATGTCTGGCCCTCTGAAGATCTCGCAATACCCGCCCGCGACGTCCGCCCAGGACACCGACGAGATGGTCGCCAATCAGAACGGCACCACCCGCAAGATCACCGTCGGTCAGGTCCGGGCATCCCTCGCACCGGCGGCGCACACCCATACCGAGGCGGATCTGATCGGCACGATCGCACCGGCCAGGCTCGCCCAGGGGGGGGCCTCCACGGGCCAAGTGCTGAAGTGGAACGGCACCGCCTGGGCCCCGGCGACCGACGTTGTCGGCAGCGGCGGCTCGACCGACTGGTCCGCGCTCACCGGAATCCCGGCGGCGATCGACGCGATCGACGCGCTCACCCCGGCCGCCGACCGCATCGCCTACTACACCGGCGCGAGCGCCGCCGCGCTCGCGCCGCTCACCGGCTTCGCCCGGTCGCTGCTGGACGACGCGGACGCCGCCGCCGCGCGCAGCACGCTCGGCGCGGCGGCGGTGTCGCACGGCCATGTCATCGCCGACATCGCCAACCTGCAGACCGCGCTCGACGGCAAGGCACCGGCAACGCACACGCACGCGGCCGCCCAGGTCACCGACTTCCCGGCCGCGGCGCGCGCCCAGACCGAGGCGATGGTGGTCGCCGGCACGAACCTCGCGATCGCCTATGGCGGCACGGGTGCAACCCGCACCGCGACCCTCGCCGCGGTGGGCGGCCCCGCCTCCTATGCCGCGCTGACGGCGAACCGGGCGGCGACGGCGGCCGACAACGGGCGCGTGATCGAGTGCGACGGGTCGGACCGTACCCTCACCCTGCCGGCCGGGCTCGGCAAGGGCTTCGCCTGCGTGGTGCGCCGCGCCGCGGCCGGCAACGCCACCGTGGCCAAGGGCGGCGGGGTGACCTTCGCGCCGGTGGACGCCAGTGTGAGCACCGCCGCACTGTGGGACGAGATCGCCGTCGAGTGCATCGCCGACACCGGTTCCGCCGCGACCTTCCTGGTACGGCTGGTGCCGGCCTGACACCGCCGTTGCCGCCGCTCAGCGCTGGCGCCACGGCAAGCCGGAGGCGATCCAGCCGGCGACGGTGCGACGGTGGCCCTGCGCGTCCAGCGGTCCCTCGAACCCGTCGCGGATGTTGAACACCGCCGGGAAGCCGGCGGCACGCGCCGCGCGCGCCGCCGCGAGGCTGCGCGCGCCCGACCGGCAGAGAAAGTAGAGCCGGTGTCCGGGCGTCAGCCCGGCGGCCCGCAGCGACTCGACGAAGTGCGGGTTCACCGCCATCGCCGGGAAGACCTGCCAGGCGATCGGCAGGATGGGCTTGCCGGTCGCCGACAGGTCGGGCATGCCGACATAGGTCCACTCGGCATCCGTACGGACATCCACCAGCATGGCGTTCGGGTCCTCGTTCAGCGCCTGCCAGGTCTCGGCCGGGGTCACCTCGGGTATGTCGCTCATCGAGTGGGCTATCCTCTCCGGCAGTCGGATATCGTCGGGTGCAGGGTAGCGGCAGGAGCGGTGCGATGGCGATGGTGGACGGGCTGGTGGGGGCGATCGGCAACACGCCGCTGATCCGGCTGAGGCGGGCCTCCGAGGCCACGGGCTGCGAGATCCTCGGCAAGGCCGAGTTCATGAACCCGGGCGGATCGGTGAAGGACCGCGCGGCCCTCGCCATCATCACCGATGCCGAGGCGAAGGGGCTGCTGCGCCCCGGCGGAACGATCGTCGAGGGCACCGCCGGCAACACCGGCATCGGGCTGACGCTGGTCGGCAATGCGCGCGGCTATCGTTGCGTGATCGTGATGCCGGAGACCCAGAGCCGCGAGAAGATCGAGTTCCTGCGCATGATCGGTGCCGAGCTCCGCCTGGTGCCCGCGGCCCCCTACCGGGACCCCGGCAACTACGTGCATGTCTCGCGCCGGCTTGCCGAGGAACTCGCCGCGTCCGAACCGAACGGCGCGATCTGGGCGAACCAGTTCGACAATCTCGCCAATCGCGAGGGCCACCGCCGTACCACCGGCGAGGAGATCTGGCGCGAGACCGAGGGCCGCGTCGACGCCTTCACCTGCGCCTGCGGCACGGGCGGCACGCTCGCCGGCGTGGCCTTCGCGCTCAAGGCGAAGAAGCCGTCGGTGCGGATCGTGCTGGCCGATCCGCCGGGCAGCGCGCTCTATGCCTGGAAGACGCGCGGCGTGCTCGAGCTCGAGGGCAGCTCGATCACCGAAGGGATCGGCCAGAGCCGCGTGCCGGCCAATCTCGAAGGCGCGCCGATCGACGATGCGATCCGCGTGACCGACGAGGAGTCGCTCGAACAGGTATTCGATCTGACGATCCATGAGGGGCTGAGCGTGGGAGGTTCGGCCGGACTCAACGTCGCCGCGGCGATCCGGGTGGCGCGCGCCCTCGGCCCGGGCCACACGGTCGTGACGATCCTCTGCGACGGCGGCGCGCGCTACCAGTCGAAGCTGTTCAACCCCGATTTCCTGCGCAGCAAGGGTCTGCCCGTGCCGCCCTGGCTGGCGTGACCGCCCGTCGGGGGAGCAGCCGCAGTTCAGTGCAGGGTGCCATCACGCTGTTGGGTGCGCAGCGGGCCAGCTGACACGGTCCGCTGCCGGTGGGCGTCGGCGTAGTGGCGGTTCATGGCGTGCACCGCCGCCATCAGATCGAACACCGCATGCTGCAGCTTGCTGGCGATCAGCGCATCCTGCGCCCCCTCGCCCCGCCGCGCGGGCGCTGCGCCGTCGCGCGAGAGGAATTCCGCATACCAGGCGACGAAGCGCTGCGCGGCCTCGAGCACCTCGATGAGCACCGAATCGCCCGAGACGGTTACCGTTTCCTCACCAGCCTCGCGCATGAATCCCCTCATCCGCGCCGCGTGCCGCTGGCGTGGCATCCGTCGGGACGAACCGATATAGAGAAGAGTGCCGGAACAGACGCGGGGATCGCGCGTGAGATCGTCGTCAGCATGCGTGATTTGTTGGCGCACGCCGCCCGACGGCAACGACGGAGCCATGACACCTCCCCGCGGTTGTAGGACATATCTCTTGCGACCGGCAAAAGTTCCTGTTACGTTCTCACTCATCCGGCGGGTAGGACTGCCTCGCCGCCTTGCTCGATCTGGCCGAGCCTCTTGTCCTAGTCGTGGGGCTTCCGTTCATGGCCGGAACAAAGCAAGAACCCGCAGTCTGAGAGACGATCGAAGGAGATCACGATGGCCCACACCCTGAACGCCTCTCCCACGCTGGATGCCGGCAAGGTGCGCCTCGGCGGCGTCGCCCCGGCCCTGAAGCCGATCGCGGACGCCGGCAAGGTCCGCCTCGGCGGCGTGGCTCCCGCCCTGAAGCCGGTCGCGGATGCCGGCAAGGTCCGCCTCGGCGGCGTCGCCCCGGCCCTGAAGCCGGTCGCGGATGCCGGCAAGGTGCGCCTCGGCGGCGTGGCTCCCGCCCTGAAGCCGATCGCGGATGCCGGCAAGGTGCGCCTCGGCGGCGTCGCCCCGGCCCTGAAGCCGGTCGCGGACGCGGGCAAGGTGCGCCTCGGCGGCGTGGCTCCCGCGCTCTGATCCCCTTCGGAGGTCGCGCCGGTCCCATGCCGGCGCGACCTTTCATTCTCCCCGAGGTCTTCCCGTATGTTTTCCTGGAAGCGCGTCCAGAGACGCCGCGACGAGGGATCGTGATGCCGGATGCGCCGCCCGCCAGCCCCATCCTGACCTTCCACCGCCTGATCGAGCAGGCCCGCCCACCGATGCGTGCGGACCGCTCCGCCATCGGCACCCTGCCCACCCGCGCCTTCCGGTACTGCGAGGCCGTCACCACCGCCACCGCCTTCGGCTGGTACGTCTTCCCGCCGATCGGCCTGACCCTGATGTGGGACGGCAGCCAGGTCTTCTGGACCTACGACGGCGCCGAACATGACGGCTGGATCCCGCTCAACGGCAGTGCCCAGTTCCCCTACTTCGCCCAGGCCTTCGACGCGGCCGCGCCGGACCACGTCAAGGGGTTCTCGCCGCCCTTCCTCTCGGCCCTGCGCGAGCCTGGCGTGGTGCAGATCTGGTCCGGCCTGATCGCGCGCACGGCCCCCGGCTGGGGCCTGCTGGTGCGCGGCCCCGTCAACCTGCCACGCGGCCACTACGAGCTCTACGAGGGCATCATCGAGACCGATCGCTGGTTCGGCCCGCTGTTCAGCAACATCCGCCTCACCAAGACCGACGTGCAGGTCCGGCTCGAGCCCGACTACCCGATCTTCCAGGTCGTGCCGCTGCCGCGCAGCCTCTACGGCGACGAGACCATGCAGTCGGTGAAGATCGTCCCAGCGCTTGCCGACCTGACGGAGGACGACTGGGCGGACTACGAGGACACCGTCGTCCGTCCCAACGTCGATCCGAACCGCCAGCGCGGCGCCTATGCCATGCGCACCCGCAAGCGCCGCAAGGGCGAGGCGCCGCACGCCGTCATGGCGGGGCCCGACGAGGACTGACGCCCGGTTCGCTCAGAACGGGATGTCGTCGTCCAGGTCGCTGCCGCCACCCTTCTTCGGCTCCCAGCCACCGCCCGCACGGCCGCCGCCGCGCGACGCAGCGGCCATCGGCTGGCGCGAGGCATAGCCGCCCGCCTCGTCCTCCACCCCCGCCCCGCCGCCGCGGCCGTCGAGCAGCGTCAGGTCGCCGCGGAACCGACCGATCACCACCTCGAAGATCTCACGCTCGTTGCCGTCCTTGTCGGTGTACTTCCGGCTCTCGAGGCTCCCCTCCACGTACACCTTGCTGCCCTTGCGCAGGTACTTCTCGGCGATCTCGCCGAGCTTCTCGTTGTAGATGGCGATGCGGTGCCACTGCGTCTTCTCCTTCCGCTCACCCGAGCTGCGGTCGGTCCAGGATTCGCTCGTGGCGACCGAGAAGGTCACGACCCGCCCACCGGTCTGCTGCATGGTCCGCACCTCGGGGTCGCGGCCGAGATTGCCCACCAGGATCACCTTGTTGACGCTGCCCGCCATCGCCGCCTCTCCGTGAATGCCGCCGCCGGACTGTAGGGCCTCCGCCCCGCCCCGTCCAACGAGGCGACCTCATGTGCACTCTCGCCACTTGCGTCGCCGCCCCCATCTCTGGCCCACTCCGTTCCCCTTTCGTCCCCCGGGTGGCCCATGACCGACTCGATCCGCGTCCGCGGCGCGCGCGAGCACAACCTCAAGAACATCGATGTCGAGATCCCGCGCCACAGCCTGACCGTGATCACGGGTCTGTCCGGTTCCGGCAAGTCCTCGCTCGCCTTCGACACCATCTACGCCGAGGGCCAGCGCCGCTATGTCGAGAGCCTCTCGGCCTATGCGCGCCAGTTCCTCGAGCTGATGCAGAAGCCCGACGTGGATGCGATCGAGGGGCTCTCCCCGGCGATCTCGATCGACCAGAAGACCACTTCGCGCAACCCGCGCTCCACCGTCGGCACGGTGACCGAGATCCACGACTACATGCGCCTGCTCTGGGCGCGAATCGGCGTGCCCCACTCGCCGGCCACGGGCCTGCCGATCGAGGCGCAGACCGTCAGCCAGATGGTGGACAAGGTGCTGGCGATGCCCGAGGGCACGCGGCTGCTGCTGCTCGCCCCCGTGGTGCGCGGGCGCAAGGGCGAGTACCGCAAGGAACTCGCCGAGCTGCAGAAGCGCGGCTTCCAGCGCGTGAAGGTGGACGGGACGCTCCACGACATCGATGCCGTGCCCGCCCTCGACAGGAAGCGCAAGCACGACATCGAGGTGGTGGTGGACCGCATCGTCGTGCGCGAGGGGATCGCGCCGCGGCTCGCCGACAGCTTCGAGACCGCGCTCGCGCTGGCCGACGGCATCGCCTTCACCGAGAACGCCGATACCGGGGAGCGCACCAACTTCAGCGCCAAGTTCGCCTGCCCGGTCTCGGGCTTCACCATCGCCGAGCTCGAGCCCCGCCTGTTCAGCTTCAACAACCCGGCCGGCGCCTGCCCCGCCTGCGACGGCCTTGGCGTCACCACCTTCTTCGATCCCGAGCTCGTGGTGCCCGACGAGCGGCTCTCGCTCGCCGACGGCGCGATCGCACCGTGGGAGAACACCTCCTCGCCCTACTACCGCCAGACGCTGGAGAGCCTGGCACGCCACCTGAAGATCTCGACGCGCACGCCCTGGAAGGACCTGCCCCAGCGCGCGCGCGAGGCGATCCTGAACGGCACCGGCGAGATCCCTGTCACCATGCGCTACGAGGACGGCCTGCGCGCCTACGAGACGAAGAAGCCGTTCGAGGGGGTGATTGCCAATCTGGAACGGCGCTGGCGCGAGACCGACAGCGCGTGGGTGCGCGAGGAGCTGGCGCGCTTCCAGGGCGAGGCGCCGTGCCAAGCCTGCAACGGCTACCGCCTGAAGCCGGAGGCGCTGGCGGTGAAGATCGCCGGCAAGCACATCGGCGAGGTCAGCGCGTTCTCGATCCGCGAGGCGGACGGGTGGTTCCGCGCGCTCCCCGACCAGCTCACCCCGCAGCGCCGAGAGATCGCGCGCCGCATCCTGCGCGAGATCACCGAGCGGCTCGGCTTCCTCAATGACGTCGGGCTCGACTACCTCACCCTCGCGCGCGGGTCGGCCAGCCTCTCGGGCGGCGAGAGCCAGCGCATCCGCCTCGCCTCGCAGATCGGCTCCGGCCTCACCGGCGTGCTCTACGTGCTCGACGAGCCCTCGATCGGGCTGCACCAGCGCGACAACGAACGCCTGCTCGGCACGCTGAAGCGGCTGCGCGACCTCGGCAACACCGTGATCGTGGTCGAACACGACGAGGACGCGATCCGCTCGGCCGACCACCTGGTGGACATGGGGCCGGGTGCTGGCGTGCATGGCGGCGAGGTGGTCGCCTCGGGTCCGCCCGAGACCGTGTTCGCCAATCCGCGCAGCCTCACCGCGGACTATCTGACGGGCCGCAAGCGCATCCCCGTGCCGGCGCGTCGGCGCCCGGCCGACCCGAAGCGCGTGCTGCGCGTGGTCGGCGCACGCGGCAACAACCTGAAGGACGTCACGGTCGCCTTCCCGCTCGGCACGCTCACCTGCGTCACCGGCGTCTCGGGCGGCGGCAAGTCGACGCTGGTGATCGACACGCTGTACCGGGCGGTGTCACGGCGGCTGATGGGCACACGCGATCACCCCGCGCCGCATGACCGCATCGAGGGGATCGAGCATCTCGACAAGGTGATCGACATCGACCAGTCGCCGATCGGCCGTACCCCGCGCTCCAACCCCGCGACCTACACCGGCGCCTTCGCCCCGATCCGCGACTGGTTCGCCGAACTGCCGGAGAGTCGCCAGCGCGGCTACAGGCCGGGCCGGTTCAGCTTCAACGTGAAGGGCGGACGCTGCGAGGCCTGCCAGGGCGACGGGGTGATCAAGATCGAGATGCACTTCCTGCCCGACGTCTATGTCACCTGCGATGCGTGCAAGGGCCGCCGCTACAACCGCGAAACGCTGGAGATCCAGTTCCGCCACAAGTCGATCGCCGACGTATTGGACATGACGGTCGAGGAAGGGGTGGCGTTCTTCCAGGCCGTCCCCTCCATCCGCGACAAGCTGCGCACGCTGAACGAGGTGGGGCTCGGCTATGTCAAGCTCGGCCAGCCGGCGACCACGCTCTCGGGCGGCGAGGCGCAGCGGGTGAAGCTTGCGAAGGAGCTGTCGCGCCGGGCGACGGGCCGCACGCTCTACATCCTCGACGAGCCCACGACGGGGCTGCATTTCGAGGACGTGCGCAAGCTGCTCGAGGTGCTGCACGCGCTGGTGGACGCGGGCAACACCGTGCTGGTGATCGAGCACAATCTCGAGGTGATCAAGACCGCCGACTGGATCGTCGATCTCGGCCCCGAGGGCGGCGACGGCGGCGGGCGGATCGTCGCCGAGGGCACGCCGGAGCAGGTCGCGGCGCAGAAGGGCAGCTACACCGGGCGGTTCCTGGCGCCCGTGCTCGCGCGCGACGGCCATGCGACGCAGCCGGCCGCGGCGCCTAGACGGCGGCGCGCCGCGGGCTGAGCGCCCTGGCTACCGCAGCCGCGCGACCACCTGCCGCGCCAACGCCGCGAGCGCCGCATCCACCCCCTCGGCGGCGCGCATGAAGTCGTAGGGAAAGAGCTCGGCGGTCGCGAAACGCGGCTCCCCCGGCCCCCCGATGCGCTCGCCGCCGAACGGCCGGAACGCGTTCATCACGAGCTGGTCCTGCAGCACGACCCGGCCGTCCGGCAGCGCCACCCGCATCATCACGACGCCGAAGGGGATGAACGGCCCTTCCGGCGTGCCCGCCGAGAACCCGTATTCCGGCACCACCGTGTCGAGATAGGCATCGACCTCCGCCGCAGGATATGCCGCCAGGAGGTCAAGCCCGAAGCGCCCGACCGGCACCGGCAGCGGCTGGCTCCCCGCCGCCAGCAGGGCCGCGGTCAGATGCTCGCTCCAGCGCGCGGCGGCATCGTAGCCGGCGCTCACCAGTGCCCAGGCCAGCAGCCGGTCGCGCTCGGCCTTCAGCGCCGCGTCCACGAACCGCCCGATATGGCCGAAAGGAACCGAGAGCCAGAGATCGGTCGGCGCCGAGGGCGCGTCCGCCACCGCCGGCGTCACGACGCCGATCCGGCCGGCCGCGCGCAGGGCGGTCCGATCCTGCGCGATGCGTTCGACACCGCAGGCCGCAAGGCCGAGCCCTGCAAGCGCCGCAAGGATGCCCCGGCGCGAACGGGCCACCGTCAGCCGAGCCGCGCAGGCACCCGGGCGATCGTCGCCTCGTCGGCGTTGGCGAAGGCCAGCCGCAGATGCCGCTCCTGCCCAGGGCCGAAGAACGGGCCCGGCAGCGTCATCAGCCCCCGCTCCGCCGCCAGACGTGCTGCGGTCGCCACGGCGTCGGGCGCATCCTCCGGCAGGCGCAGATACGCGAAGTAGGCGCCGAGCGCGTCGATGCGCCAGCCCGGCAGCGCGGCGAAGGCGCGCCGGAACGCGGCTGCGCGCGCGGCCATCACGTCCCGGTTGCCCTCGCGCCAGGCGGCGAGCGCCGGCACCGCCCAGGCGAGCGCGGCCTGGGCCGCGCGCGGCGCGCAGATCTGCAGCGTGTCCAGCACCTTGCAGAGCTGCGCGCGGATCGCCGGCCCGGCGACGATCGCGCCCACGCGATGGCCGGGCACGCAGTAGCTCTTCGAGAACGAGTAGAGCTGCACCAGCCCCTCGCGCCAGGCGGGATCGGCGAAGAGCGCGTGCGGCGGGGCGTCACCCGGCAGGAAGTCGCGATAGGTCTCGTCCAGCACCAGCGCGATCCGACGCCGGCGGCAGAGCGCGGCGAAGGCGGCGATCACCTCGGGCGGATAGATCGCCCCGGTCGGGTTGTTCGGCGTCACCAGCACCACTGCGCGCACGCGCTCGCCGATCAGCGCCGCCGCCCGCCCCGGATCGGGAACGAAACCGTCCTCCGCCCGGCAGGGCAGCGGGACCGTCTCGATCCCCTGCATGGTGAGCGCCATCTGGTGATTGAAGTACCAGGGCGCGGGCAGCAGCACCGCCGCCCCCGGCCCGACGAGCGCCGTCATCGCCATCACGAAGGCGAGGTTGCAGCCCGCGGTGATGACGATGTCCTCGGCCGCGAAGGCGGCGCCGTAGCGCCCGGCAAGATCCGCGGCCAGAGCGGCGCGCAGGCTCTCCTCGCCCTCGATCGCCCCGTAGCCGGCATTGGCCAGCCGCGCCGCTTCCGCGCCGAGCCGGGCGAGCAGGTCCGGGTGCGGCGGGTAGCCCGGCACCGCCTGGGTCAGGTCGATCGGCGGCCCCGCCGCGCCGCGATAGGCGGCGGCCCAGGCGCGCGCGGCCGGGATCGCCGGCGCGGCGGTCGCCAGGATGCTCGGCGGGAACGGGGGCGCGGCGGGCGCGGCAGTGTCCGGCATGGGCGCAGACTCACACCCGGCCGCGCCCGCGTCCAGCCGCGTTGCAGCGCCCGGCCCGAGCGTCTATCTCCCCCCCATGGCCGCGTCCGTTCATGTCGTCGGCGCCGGGCTCGCCGGCAGCGAGGCCGCCTGGCAGATCGCCTCCGCCGGCGTGCCGGTGGTCCTGCACGAGATGCGCCCGGTGCGCATGACCGAGGCGCACCGCACCGCGGGCTTCGCCGAGCTCGTCTGCTCCAACTCGTTCCGCGCCGACGATCCGCTGTTCAACGCCGTCGGGCTGCTGCACGAGGAGATGCGGCGCGCAGGCTCGCTGATCCTGCGCGCGGGCGACGCGCACCGCCTGCCGGCGGGCAGCGCGCTCGCGGTCGACCGCGACGGCTTCTCGGCCGAGGTGACGCGCACGCTCGCCGCACACCCGCTTGTGACGGTGCTGCGCGAGGAGGTGCCCGCCCTGCCGCCGCCCGCCTGGGGCTTGGCGATCGTCGCCACCGGGCCGCTCACCGCGCCCGCACTCGCCGAGGACATCCGCCGCGCGACCGGCGAGGATGCGCTCGCCTTCTTCGACGCGATCGCCCCGATCGTGCACCGCGACTCGATCGACATGTCGGTCGCCTGGATGCAGTCGCGCTACGACAAGGGTGGCGGGGCCGACTACATCAACTGCCCGCTCGACCGTGCGCAGTACGAGGCCTTCGTCGCTGCGCTGCTCGCCGCCGAGACGACCGGGTTCCGGGAGTGGGAGACCGCGACCCCGTATTTCGACGGCTGCCTGCCGATCGAGGTGATGGCCGCGCGCGGGCCGGACACGCTGCGCTGGGGGCCGATGAAGCCGGTGGGGCTGACCGATCCGCGCACCGGCCGCCGCCCCTGGGCGGTGGTGCAGCTGCGCCAGGACAATGCGCTCGGCACGCTCTGGAACATGGTCGGCTTCCAGACCAAGCTGAAACACGCCGAGCAGGTGCGGCTGTTCCGCACCATCCCGGGGCTGGAGAACGCCGAGTTCGCACGCCTCGGCGGGCTGCACCGCAACACCTTCCTCAACAGCCCGCGCCTCCTGGACCCGCTGCTGCGGTTGCGCGCCGCCCCGCATGTGCGCTTCGCCGGCCAGATCACGGGCGTGGAAGGCTATGTCGAGTCCGCCGCGATCGGCCTGCTCGCCGGCCGCTTCGCCGCCGCCGAGGCGAAGGGCGAAGCACCCGCCCCGCCGCCGCCCGAGACCGCGCTCGGCGCGCTGCTCGCGCACATCACCGGCGGGGCGACGGCGGAGACGTTCCAGCCGATGAACATCAATTTCGGCCTGTTCCCGCCCCTCGAGGACGCGCCGAAGGGACGCGAGCGCAAGCGCGCCCACTGCGAGCGCGCGCTCAGGGCGGTCGATGCCTGGCTCGGTCGGCCGCACAGCCTGCCCGCCCCGCGCGAGGCGGCCTGAACGCAGCCCGGCGCTTCGCCGGCGCGACCGGCACCCCGTCGGCCCCCGACCGGGCCACGGGCGCATCTCCCTGACGCGGCCCGGCCCTGCCGGCGGCGCGTCTGGCGGGGAGGCTCCGGGTCGCGCACACTCCGGGCAATGTCCACCGGGGGGAAACGCCGCGACGGCGCGCTTGCGCTGCTTCGCCTGCCCGACTTCCGACGGCTCTGGACGATCGGCGCGGTCGCCAACGTGTCGCGTTGGCTCGAACTGCTCGCGGCAGGGCTCTATGTGCTCGAGGTCACCGGCTCGGCCGGGATCGTCGCGCTCACCGCCGCTGCGCGCTCCATCCCGCTCCTGCTGTTCGGGCCGCTCGCCGGCGCGATCGCCGAGGCGGTGGACCGGCGCCTCCTGCTGCAGCTCGGACTGGTCGCGACACTGCTCTCGGCCGGGGTGATGGCGCTGCTCGCGCGCGCCGGCGTGCTCGCTCCCTGGCATGTCGGCATCGGCGGCTTCGTCTCGGGACTGATGTGGTCCACCGAGCTCTCCACGCGCCGGCGCATGCTGGCCGAAGCGGCCGGCGCCCCGGCGATGCCGCGCGCGATCGCGCTCGATGCCATGACGAACGCGACGACACGAATGCTCGGGCCCGTGCTGGGCGGGCTCGCCTATCAGGCCCTCGGACTGGACGGCGCCTTCGCCGTCTCGGCCGCCGGTGCCCTGGTCTGCATCGCGCTTGCGGCCGGGGTGCGCGCGCCCCAGCCGGTGCATCCGCTCCGCGTCCGCACCGCGACGCGGGGGCTGGCCGAGGGCATCGCGGTTGCGGTCGCCCATCCCTCCGTGCTCGGCGTGCTCGGGATCACCGTCGCGATGAATACGCTCGGCTTCTCCTATCTGGCGCTGATCGCGCCGATCGGGCGGGCGCTGTTCGACGCGACACCGCTCGGTGTCGGCCTGCTCGCCGCCGCCGAGCCGGCAGGCGCGCTGATCGGCGGATTCCTGCTCGCGCGCCGCGGCGACCGGGTGGACGGGGCGCGCGCCTTCCTGGTCGGCTCGCTCGGCTTCCTGGCCGCGCTGGCGGCGATGCCGGCGATGCCGCTGCTGGCACTCGCGATCCTGCTGCTGCTTGCCGGCGGCATCGGCATCGCCGCCTTCGGGACGTTCCAGACCACGCTCGTCCTGACGGCAGCGCCGGTCGAGGCGCGCTCGCGCATGATGGGGCTGGTGACCATGGCGATCGGCACCGGGCCGATCGGCATGGTGCTCTCCGGGGCCCTGGCAGACCGGCTCGGCGCCGGTCCCGCCGTGACCGCCCTGGCGCTGGCGGGGCTTGCGATCGTCGGCACGGTCGGCGCGCTCTGGATGCGCGCGCGGCCCTGACCGGTCCTGCGCTACTGGGCGGACGGCGGGCCCGGATCGAAACGCGTCCAGCCGGGCACCTGCGCGGCAAGGTTCACCTCGCGCCACTTCGGGTGCCTTGGCGGGCGGAGGAACTCGTCGAAGCGGCGGGTGAAGGCGTGCACGAAGCGCGCGACCTTGCGGTAGCGTTCCGTGCCCGGCTGCCAGGCATAGACGGCCATCACCGCACCGACCGCGATCGTCTCCACCTCGCCGCCGGGGGCAATCAGGTTCGGGTAGTCGGCGGCGGCGAGGACGGAGGGGAGATAGGTCTCGAGCAGCGCCGGGGTTGCGGGGATCGGCACGAAACGCAGTCCGCTGCCGGGCGGGATGCCGACGAACAGCCGGGCGGGCTTGCCGGCGACGTACACCATGCCGGCGATCTCGCCGTTGCGCAGCTTCGTGAGCGCAAGGTCCTGCGGGTCGTTGGCGATCCGCACGTCCACGCCGAGGGCCGCGAACACGAGCGATGCGGTCATCGCCGTGCCCGAGCCGCGCACGTCGACGTTCACCGTCTTGCCGGCGAGATCCCGGACGCTGCGCACCTCCTCGCGCGCGAGCAGGTGGATCTCCTCGTCGTAGAGCTTGGTGATGTACTGCACGAGCCGGTCGATCCCGGGCAGCAGGCCCTCGCGCTTGGCGTAGGCGAGCACATCGGACTGCACGATGCCGATGTCGATGCCGCGCAGCAGCACGATGTCGCGCAGGTTCTGCACCGAGCCGCGCCCGAGCATCGCGACCACCCGCATCCGGTCGCCCTCGTCGAGCACGTTCATCAGGTCGGCGGCGATGCGGATATAGGTGCCGTCCACGCCGCCGGCCATGATCCCGACCGTGCCCTGGTTCGCCTGCGCGGTCAGGCTGCTGAGACGCTCGATCCAGCTCGTCTGCGCGGGAGCGGGTGCGGCGGCGAGGGCGGCAAGCGCCGAGCCGAACAGCACGCGGCGGGGCAGGCGAGGATCGGGTCGGGTCACTGCGAAGCCTCCAGTCGGGCGATGCGGGACCGCGCCTCCGCGACGCCCATCGCGGCGGCGCGGCGGTACCACTGCAGGGCAAGACCGCGGTCGGGCGGGATGCCGCGCGCGCCGATCGTCTCGAGCACGCGCGGATCGTAGGTGGCGCCGGCCTGGAGCGCGGCCTCGCCGCTGCCGCCTGCGGCCGCGCGCTCGAAGAAGCGCCGGGCGGCGGAGACGTCGCCGATGCGCATCAGCTCCTCGCCGCGGCGAAGCAGCAGGGCGAGCGTGGCGGGCGGCAGATGCGGCGGCGCCCCCGGGGCGGGGTCGAGATG
>NZ_VIKA01000129.1 GCF_006704265.1 Elioraea sp. Yellowstone | reverse complement strand
CCGCCGAGGCCTTCGCCGCCCTCTCGGCCGAGGCGCCCGCCGGCTACCGCCTGCTCGCCCGGCTGCGCGAGGCCGGCGTCAAGGCGAGCCTCGGCCAGGCGGACGAGGCGGTCGCGCTCTACGACTCGCTTGCCGCCGACCGCGCCGCACCGCCGCTCTATCGCGACCTCGCCACCCTGCTCTCCGTGCTGCACCAGGCGGACAGGGGCGATCCGCGCGCGCTCGCCGACCGGCTGGCCCCGCTGGCCGCTGAGGGCGCGCCGTTCCGCCACGCCGCGATGGAGCTCCAGGCCGTGCTGGCGGAGCGCCGCGGCGACCGCGCCGAGGCGCGGCGGCTGCTCGAGGCGCTGTCGTCGGATCGCGGCGCCCCCGACGGGATCCGCCGGCGCGCCGCGCAGATGCTCGCCACGCTCGGGAGCTGACCGCGATGCCGGGACGTCGCCGCCTCTCCCGCCGCGCGCTGATCGCGACCCTGCCGCTCGCCACCGGCGGCTGCGGCCTCTGGGACTGGGCCTTCGAGGACACCAAGAAGCCACTGCCGGGCGAGCGTCGCACCGTGCTGCCGGGCGAGGCGGCGGCTGCCGCCGACCCGAGCCTCGCCGACCTGCCGGTCGAGCTGCCCCCGCCGCTGCCGAACGCCGCCTGGCCGGTGCCCGGCGGGTCGGCCGCGAACGTGATGGGGCATCTCGCCGCCGCGGACACGCTCGCGGTGGCTTGGCGCACGAGCATCGGCACCGGGGGGTCGCGGCGCCGCCCGCTCCTGACCACGCCCGTGGTCGCCGAAGGGCGGGTCTACGTCTCCGACGCGGTGGCCGAGATCTCGGCACTCGACGCCGCGACCGGGCGGACGGTCTGGCGCGCCGACGCGAGGCCGAGGGAGAACCGCGGCAGCCTGCTGGGTGCCGGCCTCGCGCATGACGGCGGGCGGCTCTTCGTCGCCACCGGCCTCGCCGAGGTGATGGCGCTGGACGCCGCCACCGGCGCCGAGATCTGGCGCAGCCCCCTGCCCACCCCGACCCGGGGGGCGATCAACGTCGCCGACGGCCGCGTCGTCGTGCTGACGGTCGAGGGCCAAGTGGTCGCCTACTCGGCCGAGACCGGCGAGCGGCTCTGGACCCATCGCGGCCCGTCCGAGACGACCACGCTTCTCGGCGCGCCCGCCCCCGCGATCGACGACGGGATCGTTCTGGCCGGGTTCCCGAACGGCGACATCGCTGCGATCCGGCTGGATACGGGCCGGGCGGTCTGGACCGAGGGCATCGCCGGCATCCGCGGCCGGCCTTCGATCGCCGACATCGCCGCGGTGCGCGGCCGCCCCGCGATCGATCGCGGCCGCGGCATCGTCACCGGCGCGGGCGGCGTGACCATGGCGATCGACATGCGCTCCGGCCGCCGCATCTGGGAACGCGAGATCCCGGGCCGCGAGAGTCCCTGGGTGGCGGGCGAGTGGATCTTCATGCTGAGCGAGTCCGAGGAGGCGGCCGCGCTGCGCCGTGCCGACGGGCGGGTGAAGTGGGTGACACCGCTGCCGCGCTTCGCCGACGAGCAGCGCCGGCGCGATCCGATCACCTGGACCGGACCGCTCCTGGTGGGCGACCGGCTGGTGGTCGGCTCGAGCCGCGGCGAGGCTCTTGCCCTCTCTCCCTACACCGGCGAGATCCTCGGCCGCCAACGCCTGCCCGACGGCGTCACCGTGCCGATGGTGGTGGCCGACCAGACCGTCTTCCTGCTGACGGACGGCGCGACCCTGGTCGCGCTGCGCTGAACCTGATGCGCCCGGTCGTCGCGATCATCGGCCGGCCCAATGTCGGCAAGTCCACGCTGTTCAACCGGCTGGCGCGCCGGCGGATCGCGATCGTCGACGACACGCCGGGCGTGACGCGCGACCGCAAGGAGGCCGAAGCCGTGCTCGGCGGGCGCGACGTGACGCTGGTCGACACGGCCGGGCTGGAGGAGGCGCCGCCCGAGACGATCGCCGGCAGGATGACCGCGGGCTCGGCGCGGGCGGTCGATCTCGCCGACCTCGTGCTGTTCGTGGTGGACGGGCGCGAGGGACTGACCCCGGCCGACCGGCATTTCGCCGCCTGGCTCAGGCGCAGCGGCAAGCCCGTGATCCTGGTGGTCAACAAGGCCGAAGGCCGGGCGGGCGAAGCCGGCTACTACGACGCCTTCGCGCTCGGCCTCGGCGAGCCGGTCGCGGTCTCGGCCGAGCACGGCGAGGGGCTTGGCGAGCTGCACGCGCGGGTGCGCGCGGCCCTGCCCGAGACAGCGGCGGGCGAGGACGAGACGGGCGAGGCGGGCCGCGTCCGGCCGTTGCGGCTTGCCGTGGTGGGGCGGCCGAACGCGGGCAAGTCGACCCTGGTCAACCGCCTGATCGGCGAGGAGCGGCTGCTCACCGGACCCGAGCCCGGCATCACGCGTGACGCGATCGCGCTGCCGTGGCGCGACGCCGAGGGGCGGCTCGTCCGCCTGGTCGATACCGCCGGGCTGCGCCGGCGCGCGCGCGTCACCGACAAGCTGGAGAAGCTCTCCACCGCCGCGACCATCGCCGCGCTGCGCGAGGCCGAGGTGGTGGTGCTGGTGCTCGATGCGCTGTCCCCCCTGGAGGCGCAGGACATCGCCATCGCCGCGCTCGCCGAGCGGGAAGGCCGGGCTCTCGTGCTGGCGCTCAACAAGTGGGATCTCGTGCCGGTGAAGGAACGCGACGCGGTGCGCCGCGCGGTGGCCGAGCGGCTGGCGACAGGCCTCGCCCAGCTCAAGGGCGTGTCCGTGGTGCCGCTCTCGGCACTCTCCGGCGCGGGCGTCGAGGGTCTGATGCCGGCAGTCTGGACGGCCTATGCGGCATGGAACAGCCGCGTGCCGACCGGCGCGCTGAACCGCTGGTTCGCCGCCGCGATCGAGCGCCACCCGCCGCCCCTGGTGGACGGACGGCGGCTCAAGCTGCGCTACATCACCCAGGTGAAGGCGCGCCCGCCGAGCTTCGTCGTGTTCGGCACCCGTACGGGCAGGCTGCCCGAGGACTACGTGCGCTACCTGGCGAACGGGCTGCGCGAGGCGCTGGGCCTCGCCGGCGTGCCGATCCGGCTGACGCTGCGGTCGAGCCGCAACCCGTATGTCGAGGGGGAGTGAGCATGGGCTTCGCGACCACGCCCGAGGACGTGCTGGGGTTCTGGTTCGATCCCGCGACCAAGCCGAAATGGTTCAACGGCGGCGCGGCGTTCGACGACGAGGTGCGCGCAAGGCTCGGCCCGACGCTCGCGGCCGCCGCGCGCGGCGACCTCGCGCCTTGGGAAGGCGATCCGGACGGCGCGCTCGCGCTCGTGCTGCTGTTCGACCAGGTGCCGCGCAACATCTTCCGCGGCACCGCGCGCGCCTTCGCCCACGATGCGCAGGCGCGGCGGATCGCGCGCAGCGTGCTCGACCGCGGCTGGGACCTGCCGCAGCCGGTGGACCGGCGGGCGTTCCTCTACCTGCCCTTCGAGCACAGCGAGGATCTCGCCGACCAGGATCTCGCGGTGCGTCTGTTCCGCGAGCGGACCGAGGATCCGGAGTACCTGAGATACGCCGAGGCGCATCGCGACGTGATCCGCCGCTTCGGCCGTTTTCCGCACCGCAACGCGGCGCTGGGTCGTGCCAGCACCGAGGCGGAGAGGGAATACCTCGCCCAGCCCGGCGCGGGGTTCTGATACCCGGCCGACAAAGGTTCGACCTTTGCCGGCCGGGCATCAGGCCTTGGTTCTGCGCGCGGCCGCCCCTTGAGCCCCGCGCGCCATACCCTCCGCACAAAGGTCAAACCCTTGTGCTCCGGGTATGAGACCCCGTCAGCCGCGCCCGGCCAGCGTGCGCAGGAGCCGCCTCGCCCCCTCGACCTGCGTCCCCCACCACGAGCCGGTCGCCAGCCGTTCGCTGCCCGAGGCGTCGCCCGTGCGCGGATAGCCCGGCGAGAACCGTGCGGTGCCGAAGATCACGTCCCAGACCGGCAGCAGCACGGCGAAGTTCGTGCCGTGCACCCGCGCCGGCACGCCGGCGTCGTGGTCGAGCGCGTGGTGGATGCGGTGGAAATGCGGCGAGACGACCACGAATCGCCCGATGCGGCCGAACGCCAGCCGCACGTTCGCGTGGCTCAGGCTCTCGGCGACGCGCATGACCAGCGCCAGGAGCGGGAACTGGCCGGGCGGCACGCCGATCAGCGTGGCCACGCCCGCGAACCAGAGGGCCGCGATGATGTCGTCGAACAGGTGGTTGCGGTCGTCGGTCCAGAACGTCATCTGGCGCTGGGCGTGGTGCACGGAATGCAGCGCCCACCACCAGTCGAAGCGGTGCTGGAACCGGTGCCGCCAGTACTCCGCGAAGTCGAGGATGACGACGTAGAGCAGGAAGGTGACGACCGGCCAGTCGCGGAGCGCCGGCACCACGGTCTCGAGCGTCGGCGGGATGACGCCGAGGCGCGCGAGCCCCGCCGCCCAGGCGGTCTCCACCGGCTGGAGGATGACGAAGGCGAACAGCGGCAGGAGGCCCAGCCGGTTGAGCAGCGTGTAGGTGACGTCGGTGCCGACCGTGGACGTCCCGCCGTCCCAGCGCTCGACCGGACGCAGCCGCTCGAGCGGCGCGCAGACGAGAATGGACACCAGCACCGCGAGCGCGCCGAACAGCGCGAAGTCGAGCCATTCGGCCGCGTCCTCCTCCCAGGCCATCAGCCCGGCCGCGTAGAGCGCGGGCAGCAGCGCGTGCTCGAAGATCGCCTCCTTCAGCGCGACATAGCCGTCGGCGATCGCCTGGATCATCGCCGGGCCTCGGCGACAAGGCGGGGCGTCGGCTCGGTGAGCGTCGCGAAGCAGAACCCGCGCGCCTTCAGCCCGACGATCAGCTCCTCGAACACGTCGGCGTACTTCTCCTGGCGCGAGCGGATGCCCCAATGCATCACCAGCACCTCGCCGTCGCGGATCGCGCGCAGGCTCTGCGCGACCAGCGCGCGGTTCGGGTAGCGGTCGGAGGGCAGTTCGTCGCCGAGGAAGCCGTTCGCGGTCCAGCCGATGTGGCGGAAGCCGCACTGCTCCGCGAAACGCAGCGCGTTGGGCGTCGTGCGCCCGCCCGGCGCGCGCCAGATCGGATCGAGCCCGCGCCCGGTCATCGCGCGCAGCCGATCCTCGACCGCGCGGAGTTCGCCGCAGAGCCCCTCCGCATCCAGCGTCGTGCCCTCGCGCGCACCCCAGGGCACGTAGCGCACGCGATCCGTTCCGACATCGCCGCGGAAGTACCAGTGGCGCAGCGTGTGGCTGCCGAAGGCGTGGCCCTCGGCTGCGCGCGCGCGCCAGAACCCGGCCCAGGAGTCCGAGAGCGCCGTGTCGCCGCGCCAGGTGCGCTCGTCGGCCAGGAACAGCGTCGCCTTCACGCCGTGCCGGCGCATCACCTCGGCGATCTGCTCGGCGCGGTCCATCCAGCCGGTGTCGATCGTCAGGTGGACCGTGCCGCGGCAGGTCTCGGCGCGTGCCGGGAAGGCGAGGATGAGGAGTGCCGCGAGAACCCTAGCCCATCGCATGGAACAGGATGCCGTGCGGGCTGCGGCCGACGCGGATCTGCGCGACCAGCCCGCCCGTCTCGATATCGATCACGCCGACCCGGTTGCCGACGCGCTGGGTGAACCAGAGCTGTCGCCCGTCCGGCGAGAAGTCGAGGCAGTCCGGCGCGCCGGGCGCGCGGAACTGGGCGAGGACGCTCAGGCTCTCCGAATCCAGCGCGGTGATCGTGCCGGCCACCCGGTTGGTGACATAGAAGAACAGCCCGTCGGGCGAGGGGAAGAGGTTGTGCGCACCGGCGCCGGTCCGCACCTTGCGGATCGTCGCGCCGGTCTCCGGGTCGATCTCGCTCACCGTGTCCTCGCCCATGTTGGCGACCAGCAGCGCGCCGGTCGGGCTCATCACCACCCCCGCCGGCGTGTCGCCCGTCGGCTGGCGCCAGAGCACGCGCGCGCTCTCCGCCTCCACCGCGACCAGGGCGTTGCTGTTCTGCAGCGTCACATAGGTGATGCGGCTGTCGGCCGACCAGGCGATGTGGCTCGGCAGGCGCGGCATCGCCAGGCGATGCACGAGCGTGAGGTCGTCGGCGCGGTAGAGGTCGATCTGGTTGCGCCGCAGGCTCGCCACCGTCAGCCACTGCGCGTTCGGGCTGTACATCAGGTGGTAGGGATTGGAGACCCGCAGCGTGCGCCGGATCGCCCCGGTATCGGGCTCGAGGAAGAGGAACTCGTTGCCCGCCGAGTCGCCGACGACGATCTCGGCGCGGTCGGGCGAATAGACGAGGTGGTGCGGCTCGCGCAGCGCCGGCGTCCGGCGCACCACTTCGCCGCGGGCGGCGTCGATCACGCTGACCGTCGCATCGCGGCTGTCCAGCACGTAGACCAGCCCCGCCGGCGCCGAGGCCCGGGCGATCGAAGGGGCCGCGAGGGCCGAGGCCGTCGCGCCGAGAAGCAGGGAACGCCTGTGCATGGGTGGGGTCTCTCCGCCGACCGCGCCGCTTCATACCAGAACCGGCCGCGGACGGGAACATCCGTTCACGCCGCACGCCGCCGGTCCTGCTCGATCCGCCCGTCGCGCAGCGCCACCATGCGGTCGAAGCGGTCGAAGATCTTCTCGTCGTGGGTCACCACCAGGATCGCCGTCTGCCGGTCCTGCGCGACCTGGCGCAAGAGGTCCATCACCACACGCGCGCGTTCGGAGTCGAGCGCGGCGGTCGGTTCGTCGGCGAGGATGATCGAGGGGCGGTTGGCGAGCGCGCGCGCGATCGCGACGCGCTGCGCCTCGCCGCCCGAGAGGCGCGCGGGCATCGCGGCGGCGCGCCGCCCGATCTGGAGATAGTCGAGCAGCCCGCGCGCGCGGGCGCGCGCCTCGGCCGCATCCACCCCTGCGAGCGTCATCGCCAGCGCGACGTTGTCGGTGGCGTCGAGGAACGGCAGCAGATTGTGGAACTGGAAGATGAAGCCGATGCGCTCGCGCCTCAGCCGACGCAGATCGGCCACCCGATATCGCCCATCCCACACCGTCTGGCCGTCGATCAGCAGCCGGCCGTCGGTCGGTTCGAGGATGCAGGCGACGATGTTGAGCAGCGTCGACTTGCCGCTGCCCGAGGGGCCCTTGATGCCGACCACCTCGCCCGGCTGCACCGCGAGATCAACCCCGTCGAGCGCGCGCAGCGCCGTCTCGCCGGCGCCGAAGGTCTTGCCGATCCCTTCGAGCGTGATGCGCGCGGTCATCCGCCGAGCGCCTGCTGCGGCTCGATCGCGAGCGCAGCGCGGATCGAGACCAGGCTGCCGAACAGGCAGATCAGTCCGATCACACCGGCCATCATGGCGATCTCGGCGGGGCCGAGAGCCACCGCGCGCGGGAACAGCCCACGCGAGGCGAAGACGACGGCCGTCGCCGTGAGGTAGCCTGCCCCGCCCAGGATCAGCGCCTGCTGCAGCACCAGCCCGACGATCGTGCGGTCGGGCGCGCCGATCAGCTTCAGGGTGGCGATCTCGCGCAGCTTGTCCATCGTCATGGTGTAGATGATGAGCGCGATGATCACGGCGGAGACGAACAGCAGCACCACCGTGAACATGCCGAGCTGCACGCGCGCGCGCTGCACCACCGAGCGGGTGAGGATCTCGCCCTGTTCGGCGTCCGTCAGCGCGGCGAGGTGCTTCCAGCGACGGATCGTTTCCGCGACCGCGTCCGGGTCCGCGTCGGCGTGGAGACGCGCGACCACCGCGTTGACCGTATCGGTCGAGCCCGCGCCGGCGCCTGCGGCGAGAGCGCGCCGCGCGGCGGGCGGGGTCAGCTTGAACTGGAGGTCCTGGCTGTCGCGCAGATGCACGAAGGCGAGCGGATCGCCGCCCGAGGCGACCAGGCCGCGCGTGAGGCCGACCACGCGGTAGCGATCGCCGCCGAGCTCGACCGTCGCGCCCAGCGGCAGGCGCGCCCGCGCATCCACCACCATCTCGAAGCGCGCGCCGCCAAGGCCCCGCCCGGCCTCGATCGCCGACGGCCCGCCCGGCCGGCCGGGCTCGTGACCTATGACCTGCATCCGCAGGATGCCCTGCGGCGCCTTCGCCTCGGCGGTGCGCAATGTGATCGCGCCCGCCTCGGCCACGCCGGGCACGCGCGCGACGATCGCGCGTACGTCGCCCGGAATGCGCGAGCTTTCGGCGAAGGGGCCGCGCGTGCCCTGCTCGACCACCCAGAGATCGGCGCGGAGCGAGCGCGACAGCGCGAGTGCCTCCGCCACCACGCCCTGGTAGATGCCCACCATGGCGAGTGCGACCGCCATGAGCAGGCTGAGGCCGAAACAGGTCATCAGGAACCGCCCGAGGCGGTGGCGGATGTCCGCGAGCGCGAGATTCACGGGGCGACCGCCCGCGCCGCCCGGCCGACGGCAAAGCCCGCGCCGACCTTGACGGCCACCGGCACCTCGGCCGGCAGACCGTCGGTGATCGCGAGCCGCGCGTCGAGGGTGCGTGCCGCGAAGCGCACCTGGCGCCGCGCCAGCCTGCCGTCCTCGATCGTCCAAACCGTGCCGGCCGCACCGTCGAAGCCGTGCACCGCCGCCTCCGGCACCAGCCGCGCCGCCGGCAGGCGCCCGGTCTCGATCACCACCTCCGCCTGCTCGCCGAGATAGACGGTCTCCGGACACTGGCGGCATCGCACATAGACGCGCCGCTCCTCGGTCACGCGGTCGCTCTCCAGCCCGATCCGCACCACCTCGCCGGCAAGCGGCGCGCCGGGGCGGCTGCGCATCGTCACGGTCGCGGGCTGGCCGAGCGCGAGATCGCCGGCGCTGCCCTCGTCGACATGGGCGAGCGCCCAGAGGCTGCCGCGCGCCACCAGCGTGAACACCGCCTCGCCGGGATTGAGGGCGCTTCCGGGCTCGCGGGTGCGCGCGATCACCACCGCATCGTAGGGTGCGGTGAGCGTGTGCTTGTCCAGCGCCGTGCGCTCGACCAGCAGCGTCGCCCTGGCGTCGGCGAGCGCGGCCGCCGCGACCGCCGCGTCGGCCCGGTTGACGGCGAGATCGGCGGCGGCGACCGCGGCCTCGGTCTCGGCCTGCTCCGCCGCCTCGACGCTGCCCGACCCGCGCGCGGCGAGCTCGCGCCGCCGCGCCGCCGTGGCC
>NZ_VIKA01000128.1 GCF_006704265.1 Elioraea sp. Yellowstone | reverse complement strand
CCCGACCATCCTGCTGCCGATGGGCAGCCTCGAGGACCAGGCCCCGCACGCGCCGATGGGCGACTACCTGCTCGCCGATCCGATCGCGCTGCGCATCGCCGCGCGCGCGGTGGCGGTCGGCGGCAAGCAGCGGGTCGTCCTCGGGCACGCGCGCGAGCGCGGCGCGGGCGAGCGCGGCGCCGGGGCCGGTGTCGGCGAGGCGGAAGAAGACGTTCGGTCCCTCGCGCGCGCGCTCGAACACGCCCGCCTCGGCGAGCAGCCTGAGATGGCGCGACAGGCGCGGCTGGGACTGGCCGAGGATCTCGACGAGATCGGTGACGCACCATTCGCCTTCGGCGCCGAGGGCAACCAGACGCAGGCGGGTCGGTTCCGCGATCGCTCGGAGTGCCGTGATGATCTGGTCCATGGCCATGGATGACATAAGCATATGTTTATGTCCAGCCGGCACGGCCGGGGATCGCCCCGCGCGCATGGGGCTTGCCCGCGCGCACCGTCCGCCCTTCCATCGCCCCGACAGCCCACGACACCGGACACAGCGCCACGCATGGAACGCTGGCAGGACGAGGCGATCGTGCTCGCCGCCCGCCCGCACGGCGAGGGCCACGCCATCGTCTCGGTCCTCGCCCGCGCGCGCGGACACTGGCGCGGCCACGTGCGCGGCGGCGCCTCCTCACGCCAGCGCGGCCTCTGGCAGCCCGGCAACGTCCTCGCCGTCGCCTGGAGCGCCCGACTCGCCGACCAGCTCGGCCACCTCACCGGCGAACCGGTGGCCGCGATCGCCGCCGCCGCCATGGACCAGCCGTGGTCGCTCGCCATCCTCGCCTCCGCCTGCGCGGTCGCCGAGGCGGCCCTGCCCGAGCACGAGCCCCATCCGCTCGCCTATGCCGGGCTTGCCGGCCTGCTCGCGCGCATCGGCGAAGGCGTATCCCTCGCCGCCGACTATGTGCGCTGGGAGGTCGCCCTGCTCGCGGAACTCGGCTACGGCCTCGACCTTTCCGCCTGCGCCGTCACCGGCCGCCGCGACGGCCTCGCCTATGTCTCGCCGCGCACCGGCCGCGCCGTGACGGCGGAGGGCGCCGGCGCTTGGGCGGAGCGGCTGCTCGTCCTGCCACGCTTCCTGCGCGGCGACAGCGCGGCCGGGCCCGGCGAGGTCGCCGCCGGATTGCGGCTGACCGGCCACTTCCTCGCGCGCGACGTGTTCGGCCTCGCGCACCGCCCCGTCCCCGCCGCGCGGCTGCGTCTCGCCGAGCGCGCCGAGGCCGAGGGCACCTGATCGCCTTGCCTCTGCCACGCTGCCCGGGCTTGATCCCGCCGCATGGCGCGCCCTCCCGACAGTCTCGCGGCCCGGCCCGCGCACAGCGGCACCGCGATGGCGTTGTCGCTGCTCGCCGCCGTGCTGGCGGGCGCTGCGGTGGCGATCCTCGCCCTCGGCCCGCGCATCCTCGACACCAGCGACGTCGGCTGGATGCTCGCCGGCCCGCTCGGCCCCGATCCGGTCGCGTACTGGCTCGCCTGGACCTTCTTCCGCCGCGCACCCTGGACGCTGCCGCCCGGCCTCAACCCCGCCTACGGGCTCGAACTCGCGAGCGCGATCTTCTACGTCGATGTTGTGCCGCTGCTCGCGCTGGCGCTGAAGGCGCTGCGCGACGTCGTCTCGGTCGAGCAGTACTGGGGACCTTGGCTGGTCGCCTGCGGTGCGCTGCAGGCCGGCCTCGCCTGGCGCCTGATCGGGCTCGCCACGCGCGCTCCGCTCGCGCGTGCGGCCGGCGCGGCGCTGTTCGCCTTCCAGCCCATGATGATCAACCGCATGGGCGGGCATTTCGCGCTGGTGGCCCACTGGCTGCTGCTCGCGGGGCTCGTGCTCTGCCTGCGCGACCCGGCCGGGCGGCGCCAGGGCCTTGCCTGGACGCTGCTGCTCGGCACGGCCGCGCTGATCAATGCCTATCTGCTGGCGATGACGGCGGCGCTCTGGGCGGCGGATCTCGTCGCGCGCGGGCGCAGCGGCCGGCGCCTGGCCGCGCGCGCCGGCGAGGCGGTCGCGGTGGTCGCGGCGGTCGCGTTCGGGCTCTGGCTCGGTGGATTCTTCAGCCTCCCCGGCCCGCTCAAGCCGATCGGGCCGGGCTACGGCGCCATCGGCCTCGATCTGCTCGCCCCCTTCGATCCGGTGGAGTGGGGCCGCCTTCTGCCCGCGCTGCCCACCCTGCGCCACTGGGAGCATGGAGGTTCCTATCTCGGCGCCGGATCGTTCCTGCTGCTCGGCGCCGGGATCGCCGCCCTCCTCACCGGCCGGCTCGGCTGGCGCACGGCGCTCGCCCGGCACGCGCCGCTGGTCGTTGCGCTTCTGGCGATGCTCGCCTTCGCGGTGACGAACCGCGTCGCGGTCGCAGGCCATGTGATCGCCGAGGTCCCTCTGCCCGCGCTCGTGCAGCGCTGTGCCGATCTGCTGCGCGCCTCGGAGCGGTTCTTCTGGCCGCTCGCCTACGCGATGCTGTTCGCCGCGGTCGCCGCCGTGGCCGCGCGCTGGGGCGGGCGGCGTGCGGGGCTGCTGCTGGTCGGCGCGCTTGCGCTGCAGCTCGCCGACATCGGCGGCGGGCTCGCCCGCTACCGTGCCCTGGTCGCGGACGCGCCGCGCA
Organism: Elioraea sp. Yellowstone; assembly: GCF_006704265.1. Classification (GTDB taxonomy): domain Bacteria; phylum Pseudomonadota; class Alphaproteobacteria; order Acetobacterales; family Acetobacteraceae; genus Elioraea. The sequence goes on along the minus strand of NZ_VIKA01000128.1, from coordinate 6,563 downwards.
CGCCGTCGGAACGGCTCGCCGATCCGTTCTGGGGCGAGGCGGCGCGGCGCTACGTCCGCATTCGTGCCGTGCCGGCCGGCAATCTCGGCGCGCACTGGGAGGAGATCGCGCGCTTCGCTGCGCTGCACGGCCTTGCCACCGACGCGATCTACCATTCGCGCATCGATCGCGAGGCGCTCGGGCGGCTGCGCCTGAGCGTGACCGCCGCACTCGAGGCCGGACGGTGGGAGCCCGGCACGCTCTACGTGCTGCGCGACGAGGAGAGCCTGGCGATCGTCGCGGCGCGCTTCGACCCGGCGCGCGATCTCCTGGCCCGGATCGACGGGCTGACGGTGTTCGCGCCGGGATGGCACGTCCGATGATCGCGACAGTCCTGCGCGGGCCGGGCGTGTTCGCGCTGCTGCTGGCCGTCTCGCTCGCCTGCCGCTGGATGGCCTTCGTGCCTGCGGTGATCGACACCGACGAGGGGCTCTACATGCTCCAGGCGCGCGAGTGGCTGCGCGGCAACTGGCCCTTCGTCGCGGTGTGGGACATGCACCCGCCCGGTGCGCCGGCGCTGATCGCGCTGGCACTCGCGCTGGCGGGCGAGAGCATCCGCTCGGTGCGGCTGCTCGGCGCGTTCTGTGTCGCCCTCGCCGGCTGGGCGCTCCATCTCCTGGTGCGCGCGGCGGGCGGGGTGCCCGCGATCGCGCTCACCGCCGGGCTCGCCTATGTCGTGCTGACCCCGATGTTCACGGGGCTCGCGACCAACACCGAGATCCTGTTCGCCCCCTTCGTGGTGGGCGCGCTCGCGCTGGCGACGCGCCTGGCGCGGCGCGCTCTCGACCATGGCGAGGCGCCGCGGCTGCGCGACCTCGTGCCGATCGGCCTCCTGGTCGGCTGCGGCCTGGTGATCAAGCAGGTGGTGGTGTTCGAGGGCTGCTTCGCCTTCGCGCTCGCCGTGCTGCTGCCGTGGTGGCGCGGTGTGCTCGCCTGGCGGCGCGTGCTGGCGCTGGCGGGCGCCTACGCCGCGCTCTGCGCCACGCCGATCCTGCTGCTCGGCGCGACCTATCTGGCGATGGGCGAAGGGGCGACGCTCTGGGACGCGCTGGTCGAGGCGCCGCTGCGCTACGGCCTCGCGCGGCTGCCGATGGGGCTCGCGGCCTGGGTGGTGGTCGCCGAGCTGCTGACGGCCGCCGCGCCGATGCTGCTGGCGGCGGTGGCGACGGTGCGCCCGATCGCGGAGCATCGCCGCCTGCTCGCGCTGGGCTGGTCGTGGTTCGCGGTCGCGGCTCTCGGCGTCGCCGCACCGGGGATGTTCTTCCGCCACTACTTCCTGATGCTCCTCCCGCCGCTCGGCCTGCTCGCCGCGCTCGGGGCGTGGCGTCTTGCCGCGACGCTGTGGCCCGCCCGCGACCGCGCGGCGGTCGCGCTGCTGGTCGGCCTGCTGGCGCTCGATGCCTGGCGCATGGACGCGGCCCCGCGGCTGCTCGACGGCAGGGGGCTCTACCAGCCCGACCCCGTCCGCCAGGTCGCCGCGGCCCTGCGCGAGACCGTGCCGGCGGGCTCGCGCGTGTTCATGATGAACTACCACGCCGTGGTGCTGGTGCTGGCGGAGATGAACGTGGCCACGCGCTTCGCCTTTCCCGCACAGCTCTCGGGGCGGTTCTTCCGCGCGCTGCCGGTCGACGCCGATCTCGAACTCGCCCGCGTGCTCGCCGCCGGACCGGCGGCGATCATCGTCGATCGCGGCTGGATGCACACGCTGCGGCGGGAGGCGATCGGGATGGTGGAGGAAGCCCTCGCGGCGCGCTACGCGCTCGCCGCCGCGGTGGCGGAGGAGCGCGGGCCGGTGGAGATCTGGCGCCGCCGCGACCCGGCGGAGTAGGAGCGGGGGATGGACACGATCCTGCACATCCTCTCCAAGACCTTCTGGCTGGTCGCGCGGCCCGGCACCTTCGCGCTGCTCCTCGCCTGCATCGGCTTGGCGCTGGTCTGGCGCGGCCGGCGCTGGGGGCGCTGGCCGCTGGCCGTCGGGCTCGGCGTCTACGTCGCGGTGCTCGCCACACCCCTCGCGCCCTGGGTGGTCATGCCGCTCGAGGACCGTTTCGCGCGACCCGCCGCGCCGCCCGCGCGCGTCGACGGCGTGATCGTGCTCGGCGGCGCGGTCGACCAGAACCTCACCGAGGCGCGGGGCATTCCGGCGCTGAACGGCGCGGCGGAGCGGATGACGGAACTGGTCGCCCTGGCGCGCCGCTACCCCGAGGCGCGGCTCGCCTTCACCGGCGGCCAGGGCTCGCTCGTCCATGGCCGGCTGACCGAGGCGGATGTCGCGCGGCGCCTCTTCGCCGCGCTCGGCGTCCCGGAGGGCCGCGTCGCCTACGAGGACCGCTCGCGCAACACCTGGGAGAACGCGGTCTTCACGCACCGGCTGCTGGAGCCGAAGCCGGGCGAGACCTGGCTGCTGGTGACCTCGGCGAGCCACATGCCGCGCTCGGTCGGCGCGTTCCGCCGCGCCGGCTGGCAGGTGGTGCCTTGGCCGGTGAACTACCGCACCGGGCACGGCTTCGCCGCGCTCTACGACGCGCCGTTCCCGGAACGGCTGCAGATGTTCGAGGCCGGCCTGCGCGAGTGGCTGGGGTTGCTCGTGTATCGCGTGCTCGGCCGCAGCGACGCGCTGTTTCCCGCGCCCTGATCATACCCGGAGCACAAGGGTTTGACCTTTGTGCGGAGGGTATGGCGCGCGGGGCTCAAGGGGCGGCCGCGCGCACAACCAAGGCCTGATGCCCGGCCGGCAAAGGTCGAACCGTTGTCGGCCGGGTATCAGAGCTCCAGCACGCGCGCCGGCGCGGCGCGGCCGCGCAGGAGATCCCACAGCGCGAGCAGGTTGCCGCGCAGTCGGCCGAAACGGTCCACGTAGGGTTCGGGCGCGAGCGAGCGCACCGCGTTGATCAGCGTGTGCCGCGCCGCCGAGGGGATCGCGTGGCTCCAGGGGAAGGTGCCCTTGCGCGCGAGATAGACCGGGTTGGCGATCTGGCTGTAGCCGAGCCGGAGCCCGGGCGTGCGCGCCTGCTTCACCCCGAGATGCACCCCGCGCGCACCCGCGAGCCGGAGGATCGCGCCATGCCGGCCGAGCGCGCGGGTGAAGTCGATGTCCTCGTACCAGGCGTAGAGCGGCAGCGCCTCGTCCACGCGGATGCCGGTCTGCCGCACCACGCGCATGCGCACCGCCATGTTGCAGCCGTAGCCGTTGAAGTGCGGCGCGGCGGCGAGCGGATCGGCGGGGCCCGTGTCGGCGGCGAGCAGCGCGCGGCCCTGCTCGACGCTGATGCCCGGCCCCTTGGCACCGTCGGCGATCACGGTGCCCGTCGCGACCACGCAGTCCGGATGCGCCTCCATCACCCGCTCCAGAACCGCGAGGTACTCCGCTGCCGCGAGGAAGTCGTCGTCCAGGAACAGCAGGATGTCGGCGTCGGTCGCCTCCAGGATGGCGTTGCGCTGGCGCGGCAGGCCCGGGGTGGTGGCGAGGAACACGATGTCCGGGCGCGTCGCCGGCAGATCGCCCACGTCCTCCGGCCCGACATGGCAGATCAGGATCGCATCCGGCGCGCGCGTCTGGCGCGCAAGCTCCGCGATCGTCTCGGCGAGGATGCCCGGACGGTTGCGCGTGGCGATGCCGACGGCGAGGCGAAGCGTCATGAGCGGGCCTCGCGCGCGCGGAAGCCCTCGAGCCGGCCGCGGAACGTCGCCAGGTAGTAGGCGACGCCGAGGCGGTCGCGCCTGAGTGCGGCGAGCATCATCCCGCCGAGCGGTCGGACGAAGAACGGCAGCCAGACGCCGATCCCCGGCGCATGCCGGCGCAGCGCGACGCCCAGGCCGGCGCCGTAGACCCGCGCACGCTCCACGGCCACCGGCGTGAGCCGCTTGTCCGGATGGACGATGCGCAGCGCCGGGTCGTAGCGCGCCCGGTGCCCGGCGCGGATCGCGCGCGCGACGAGATCGTTGCCCTCGGCCGAACCCCAGCCCGTGCCCGGTCCCATGCGCTCGTCGAAGCCGCCGAGCGCGCGCGCGACGTCGCGCCTCAGGAACAGGTTGAACTCGATCACGCTGGTCCAGAGATTGGCGAGCGTGATCGGCCCGCCCTTCGTGCGCCAGCGGCCCGAGCCGAGCCCGCCCGCGGGCGAGGCGGCGGGGCCGGTCAGCACCGCGAGGGCGGGATCGGCGGCGAAGGCGGCGTCCACGCGGTCGAGCACCCCCGGCGGCAGGATGCAGTCGTCGTCGGGGAAGGCGACGATCGCACCCTGCGCCTCGGCGAGTCCGAGATTGCGCGCCCGGTTCGCATGCGCGCGGTCGCTTCGGAGATGCGTGACGGGCAGGCGGTCGGCGAAGCGGGCGAGGATCGGCACCAGCCGGTCGTCCGCGTTCTGATCGACCACGATCACCTCGAGATCGTCGCGTCCCTGCGCGCGGAGCGAGTCGAGCAGCGCGCCGAGATCGGCGTCGCGGCCGCGCGTGGCGACGATCAGCGAGAAGCGCGGCTCAGCCATGGCCGAGATGCCGCGCGGCCGCCGCGCGCAGCCCGTCGCGGAACCGCGCCGCCGAGAAGCGCTCGGCATTGGCGCGGCAGGCGGCGGGCGTGAACGCGCCGCGGTTGCGCTCGAACCGCTCCACCGCCTCGATCAGCGCCTCGGCCGTCTGTTCGGCGAACAGCAGTCCCGTCGGCGCGTCGCTCTCCTCGGGCGTGCGCACGATGTCGCACGAACCTCCGCGGCCGAAGGCGAGCATCGGCGTGCCGCAGGCCTGCGCCTCCACCATGGCGATGCCGAAATCCTCCTCGGCGATGTGCAGGCACGCGCGCGCGGACTGCATCAGCGCGACGAGCTCGGCCTTGCCGACATGGCCGCGGAAGCTGATGTTCGGTGCGTCGCCGGCGGCTTGGCGCACCGCCCGCATCTGCGGCCCGTCGCCGACGATCACCAGCCTGCGGTCGGGCATGCGCCGGAACGAGGCGGCGGCGAGATCGACGCGCTTGTAGGGCACCATGCGCGAGGCGATCAGGTAGAAGTCCTGCTTCGCCGCGACGGGCGTGAACGAGTCCGTATCCACCGGAGGATGCAGCACCTCGGCCTCGCGGCGCCACACCTTGCGGATGCGCTCGGCGATGTAGCGCGAGTTGGCGAGGATCGCGTCGGGGCGCGCGGCGCTCGCATGATCCCAGAGGCGCAGCCGGTGCAGCAGCCAGCGCGCATAGGCACCCTTCAGCCCGCGTTCCAGCCCGGCCTCGCGCAGGTACTGCGCCTGCAGGTCCCAGGCATAGCGCATCGGCGAGTGGACATAGGCGAGGTGCAGCGTGCCCGGCCCCGTGATCGCGCCCTTCGCCACCGCGTGCGAGGACGAGACGACCAGGTCGTATCCCGAGAGGTCGAGCGTTTCGATCGCGAGCGGCATCAGCCCGAGATACATCCGGAAGCGCCGGCGCGCGAAGGGCAGGCGCTGGATGAAGGTGGTGCGCGGGATGCGCCCGCCGAGGAAGCCACGCTCGGCTTCGGGGAGGAAGTCGCACAGCGCGTAGAGGTCCGCCTCCGGCCAGACCGCGAGCATCTGCTCGAGCACCCGTTCGGAGCCCGCATAGGTGTCGAGCCATTCGTGGACGATCGCGACCCTCATCGGAGATCCGCCGGCAATGCGTCGCGCAGCGCCTCGGCGGCCGCGCGCCAGGTGAAGCGGGCGGCGCGCGCCCGCCCGCGCGCGCCGAGCTCCTCGGCGAGGCCGGGCTGGTCGAGCAGCCGCGTCAGCGCCGCGACGAGCGACCCGGGCGCCTCGGGCTCGAACAGCAGCGCCGCGTCGCCCACCGTCTCCGGCACCGCTCCCGCCCGCGCCGCGACCACCGGGCAGCCGCAGGCCATCGCCTCGACCGGCGGCAGGCCGAACCCCTCGTAGCGCGAGGGGAACAGAAGCGCGGCGGCATGCTCGTAGAGCGCGCGCAGTTCGGCGTCGCTGACGCGGCCGAGCGCGACCGCCCCGGCGGCACTGCCGGCAGCGCGGAACACGGCCGGATCGGCACGCCCCGCGATCGCGAGCCGCACGCCGCGCGCGTGCAGCAACGAGGCGGCGGCGCCGAGCGCGGCGAGGTTCTTGTGCGCCGCCCCCGTGCCGACCGCGAGCACGTAGCGGCCGGGCACGAGGCCGTTCCGATCGAGAACCGAGGCATCCGCAGGCGCGCGCAGGATGTGCTCCGCGCCCTCCGGGATCACGGCGATACGGCCGGGGTCGAGGCCGAGCCGCAGGGCCAGCCGGTCGCGCGAGAAGGACGAGACCGTGACGATGCGCGCGCCGAGCCGCGCGAGCGCGCGGTGCAGCACCCGGTACCAGGAGCGGAAGGCGAGGCCGTAGGACTCGGGCGTGTCGAAGGCGCCCGCGTCGTGGATCACCACGGTCTGGCGGGCGCGCACGGCGAGCGGCGCGGTGTTGCCGAGGCTGAGCAGCCAGTCGCCCCCGAGCGCGCGCGGCAGGTCGATCTGCTCCCAGACCTGGCCGCGGCGCCGCCCGACGGTCGCGGCGCCGAGCGCGGCGCAGGCGGGAAG
>NZ_VIKA01000127.1 GCF_006704265.1 Elioraea sp. Yellowstone | reverse complement strand
ATCGCCGCCTCGGCGCCGGCATGCTCGGCGCGCGCCTCGGCCAGTTCGGCGGCCAGCCGTTCGCGCACGGACCGGGCATGAGCCGCGGCGCGGGCGGCGAGCGCCGCGTCGTGCCCGTCCAGCAGGTCGAGGCCCCGTCGCGCCTCGGCGATCTGGGCGCGTACCAGCGCGAGGTCATGCGCGAGGCGGTGCAGTTCGCGCTCCTCCGCCACCAGCCGGCGCACCAGCGGCCGGACCTGCCCGGCGGCGAGCACCGTGCCGGGGGCCGGCAGTCCCTGATCGGCCAGGCCGTCGATCGGCGCGACGATCCGGATCAGCTCGCTGTTGACCACCGCGGCCGTGGAGATCCGGTTCGTCAGATGGGGGGCGAAGGCATAGGCCGCGGCGCCGAGCAGGCCGGCGCCGAGGAGGATGCGGCCGAAGCGACGTGCGAGCATGGGGCGGCCCTGCCTCGAGAGCGTACGCGGACGGCATAGGCGTGGCCCGGTTAAGGCCGTGTTGACGCGGCCGCGTCGGGAGGGTTTCTGCGCGACGATGTCGCCGCCCTGGCATCCCGAACGCCTCGCCGCGCGCCTGCCGTTCCTGCGCCGGCGCGCCCGGCTGCGCGCCGAGGTGGCGGAGTTCCTCGCCGCGCGCGGCTACGCGGAGGTCGAGACGCCGGTGCTGCAGCCCTGCCCGGGCATGGAGCCGAACCTCGATCCCTTCGTGACCCGCTATGCGGCGAAGCTCGGCGCGGAGGCGCGGCCGCTGTTCCTGCAGTTCAGCCCCGAATTCGCGATGAAGAAGCTGCTCGCCGGCGGTGCGGGACCGATCTTCCAGTTCGCGCGCGTCTTCCGCAACGGCGAGGCGGGGCCGCATCACCAGCCCGAGTTCACCATGCTGGAATGGTACCGGCCGGGGCTCGATCTGGCCGGGCTGATGGACGAGACCGAGGCGCTGCTGCGCGCGGTCGTCCCCGAGGGACTGCGGCGCGGCGGGCGCGTCGTGCCGACGGATCGTCCCTTCGCGCGCCTCACCGTGGCCGAGGCGTTCGACCGCTTCGTGGGCGTCGATGTGCTGGCGAGCGCGGGCGATGCGGCCGCACTCGCGGCGGCGGCACGGGTGGAGCTGCGCCCGGGCGAGACTTGGCAGGACCTCTTCTTCCGCCTCCTCCTCGGCCGCATCGAGCCGGCGATCGGCCAGGACGTGCCGGCCTTCCTGACGCACTGGCCCGCCGCGGAGGCGGCGCTCGCGCGGCGTGATCCGGCCGATCCGCGCGTGGCGCTGCGCTTCGAGCTGTTCGCGGCCGGACTGGAACTTGCGAACGCCTATGAGGAGCTGACCGATCCCGTCGAGCAGCGCGCGCGCTTCGCCGCCTGGCGCGCCGAGCGCCTCGCCGCCACCGGCGAGGACCGCGCGCCGGACGAGGATTTCCTCGCTGCGCTGGAGCACGGCCTGCCGCCCTGCGCCGGGATCGCGCTCGGCTTCGACCGTCTGGCGATGCTGGCCTGCGGCGCGCCCAGAATCGACGACGTGCTCTGGCTGCCGACGGTATGAATGAGCACGCTCCCGCCATCGCGGCGCGCACCGGGGGCCGGACCGCGGTGCGCCCGCCTCCCCGTCTTTGACCTTCCCGCCGCGTCGGGAAGGGGGAACGCGGCGACGCCCGGTTCCGCTGTCCGCTCGCGGCTGGGGATCAGGGCAAGGGCGCCTGGCGCGGCGCCTTCACCCCGGCGAGGTCGCAGAGCGTGTCCAGCACCGCCGTCATGTCCTGCCGCCCGCGCCCCGCGCCGCGCGCGATCGAGTAGAGCTCGCGGATCGCCGCCGTCGCCGCGAGCGGCACCTTGGCGGCATTGCCCGCCGCCAGGATCAGGCTCAGGTCCTTGTGGGCGAGGTCGATCATGAAGCCGGGCGAAAGATCACCCGCGAGCGCCTTGTTCGGATAGTTGACGCTGAGCTGCCCGTTCGCCGCGGTGGTGCCGTTCAGCACCGCGAGCGTCGTGCCGAGATCGAGGCCGAAGGCGGAGGCGAGAGTCAGCGCCTCGGCGTTCAGCGCGCACAGGCAGACGGTCATCAGGTTGTTCACGAGCTTGGTGCGCGTCCCCGCACCCGGCCCACCGCAGTGGTGGATGGTCGTGCCCATCGCCTCGAGCAGAGGCCTCACGCGCGCGAAGTCCGCCGCCTCGGCGCCGACCATGAACAGGCTCTCGCCGCGCTCGGCATGCTGGCTGAGCCGTCCCACCGGCGCATCGACGAAGGCCACTTCCTTGGCGCGGCACGCGGCGGCGGCGGCATCGGTCGTCTCGGGATCGACCGTGGACATGTCCATCACCAGCATGCCCGGCCGCGCCTCGGAGAGGATCGTGGCGATGGTCGCGGCGACCTCCTTCGGCCCGGGCAGCATCGTGATCACGACATCGGCCGCGCGCGCGACCGCCGCCACGCCGTCGGCGGTCTCGGCGCCGAGCGCGACCAGCCGCGCCGTCGCCTCGGCGCGCAGGTCGTGCACCACCATCGGCACCTGCTTGCGACGCAGGTTCGCCGCCATCGGCCCACCCATCGTGCCAAGGCCGATGAAGCCCACCCGTTCCATGCATCCTCCTCGAGACGACGGCGGGACCCGAGGGCCCCGCCGCCGGTTGCCGATCGCCGCCCGCTCAGCGCACGCGCACGAAGCGCAGCGGGAACCAGTTGTCGGCGAGCTGGACGAGTTCGATCGAGGACTTGGCCGCCCAGATCACCTGCTGCTGGTGCAGCGGCACGTGGCCGACCTCCTCGGCATGGATCCGGAAGGCCTCGGCGATCATCCTGTTGCGCTCGGCCGCGTTGGTCTCGACGGCGATCTTGCCGGTCAGCTCGTCGAGGCGCGCGTTCGAGTAGCCGCCGACATTGAACTGGCCCTGGCTGCCCCGGCGTGTGGCCATCAGGTTGAACAGGGCGTTGTGCGCGTCGTAGGTCGAGGGCGTCCAGCCGAGCAGGTAGAAGCTCGTGTTGTAGCCGGGGCCCAGGATCTCGGCGAAGTAGCGCGCGCGCGTCTGCGCGTTCAGCGTCACGCGCACGCCGATGCGCGCGAGCATCGCGGTGACCGCCTGGCAGATCGCCTCGTCGTTGACGTAACGGTCGTTCGGGCAGTCCATCGTCACGCCGAAGCCGTTCGGATAGCCGGCATCGGCCAGCAGCTTCTTCGCCGCATCGACATCGACCGGCGGGCGCGCCTTGTCGAGATCCTCGTCGAACCCGTTGATGCCGGGCCCCACCATCAGCCAGGAGGGGCGCGACTGGCCGCGCATCACGCGCGAGCGGATCGCCTCGACGTCGATCGCCTGGGCGAAGGCGCGGCGCACGCGCACGTCCTTGAACGGGTTCCTGCCCTGCACGTCCGACTTCAGGAGCTGGTCGCGGTGCTGGTCGAAGCCGAGGAAGATCGTCCGCAGCTCGGCCTTCTGGTGGATCGTGTAGCCCGCGGTGCGGCGGATCCGCTCCACGTCCTGCGGCGGCACGGTGTAGACCATGTCCACCTCGCCCGAGAGCAGGGCGGCCACGCGCGTCGCGTCGTTGGCGATGACGTTGAACTCGACGCGCGTCAGATTGTGCTCGGCCTTGTCCCACCAGTTCGGGTTCGGCTCGAGGACGGTGCGCCGGTCGGGCTCGCGCTGCACCAGACGGAAGGCGCCGGTGCCGTTGGCGTTGCGCGTGGCGAAGTTCTCCTCGCGCCTGGTCAGGTCGGCCGCCTGCGCGGCGTTGTTCGCCTCGGCCCATGTCTTCGACATGATGAAGAAGTCGGCGATCTCCTCGAGCAGGATCGGGTTCGGCTGGGCGGTGACGAACTCGACCGTGAGCGGATCGACCACGCGCGCCTGCGTGACGGTGGCGAGCTTGGTGGAGACGTTGGAGCCGGGGCCCTTGGCGCGGCCGACCGAGAACACGACGTCCTCGGCGGTGAACGGCGTGCCGTCATGGAAGCGCACGTTCGGGCGCAGATGGAAGCGCCACACCGTCGGGCTGGGCTGCTCCCAGCGCACGGCCAGGGCCGGCTCGACCTTCAGCTCGCGGTCGCGGCGCACCAGCGGCTCGTAGACATTGCCGAGGAAGGTCAGCAGGAAGGTCTCGTTCCGCGCGTAGGGATCCATCGAATTGACGTCGCCGTCATTGGCCCAGCGGAACGTATTGGCATCGGCCGCGGTGGCAAGCCCGACCGCGAAGACGCTCGCCAGCAGCAGATGGCGCATGGGTCTCTCTCCCTCCCGGTGACGACGGTGGCCCCGTCGGACCGGGACGGTAGCAAGAGCTGCGCGGATTGGGGAGGGAGGCCGGGCCGTCCGGCCCGGCTCAGGCGAGACCGTAGGCGGAGCGCACCCCGTCGATCGGGGCGAAGCGGGTGGTGACGCCGAGCACCGTCTCGGCGCCGCCGAGATAGAGCACCCCGTCCGGCGCCATCACCGAGGCGACCTGGTCCAGCACGCGCGCCTTGGTCGCCTGGTCGAAGTAGATCAGCACGTTGCGCAGGAACACCACGTCGAAGCGGCCGAGCGGCGTCGGCGGGTCCAGCAGGTTCCACTCGCGCCAGCGCACCATCGCTCGAAGCGCGTCCTTGACCCGCCAGTCGCTGCCCTCCTTGGTGAAGTGTTTCATCAGCGCGGCGATCGGCAGGCCACGCTGCACCTCGAACTGGCTGTAGCGCCCCTGCTCGGCGCGCTTCAGCACGTCGCGCGCGATGTCGGTGCCGAGGATCTCGACCCGGCAGCCGTTCAAGGCGGCGGCGTTGTCGAGGGCCGACATGGCCACCGAATAGGCCTCCTGGCCGGTGCTGCAGGCGGCCGACCAGACGCGGATCGTGCCTGCGGGGCCGCGCGCGGCGCCGAGGCGCGGCCAGACCTTCTCCTTCAGGTGCTCGAACGGCTTGCCGTCGCGGAAGAACAACGTCTCGTTGGTCGTCATCAGCTCGACGACCTCGTTGGCGATTGGCCCCGCGAGCGCCGCCTTCACGCGCCCCACCAGCGCCGAGAGGTCGGGCAGGCCCTCGCGCTTCATCAGCGGGCCGAGCCGCGTCTCGACCAGGTACATCTTGTCCGGCGTCAGCACGAGGCCGGAGCGCGTCTGCAGGAACTCGGCGAGCTGGCTGAACGAGGCGCTGCTCATGCGGGGGCCCCTCCGGCTCGGGTGAAGGCAAGGATCTGCGGCGCCACCTCCTCGATCGGCGCGACCGCGGCGGCGAGCCCGGCCTGCACCACCGCGCCGGGCATGCCCCAGACGACCGCGCTCGCCTCGTCCTGCGCGATCACCGCACCGCCCGCCTCGACGACGGCGCGGCTGCCCGCGAGCCCGTCATGGCCCATGCCGGTCAGGATCACGGCGAGCACCCGCCCGCCCAGCACGGCGGCGGCGCTGCGCAGCATCGGATCGACCGCGGGGCGGCAGAAGTTCTCGGGCGGGGCGGAGGAGAGCGCGACCAGCGGCGCGTGCCGGTCGCCCGCCACCGTCAGGTGGCGGTCGCCCGGTGCGAGATAGGCGCGGCCCGGCACGATGCGCTCGCCCTCCTTCGCCTCCGCGCAGGGCAGACCGCCGAGCCGGGTGATGTGTTCGGCGAGGATCGGCAGGAAGGTCGCAGGCATGTGCTGGGTGATCAGCACCGGCAGGCGGAAGCCGCCGCCCAGCGCCTTCATCACCTGGAAGAGCGCCTGCGGTCCGCCGGTCGAGGCGCCGATCGCGACCAGCTCGGGCGCGATCACGCGCGGCGCGGCGCGCAGCGGCGGCGCAGGTCGCGGTGGGGGGGGCGCCGGGGCGCGCCGGCGCCGGCGCAGCGCCAGGCGGCCGAGCGCCTTCACCTTCTCGACCAGTTCGCGCCGGAACCCCTCACCCGCCGCGATGCCGCCGACCGCGGTCGGCTTCGGCACGTAGTCGGCGGCGCCGAGCCGGAGCGCCCTGAGGGTGACATCCGCCCCGCGCGTCGTCAGCGTCGAGGCCATCACCACCTGCACGGCCGGGTCGGCCCGCAGCAGGTCCGGCAACGCGGCAAGCCCGTCCATCACCGGCATCTCGATGTCGAGCACCACGACGTCGGGCCGTTCGCGCGCCTGCAGGGCGAGCGCGTCGCGCCCGTTCGCGGCCGTGCCGACCACGGCGAGCGCGGGATCGGCCGAGAGCAGGCGCACGAGCAGGCCGCGGATCACCGCGCTGTCGTCGCAGACGACCACGCGGATCCGCTCCTCGCCCGGCGCCGGGCGCGGCGATTCGGCCGCTGCAGGCACCATCAGAGCAGGCCGACCTGGGCGAGCTTCGACTGGATGATCTCGGCGTCGAACGGCTTCATGATGTACTCGTTCGCGCCCCCCTCGATCGCCTGTTCGATGCGGGAGAGCTCGTTCTCGGTGGTGCAGAACACCACCGCCGGATTGTCGGCGCCGAACTCGCCGCGCAGCGCGTGCAGGAACTCGAGCCCGTTCATCACCGGCATGTTCCAGTCGAGCAGGATCGCGTCGGGCAGCCGCGCCCGGCAGGCCGAGAGCGCCTGCGCGCCGTCCTCGGCCTCCTCGACCGTGAAGCCGAAGCCCTCGAGGATGCGGCGCGCGACCTTGCGCACGACGCGGCTGTCGTCCACGACCAGGAAGGTCTTCATCGGCGTTGTCCCGAAGCGGTGCGAGGCATCAGAGATCGAGCACGGCGGCGACGTCGAGCACCACCAGGAGCTCGCCGGAGAGGCGGAAGATCCCGGCGGAGAAGCCGCGCCACTCGGGCGCGAGGGTGGGTGGATTGCGCTCGCGCTCCTGCGCCTCGAGCCGCATCACCTCGCCGACACTGTCCACGAGCAGGCTGTAGAGCTCGCCCTGGTGCTCGACCACCACGCTCATCGAGGCGGAGGAGGCGGCGCCGACGCCGAGCCGGCGCCTGAGGTCGATCGCGGTGACGATCCGCCCGCGCAGGTTCAGGCTGCCCGCCACCTCGGGCGGGGCGAGCGGGATGCGCGTGATCGCCTGCGGCCCCAGGATGTCGCGCACGGCGAGCACCGGGATGCCGCAGAGCTGGCCGCCGACGACCAGGGTGACGTAGACGTCGCGCGCCTCGTCATTGGCGCCGCGCGACGCCTGGCCCGGACGGGTGATCTCGGCCGTGGTGCTCATCTCAGACGGTCTCCGTCTCGCGGCGGGCCGCCAGCACCTGGGCGATGCCGGCGAGCAGCGCGCTTCGGTCGAACTTGGCGACATAGTCGGTGAAGCCGGCCTCGCGGCCGCGATGGATGTCGGCCTCGGCGACCCGGCTGGTCAGCGCGATCAGGGGCAGCCCCGCCCAGCGCGGATCCTCGCGCACCGCGCGGGCGAAGGCGAAGCCGTCCATCCCCGGCATCTCGATGTCCGACACGATGGCGTCGAACCGCCGCCCCTGCTCGCGCAGCCGGAGGGCGGCATCCGCCGTCTCGGCCGCCGTCACCTCGTAGCCGGCGGCCGTCAGCACCGGCACCAGCATGTGGCGGAAGAAGGCGCTGTCGTCGATCACGAGCAGATGCGGCCGCGTGCCCTGCGGGCCGCCGCCGCGCGCGGCGAACCAGTCCTCGGCGGCGAGCGCCAGCCAGTGACCGGTGTCGATGATCTCGGTCGCGCGGCCGGCGATCACGGCGCTGCCGAGGATGCCCGGGCGCGCCGAGCCGAGCTGGATGTTCACCACATCCTCGACCACGTCGAGGATCTCGTCGACCACGAGGCCCATGCTCCGGCCGGCGTCGCTGAACACCAGCACCGGCCGGCGCGGCCGCGCGGCATCGTCGAGATCGACCCCCATCGGCACGAGCGGCATGAGCTGGCCGCGGTACTGCACCATCGCGCGCGCCCCGGCGCGTTCGATCCGGTCGGCGGCGATCTCCTCGAGCCGCGCGACCAATCCGAGCGGCACCGCCTTCGGCTCCGGCCCGCCGGCGCGGAACAGCAGGAGCGAGGTGCGTGCGGCCGACCCGCCCGCCTCGGCGCGCGCCGTCTCGACCGGCGCGGCGCGTTCGGCTCCCGCTGCACCGATCCCGACCGCGCGCGCGATCCCGTTCGGATCGAGGATCATGATCACGCTGCCGTCGCCGAGGATGGTGTTGCCGGAGAACAGCGTGATGTCGCGCAGGATGGGTGCCACCGGCTTGACCACGATCTCCTCGGTGTCGAACACGCGATCGACGATCAGGCCGAAATTCTCGGTCCCCACCTTGGCGACGACGATGAAGGACTCGGCCCCGTCCGCGCGCTCGCCCTCCTCCAGCGCGAGCAGGCTCGAGAGCCGTACCAGCGGCAGCAGCCGGTCGCGCAGCCTGAGCACGGGCGTGGTGTTGATGCGCTCGATCGCGGTCTCCGATCCGCCGCCGGTGCGCACGAGCTCGACCACGCTGATCTGCGGGATGGCGAAGCGCTCGCCCGCGCATTCGACGATCAGCGCCGAGACGATCGCCAGCGTGAGCGGGATCTTGATCGTCACGGTCGTGCCGCTGCCCTGGCGGCTGGCGAGCTCGATCGTGCCGCCGATCTTCTCGATGTTGGTCTTGACCACGTCCATGCCGACGCCGCGGCCGGACACGGCGGTGACCTGCGCGGCGGTGGAGAAGCCCGGGCGGAAGATGAACTGGTGGATCGCCGCCTCGGGCATCTGCGCGATCTCGGCCTCGGTCGCGAGCCCCTGCGCGACCGCCTTCTCGGCGATCCGCTTCGTGTTCAGCCCCCGCCCGTCATCGGCGATCTCGATGATGATGTGCCCGCCCTCGTGGAAGGCGTTCAGCGTGATGCGCCCGGTCTCGGGCTTGCCGGCGGCGCGCCGCTCGGCCGCCGTCTCCAGCCCGTGATCGGCGGAGTTGCGCACCATGTGGGTGAGCGGGTCCTTGATGAACTCGAGCACCTGGCGGTCGAGCTCGGTCTCGGCGCCGAACATGGCGAGCTCGATCTTCTTGCCGGTCTCGCGCGCAAGGTCGCGCACCAGGCGGGGCAGCTTGTTCCAGGCATTGCCGATCGGCTGCATGCGCGTCTTCATCACCCCCTCCTGGAGGTCGGAGGTGATGTGGCTGAGCCGCTGCAGCGGCACGGTGAAGGGCGAGTTCGCCTGGGTGCGCGCGAGCTGCAGGAGCTGGTTGCGCGCGAGCACGAGCTCGCTCACCAGCGTCATCAGATCCTCGAGCACCTCGACCGAGACGCGGATGGTCTGTGCCGCCACGCCGGACTCGCCCGGAACCGTGGCCGCCTCGGCGGCCTCGGCCGCGGCGGGCGCGGCGGCGGGCGCGGCGGGAGCGGGG
>NZ_VIKA01000126.1 GCF_006704265.1 Elioraea sp. Yellowstone | reverse complement strand
GTCCGATGCCGCGCCCGTTGCGATCCGCGCCGACGCGAAGGCTGCGCCGCCGGCGCCCGCGCCGAAGAAGCCGGCGGCGGCCAAGCCCGCGCCGGCCGCCGAGACGCAACCCGCTGCGGCCGCGCCGCCGGAGTTCGAGGTCGGCGACCACGTCGTTTATCCGACGCACGGCGTCGGCCGCGTCACCGGCATCGTCACCGAGGAGATCGCCGGCCACAAGCTCACCCTGATCGTGGTCGAGTTCGAGGAGAACCGCATGGTGCTCCGCGTGCCGGTGGCCAAGGCGAGGACGGCGGGGCTGCGCAAGCTCTCCTCGCGCAAGGCGATCGAGATGGCGCTCTCGACCCTGAAGGGCCGTGCGCGTGTCAAGCGCACGATGTGGAGCCGGCGTGCCCAGGAGTACGAGGCGAAGATCAACTCGGGCGATCCGGTCGCGATCGCCGAGGTGGTGCGCGACCTGCACCGCAACGCCGGCCAGCCCGACCAGTCGTTCAGCGAACGGCAGATCTACGAGCAGGCGATGGACCGGCTGGCGGCCGAACTCGCCGCCATCGAGCAGGTCGACAAGCCCACCGCGGCGGCCAAGCTCGCCACGATGCTGAAGGCGGCCTGAGGCGCGCGGTCGCGTCCCGGCGCGAGCCGGGGCATGATCGCGCCCGATGAGCCCCGAGACCGCGACCCCCGACCGCTTCGCCCGGCTCTGGCCGGCCCGGCGCGTCTGGGCGATCGCCGCCGTGCGCGGCGAGCGCGCCCGGCTCTCCGCGCTGCACGCGGCGCTCGAGACGCGCGTCTGGCTGGGCGACCGGCTGGTCTATCTCGGCAATGTGCTCGGCATCGGCCCGGACGTCGCCGGCACGCTCGACGAGATCCTGGTGTTCCGCCGCGCCGTGCTCGCCCGGCCGGGCTTCGAGCCCGAGGACGTGGTGCTGCTGCGCGGTGCGCAGGAGGAGATGCTGCACCGGCTCTTGCGCCTGCAGTATGCGCCGGGGCCCGCGACCGCGGTGGAGGCGGTGCGCTGGATGGCCGACCACGGCATCGGCGCCACCCTGGCCGCCTACGGCATCACGGTCGCCGAGGGGCTGCGTGCGGCCGGCCAGGGGCCGCTGGAGCGCGCGCGCTGGACGGCACGGCTGATGGCGGCGATCCGCGCCCGGCCCGGCCATGAGAGCCTGCTCACCACGCTCAAGCGGGCGGCCTTCACCGTGCCGCAGGACCTCGCCGGCGAGGCGCCGGGCGTGCTTTTCGTCGCCGCCGGGGTGAACCCCGACCGGCCCTTCGACGCACAGGGCGACGCGTTCTGGTGGGACGACCTGGGCTTCGAGCGTGCCGCCGCGGGCATCGCGGGCGAGGACGGCGAGATGCGCGGCTGGGGCGGCTTCGCGCGACTGGTGCGCGGCTTCTGCCGGCGCGCCGACGGGCCGGTGGAGCAGGGCTTCGGCGTCACGCTGGATGCCGGCTGCGGGCTCGGCGGGAAGCTGGTCGCCGCCTGCTTCGCGCCGACCGGCGAGGTGCTCGAGGTGCTGGAGGCCTGAGCCGACGGTGGCGACATTGCCGGGGCGAGGCCGTCATCGAACTGTCATATACTTCCAGGATCGGCGAGAGGACGAGGCCCGATGTCGGGGCAGATGCTGCTGTTGAACCTGCTCGGCGGTGTCGCCCTGCTGATCTGGGCCACCCGCATGGTGCGCACGGGGATCCTTCGCGCCTTCGGCGAGCGGTTGCGCGGCCTGATCGCGCGGGCCACCCGCCATCGCCTGGCCGCCTGCGGCGCCGGCATCGCCACCGCCGCCACGCTGCAGAGCTCGACCGCCGCCGCCCTGCTGCTGACCTCCTTCGCCGAGCGCGGGCTGATCGCGCTCGCGCCCGCGCTCGCTGTGCTGCTCGGTGCCGATATCGGCTCGACGCTGGTGGTGCAGGCGATGTCCTTCGATCCGCGGCCGGCGGTGCCGGTGCTCCTGCTCGCCGGCACGATCGTCTTCATGGTCTCCAAGAACGCGATCGCGCGCCAGGTCGGGCGGGTCGCGATCGGGCTCGGGCTCGTGGTGCTCGCCCTCGGCATGATCGTCACGGCCTCCGCGCCGCTGCGCGAGAACTGGCTCCTGATCGAGGTGCTGGCGCATCTCGGCGGCGAGCCCCTGCTCGCGCTGGGCATCGCGGCGGCCCTGACCTGGCTCGTGCACTCCTCGGTCGCCGCGGTGCTGCTGTTCATCTCGCTGGCCTTGGGCGGGGTGCTGGAGGCGGGCCTCGCCTTCACGCTCGTGCTGGGCGCCAATGTCGGCTCGGGTTTCATCCCGCTCGGGGTGAACCTGCGCGCCGCGCCGCCGGTGCGGCGCATGCTGGTCGGCAACCTGATGTTCCGCACGGCCGGGGCGCTCGCCGCCCTGCCGTTGGTCGATCACGCCGCGGCGCTGCTCGCGCTGGTGGACGCCGATGTCGCGCGCCAGACCGCGAACGCGCACACGCTCTTCAACCTTCTGCTCGCCGCGCTGTTCCTGCCGCTCACCGGCCCGGCGGCGCGGTTCCTGCGGCGCCTCATGCCCGATCCGATGCCCGCGCCGGGCGAGCAGAAGATCGGCCATCTCGACGATGCGGCGCTCGACCGCCCGAACGTCGCGCTCTCGGGCGCGACGCGCGAGGTGATGCGGCTTGCCGACACGGTGGAGGTGATGCTGCGCGAGGCGATCCTGCCCTTCGAGCAGGCGCATGCGGCGCGGCGCGAGGCGATCAAGCGACTCGACAGCGAGGTCGACCGGATGCAGGAGGAGATCAAGCTCTACCTGACACGGCTGACGCGCGGGCCGCTCACCGACGCGCAGTCGCGCCAGGCCTTCGACCTGATCCTGTTCACCACCAATCTCGAGCATGTCGGCGACATCATCGACAAGACGCTGCTCGAACTCGCGGCCAAGAAGCACAGGCTGCGCGTTTCCTTCTCGGAGGAGGGCTGGAGCGAGATCAAGCGCCTGCACACGCTCGCGGTCGAGCAGCTCCGGCTCGCGGTCGCGGTGTTCGTCACGCGCGATCCCGAGATGGCACGCCAGCTCGTGCTGGCAAAGGAGCAGGTGCGCGCGATCGAGCGCGAGGCGACCGAGAGCCACCTGCGCCGGCTCCGCGAGGGCACCCTCGCCTCGCTCGAGACCTCCTCCCTCCATCTCGACATCCTGCGCGATCTCAAGCGGATCGTCGCGCATCTGACCGCGGTCGCGCATCCGATCCTGGAGAGCAAGGGCGAGCTTCGCTCCTCGCGCCTGCGCAACGCTCCGGCCGAGACGGTCAGGGCCGGGAGCGTGCCGACGTGACCGCCCAGTGCGGAACGGGCCCGGGGATCGCTCCCCGGGCCCGCCCCTCATCGCCGGTCAGGCTCCGCCGTCACTCCTGGCGCTGGCCGAAGAGCTGCAGCAGCAGCGTGAACAGGTTGATGAAGTTGAGGTAGAGCGCGAGCGCGTCCATCACCGTCCGCTTCGCCGCCACCTCCGTGCCCTCGGCATAGGCGTGCTGGATGTAGTCGGTCTTGATCCGCTGCGTGTCCCAGGCGGTGAGGCCCACGAACACGAGCACGCCGATCACGCTGATCGCGAACTGCAGCGCCGAGGAGCCGAGGAAGATGTTCACCAGGCTCGCGATGATGATCCCGATCAGGCCCATGATCAGGAACGAGCCGAGCTTCGAGAGGTCGCGCTGCGTCGTGTAGCCGTAGATGCTCATCGCCGCGAAGGTGCCGGCGGTGATGAAGAACACGCGCGCGATGCTCTCGCCGGTGAACACCAGGAAGATGTTCGTCAGGCTGAGGCCCATCGCTGCCGAGAAGGCCCAGAACAGCGCCTGCGCAGCCGTCTTGGACAGCCGGTTGATGCCGAAGCTGAGCACGAGGACGAAGGCGAGCGGGCTCAGCATCGCCACCCAGGCGAGGATGGTCGGCCTGACGACGACGCCCGCCGGCGTCTGCACCGGGGCGTAGAGCAGCTGCAGGAGCGCCGGCGTGGTCGCGAACAGGAGCGCGATGATGCCGGTCAGCAGCAGGCCCGACGCCATGTAGTTGTAGACGCCGAGCATGTACTTCCGCAGGCCGGTGTCCAGCCGCGCGGCGTCCACGCCGGCGGACGGAACCGTCTGCGTTGCGCCATAGGCGCGGGTTTCCGGACTCCAGGACATGGGTTGAGGCAACCTCCCTAGGTTGGCGGTTTCGCTTCCGAATATGGGCCGGCAGCTGCCGGAATCAAATGAAATCGGCAACAGCGCGGGGCGGTGCCCGGCCTACTCCGTCCGCAGCAGCGGCGCCGGCTTCGCGCGCAGCGCCGCCGCGGTGCCGAGCCAGCCGAAGGCCACCGTCAGCGCCACGCAGGCGAGGATGGTCACGCCGAGCGTGCCCGGCAGGAACGCCCAGTCCGACCGCATCACGTGGGTGGTCACCGCCCAGGACGCGGCCGAGCCGACGGCGGCGGCGAGCAGCCCGGCGGCGGTGCCGAGCACGCCGAACTCCACCAGATAGGCGGCGAGGATCTGTCGCCGGGTCGCGCCCAGGGTCTTCAGCACCACCGCGTCGCGGATGCGCTGGCGCCGTCCGGCCGCGATCGCGCCTGCCAGCACCAGCGCGCCGGAAAGCAGCGTCACCCCGCCGGTCGAGGAGAGCGCGTCGCCGATCCGCCCGAGCAGGGCGTTCACCGCCTCGAGCGCGTCGCGCACCCGGATCGCCGAGACGTTCGGCAGCGCGTCGGTGACCGCGCGCAGGAGCGGCGCCTCGGCTTCCGGTGCGGCCTGAACCGTGGCGATGTGCGTGTGCGGTGCCGCCTCCAGGAGGCCGGGCGAGGCGATCAGGGTGAAGTTCAGCCCGAGGCTGCGCCAGTCGATCACCCGCAGGCTGGCGATGCGCAGTTCGATGTCGCGGCCGAGCACGTTGACGGTCAGCCGGTCGCCCACGCCGATTCCCCAGCCGCGCGCGAGAGTGGCGTCGAACGACACCAGAGGCTCGCCGCGATACTCGGGGGGCCACCAGGACCCGGCCACCAGGCGCGTGCCCTCGGGCGGCGTCGCGGCATAGGTCAGTCCGCGGTCGCCGCGCAGCGCCCAGGCGGTGTCCTCGGTGGTCCGCACCTGTTCGGCCGGGACGCCGTTCACGGCCACGATGCGTGCGCGCAAGGACGGCACGCGGGCGATCTCGCCCACACCCGGGATGGCGCCGGCGACCGCCTCGAACCGCCCGACCTGGTCGTTCTGGATGTCGATGAAGAAGAATGCCGGCGCCCGCTCCGGGATCCGCTCGACCACCTGGCGCTGGAGATTGCCCTGGATCATCGCCACCGAGGCGAGGGTCGAGAGGCCGAGGCCGAGCGAGACCAGCATCAGCGCGCTTGCCGAGCCCGGACGGTGCAGGTTGGCGAAGCCCAGCCTGAGCGCCGGCGGCAGGTGCCGCGGTGCCGCGGCGGCTGCCCGCTGCACCGCCCAGCCGCCGAGCCGGAACAGCCCGAGCGTGACGGCGGCGGCGGCGCAGAACCAGGCGGCGAAGACGCGATCCTGCGCCACCGCCACCGTCAGTCCGACCAGCGCCATGGCGAGCGCGGCGTTGGCGGCGACCAGGGAGCGGCGCGGCGGCGTGCGCCGCTCGCCCAGGCCCTCGCGGAACAGCGCGATCGCAGGGACCGCGCGTGCCCGCGCGAGCGGCCAGAGCGCGAAGGTCGCGGCGGTGAGCAGCCCGAAGGCGGCTGCGAGCGCGAGCGGCAGCGGATAGATGCCGAGCCGCGGCGGCACCGGCAGCACATCGGCGAGCAGCAGGGCGGCGAGCGAGGGGATGCCGAGGCCGGCGGCGAGCCCGAGGGCGATGCCGAGGGCGGCGATCGCGCCGAGCTGGAGCGTGTAGGTGGCGAAGATCACCCCGGCCGGCGCGCCGAGGCATTTCAGCGTGGCGATGGTCTGCCGGCGCGACGCCAGCCAGGCGCGCACGCCGTTGGCGACGCCGATGCCGCCCACCAGCAGCGCGGTGAGCCCCGCAAGCGTCAGGAACAGCGAGGTCTGCTCGACGAAGCGGATCACGCCCGGTGCGGCCTCGTCCGCGGTGCGGATGCGCCAGCCGCCGTCGGGGAAGGCCGCCCGCAGGCCGGCGATGAAGCCCCGGACATCCGCGCCCTCGGGCAGGCGCACGCGATACTCGTAGCGCACCAGGCTGCCGGGCTGGACCAGCCGCGTCGCGGCGAGCGCATCGCGCGCGATCATCACGCGCGGGCCGAACACGGTCGGCCGCGCCACCCGGTCCGGCTCCTCGAGGATGGCGCCGGCGAAGCGGAAGACGGCGTCGCCGAGGCGGACCCGCGCGCCCGGCCTGAGGCCGAGCCGGTCCGCCACCACAGGCTCGGCGGCGAGCCCGGGCAGACCGTCGCGCGCCGCGAGCGCCTCGGCAAGATCGGCCGTCCCCTCGACCCGCGCGGTGCCATAGAGCGGATAGGCCGGGCCGACCGCCTTCAGCTCCACCAGCATGCGGTCGCGCGCACCGTCCTCGACCACCAGCATCGAGCGCATCTCGACCACCTCGGCCACGCGTCCGCCGCGCGCCTCGATCCAGTCGCGCGCGGCCTGTGGCATTTCCCGGTAGCCGACCGAGACCTCGAGATCGCCGCCCAGGATGCGCCGCCCGTCCGCGCGCATCCCTTCCACCACCGCGCTCGTCAGCGTGCCGACGCCGGCGATCGCCGCGACCCCGAGGGCGAGGCAGGCGATGACGATGCGCAGGCCCCGCGTGCCGCCGCGCAGCTCCCGGAGCGCGAGGCGCCAGGCCGTGGCGAGGACCGGCGCCTCCGCGCCGGCGACCGAAGCGCGGAGCGGCCGGGCGAGCGTGCCCTCCATCAGGCGGCCTCGGCGAGCACCGGCCGGTCGGCGACCACGCGCCCGTCGGCGAGCGAGACGATCCGCCCGCAGCGCGCGGCGAGCGCCGGGTCATGGGTGATCAGCACGAGCGTGGTGCCGTGGCGCGCGCGCAGGCCGAACATCAGCTCGATCACCGCCGATCCCGTCGCCTGGTCGAGGTTGCCGGTGGGCTCGTCGGCGAGCAGGAGTGCGGGCTCGGCGACGAAGGCGCGCGCGATGGCGACGCGCTGCTGTTCGCCGCCCGAGAGCTGGGCGGGGTAGTGGCGCAGCCGGTGGCCGAGGCCCACGGTCTCCAGCGCCGCGCGCGCGCGCGTGAAGGCGTCGCGCCGTCCGGCGAACTCGAGCGGGATCGCCACGTTCTCCTCGGCCGTCATGGTCGGCACGAGATGGAAGGACTGGAACACGATGCCGACATGGTCGCGCCGGAAGCGCGCCAGCGCGTCCTCGTCCATCGCGCCGAGATCGTGCCCGGCGACCCGCACGCTGCCCGCGGTGGGCCGGTCGAGCCCGCCCAGCAGCATCATCAGCGTCGACTTGCCCGAGCCCGATGGCCCGACCACGCCGACCGCCTCGCCCTGCGTCACCGACAGGGTGATGCCGCGCAGGATGTTGACCTTGCCGGCCTGCGAGGCCACCGTGAATTCCAGGTCGCGCACCTCGATCAGACCGTCGCCGCCCGCTGCGGCGGGGGGAACCATGGCATCCATGTCGGGACTGTCCTCCAGCGATCCCCGCCGATATGGCCCGGTCCTCCTCCGGCGGAAAGCGCTCGCGCTCGCCGCCGGCGTGCTTCTCACGCCCATGTCAGTCCAGGCCCAGGGGCGCGAGATCCGCATTCTCGCCCTCGGCGACAGCCTGGTCGCAGGCTACGGCCTGGCGCGCGGCGAGGGGTTCGTGGCGCAGCTCGAGGCGGCGCTCAGGGCCAGGGGCATCCCGGCCCGGGTCCTGGACGGGGGCGTGTCGGGCGACACCACCGCCGGCGGGCTCGCGCGCCTCGACTGGGCGCTCGCCGAGACACCGGACGCGGCGATCGTGGCGCTCGGCGGCAATGACGGTCTGCGCGCGATCGACCCGGCGGCGACCTACGCCAATCTCGACGCGATCCTGACCCGGCTCGCGGCACGGAACATCCCGGTGCTGCTGGCCGGCATGCTCGCCCCGCCCAATCTCGGCGCGGAATACGGCGCGGCGTTCCGCGACGCCTACGAGCGGCTCGCGCGCGCGCACGACGTGGTGTTCTATCCGTTCTTCCTCGACGGCGTGGCGGCCGAGCCCGCGCTCAACCAGCCGGACGGGATCCATCCCAACGCGCGCGGGGTCGCCGTGATGGTGGAGCGCATCCTGCCGGCGGTGGAGCGGCTGATCGAGAAGGCGAGGTCGTGACGTGGTGCGTCTCTTCGTCGCCCTGGCCCTGCCGGCGGAGCTGCGCGAACGGCTCCGGCTCATGGTCACGCATCGCTTCGGCGGCGCGAAATGGGTGCCGCCCGAGAACTACCACCTGACGCTGCGCTTCATCGGCGAGGTGGACAACGGCCGCGCCGACGACATCGATGCGAGCCTCTCGGGCATCACCGCGCGCGGCTTCGCGCTGACGCTCGCCGGGGTGGGCGCTTTCGAGGCGCGCGGCCGGGCGAGCGCGCTCTGGGTGGGGGTGGAGCGGAACCCCGCGCTCGAGCACCTGCGCGCGAAGATCGAGAGCGCCGTGGTGCGCGCGGGCTGCGCGCCCGAGCGGCGGCGCTTCACGCCCCACGTCACCCTCGCCCGGCTCGACAACCCCGACCCGGTGAAGCTCGGCGAGTTCCTGCGCGCGCACGGCCTGTTCCGCGCCGCCCCCGTGCCGGTCGAGCGGTTCACGCTGTTCTCGTCGCACCTCGCGCGCGACCAGGCGCACTACACCGCGGAAGCGGACTACGCGCTGGCCTAGAGCAGATCGCATGCGGCTGGAATCGGCCGTATGCGCGAAGATGCTCGCAAGGACAGGTCGGAGCGGTTTCCGCTCGTGTGGAAACCGCTCCAGGGTCCTCGCCTCACCACAGCGTGGCGCGGGCGCGCGAGAGGGCGCGCAGGCAGACCTCCTCCGGCACGCGGTCGAGCCCGGCGGCGCGCGCGGTCGCCAGCATCACGCGGGGCTCGGCCCCGCCTTCAAGGAACACGTCGAGCAGGCAGGCCGGGCCGCGATAGAGCCAGGCCTGCACCTCGCCTTCCGCCCGCACCAGGTCGGGCTCGCCCATCACCGCACGCAGTTCGCCCTCGGTCAGCCCGGCGAGGTCGCCCGCCGAACGCGGCGAGCGCACGGCACCGGTGCGCGCCGCGGCCGGCACGATCGGGCGGGGAGCGACCGCATGGGCGGGCACGCCGCGCCGCATCGCCTCCAGCCCCGCTCGGGCGGCGGCCATGTGCCGCAGCGCGTGCTCGGCCATTGCCTGCTCGCGTTCGGGTTGAGAGCCGGCGCAGGCGGCGAGGGCGACGGCCCCCGCCAGCAGCGCGAGGGCCGGGGCGGGGGCGGGGGGCATCGGCGGCGGGAGCGCTCCGGAGCCCGGGGCGGTCAGGAGCGGGCGTAGGCGGGCT
>NZ_VIKA01000125.1 GCF_006704265.1 Elioraea sp. Yellowstone | reverse complement strand
CGGCAAGCCGGCCGAGCGCGCGCGCGGCCTGCCAACCGCCGATCCCCGCGCCGTCGCCGGCGATCGCGATCCGCTCGGCCGAGCTCGCGCCGAACGGGTCGATGCGCGGGCGCCAGCAGAGCTGCGCCTCGTCCCAGTCATGCGCGAGGCCGAGCGCGAGCGGGACCTGCACGTTCGGGATCACGCCCTCGTGCAGGAGCAGCGTCGCCGCGGCGCGGCTGCCGCCGTCCCACACCACGCGCTCGAGGCGATCGGTCCCCTCGGCGCGCAGGCCGCGCACGCCGCGGATCACCGGCACGCCGGCACGCGCGACCGCGCGCATCATCGCCAGCCCCTTCATCACCCAGGCGCGGCCGCGCCACAGCCCCGGCAGATGCGCGAGCGCGGCCGCGGTCGTGCCGGTGCGGCGCGTCTCCAGGATCGCCGCGGGGGGCGCGCCGGCCGCGGCGAGCTGCTGCGCGACCAGCCAGAGCAGCGGTCCCTGGCCGGCCAGCACGGTCGGCCCCGCCGGCACCGCGGCGGCGGTCTTGAGCAGGATCTGCGCCGCGCCGGCGGTCATCACGCCGGGCAGGGTCCAGCCCGGGATCGGCACCGGCCGCTCCAGCGCCCCGGTCGCGAGGACGACGCGCCGCGCCGCGAGCCGCGCGGTCCGGCCGCCATGCGCGAGCGACAGTTCCCCGTCCGGATCGAGATGCCAGAGCGTCGTACTCGGCAGGTAGCGGACGCGGCTTGCGCGGAGCCGCGCCGCCTCCGCCCGGCCGGCAAGGTAGTCCCCGCCCAGCGTCGCGGCCGCCTGCGCGCGCTCGACCCCACGCCAGATCTGCCCGCCCGGGGCGGGCTGCTCGTCGATCAGCGCGACCGCGAGGCCGAGCCGGTCCGCCTCCAGCGCCGCCGCGAGCCCGGCCGGGCCGGCGCCGACGACGGCGAGATCGACCCGATCCGTCATTCCGCGTCGGTCTCGATCGCGCGTGCGCCGCGCTGCGGCCTGATCGTCATGCCCTCGCGCACCTCCACCATGCAGGCCTGGCGGTTCGGCACGCCATCGATCTCGGCGAGGCAGTCGAAGCAGACGCCCATCATGCAGTAGGGCAGGCGCTTCGCACCGCTCACCGGCGTCTCGCGGATCGCGGCCAGCCCTGCGGCGAGCACCGCGGCGGCGGCCGAGGCGCCCTCGGGCAGCGCGACCTCGCGGCCGTCCACGCTCACGCGCACGGTCGCGCGCGCCTCAGGCCGCAGCCGGAACATCGAAGCGGGCGGCGGTGAAGGGGGCGAGCATCGGATCGAGTTCTCCTTCGGCGATCATCGGCGCGAGGGCGAAGGCATGGGCGGCGGCGAGCGTCACCCCCGAGTGGCAGTTGGCGACGAAGGCGCCCGGGCAGGTGCGGGACTGCTCGTAGATCGGGAACCCGTCGGCCGACATCACACGCAGCGCCGACCAGGCGCGCACGATGTTCAGATCGGCGAGCCAGGGGAAGGAGGCGACCGCGCGCGCGGCGATGGTCGCCATCACGTCGGGGCTCTGGCTGAGGTCGAAGCCCGCGTCCTCCTTCGAATCCCCGAGCATGATCGTGCCCTCGCCGGTCTGGCGGATGAAGGTCGTCGGCAGCGGCAGGATCTGGCGCGCGCGCTCGGTCACCAGGACCTGGCCCTTGTTCGGCACCACCGGCGCGGCGAGGCCGAACAGCGGCGCGAGGGCGCGGTTGCCGAGCCCGGCGGCGAGGACGACGCGCGAGGCGAGGATCTCGCCCGAGGGCGTGCCGAGCCGGAAGTCGTGCGGCCGGGCGGTCGCGGCGGCGATCCTGGCGTTGGGCAAGTAGCGCCCGCCGGCCGAGACGAAGGCGCGGTGCAGCGCGTGCAGCAGCTTCAGCGAGTTGACGTGGCCGTCATAGGGCGTCCAGGTCGCGCCGATCACCTTCGGGCCGATCCCCGGCAGCATGTCGGCGAGCTCGCTTCCTTGGATCAGCCGGTACTCGTAGCCGTGGTTGCCCGCGCCCTGGCGCAGCCGCTCGAGCAGCGCAAGGCGCTCCTCGATCTCGGCGTCGCTGAAGCAGAGATGCACGCCGCCCGGCTGGTGCAGCTCCGTCTCGATCCCGGTCGCCTCGCCGAGCGCGTCGCGCAGGCGCGGCCACTCGGCGGCGGAGAAGCGGGTCCAGCGCGTATACGCCGGCTGGCCGTCGCCCTTGCCCTGCACCCAGACGAGCGCGAAGTTGCCGCGGCTCGCGCGGAAGGCGACGTCGCCCTCGTCGAGCAGCGCCACCGCGAGGCCCTGGCGCGTCAGGCCCCAGGCGATCGCCGAGCCGACCAGGCCGCCGCCCACCACGGCGGCGTCATAGACCTGCGCCGTCATCGGTCGTCCTGCCCCACCGCCCGGCCGGCGAGCAGGCGCTCGATGCCGTAGAGCCGGTCGAGCACGATCAGGAAGAGGACGGTCAGGGCGATCACGGCGGCCGAGACCGAGGTGACGAGCGGATCGATGTTGTCCTGGATGTAGAGGAACATCCGCACCGGCAGCGTGGTCGTGCCGGGCGCGGCGATGAACACGGTCATCGTGACCTCGTCGAAGCTCTGGATGAAGGCGAGCGCCCAGCCGCTCGCCACCCCGGGCGCGATCAGCGGCAGGGTGATGCGCCGGAAGGTCGTGAGGCCCGAGGCGCCGAGCGAGACCGCGGCGTTCTCGATCGCCCGGTCCATCCCTGCGGCGGAGGCGAGCACGAGGCGGAGCGCGAAGGGCAGCACGATCACGACGTGGCTGATCACCAGCCCGGCGAAGGTGCCGCCCAGGCCGATCTCGGTGAAGAAGCGGAGGAAGGCGATGCCCAGCACCACGTGCGGGATCATCAGCGGCGAGAGGAACAGCGCGGTGATCGCCTCGCGGCCGGGGAAGCGGTGACGCGCGATCGCGAGTGCCGCCGGCACCGACAGCGCCACCGCGATCGCCGAGGAGAGCAGGCCGAGCCAGAGGCTGGCGAAGAACGCGTCGACGAACTCGGGATAGCGCGCGATCGCGCGGAACCAGCGCAGCGACCAGGTGTGGGTCGGGTAGGAGAGGAAGCCCTCGGGCGTGAAGGCGACCACGCAGACGACCACGATCGGCGCGAGGATGAAGACGATGAACAGCGCGTGGAAGGTGAGCGCGATCCAGCCGTTGCGGTTCATTCGAACACCTGCGCGAAGCGCCGTTCCACCAGCCGGTTGGCGGCGACGATGATCGCGGCGAGCGCCACCAGCAGCAGCACCGCCACGGCCGCGCCGAGCGGCCAGTTCAGCGTGTTCAGGAACTCGTCATAGGCGAGGGTGGAGGCGACCTTCAGCCGCCGCCCGCCGATGATCGCCGGGGTGGCGAAGGCCGAGGCGGCGAGCGCGAAGACGATGATCGCGCCGCCGAGGATGCCGGGGATCGCCTGCGGCAGCACGATCCGCCACAGCACGGTCGCCCGGCCCGCGCCGAGCGAGACGGCGGCGTCGTCCACGCGCGGATCCATCCGCTGCAAGGACGCCCAGACCGCGAGCACCATGAAGGGCACCAGCACGTGGGTGAGCGCGATCACGACGCCGGTCTCGGTGAACATGAACCTGACCGGCTCGGCGACGAGGCCGAGGCGGAGGAGGACGATGTTGACGAGCGCGGTCTCGCCGCCGAACAGGAGCGCCCAGCCGAGCGTGCGCGCGACCACCGAGATCAGGAGCGGCCCCAGCACGATCAGCAGGAAGATGCCCTTCCAGGGGCTGCGCATCCGGTGCAGCACATAGGCCTCGGGCGCGCCGATCAGCGCCGCCGCGACCGTCACCAGCACGGCGATGCGGAAGGTGCGCAGGAACATCTCGGCGAAGTAGGGGTCCTCGATCACCTCGCGCCAGTTGTCGAGCACGATCACCGTCTCGATGCCGGTGAACTGGCCCCAGCGGTGGAACGAGAGCAGCAGCGTCATCGCGATCGGGATCAGCACCACGGCGACGAACAGCAGGAGCGCGGGGCCGACCAGCAGCCAGGGTACGACGCGGCGCGCGATCATGGCTCCGCCCGCCGCACCGCCATGTCCTGCGGCGACCAGGTGAGCCCGACGGCCGCGCCCTCGCGCGGCATCTCCGCGCCGGTGTTCTGGCGGATCACGAGCACGGTGCCGGCGGCGGTCTCGACCGAGAGCATCCAGTGGCTGCCCTGGAACACGCGCGCGGCCACGGTGCCGGCGAGTCCGGCGCCCGCGTCGGCGAACGCGATCCGCTCCGGCCGGACGGTCGCGATGGCCGGCCCGGGCGCCGCCCCGTGTGCGGGCAGGGCGAAGCCGTCGAGCACGAAGACCGGGCCGTCCGCGCCGTCGCGCACCAGGCCGGCGAGGAGGTTGGTCTTGCCGAGGAAGCTCGCGACGAAGGGTGTCGCGGGGCGTTCATAGGCCTCGTGCGGCGGCGCCACCTGCTCGATGCGGCCCCGGTTCATCACCGCGATCCGGTCGGACAGCGCCATCGCCTCGCCCTGGTCGTGCGTCACCAGCACCGTCGTGGTGCCGAGGCGGCGCTGGATCTGGCGCAGCTCGATCTGCATCTCCTCGCGCAGCTTGGCGTCGAGATTGGACAGCGGCTCGTCGAGCAGCAGGATCTCGGGGCGGATCACCAGCGCGCGGGCCAGCGCCACGCGCTGCTGCTGCCCGCCCGAGAGGCGGCGCGGGAAGCGGTCCTCGAAGCCGGCGAGACCGACCAGAGCGAGGGCCTCGCGCACGCGCGCCTCGCGCTCGGCCCGCGGCACGCGCCGCATCTCGAGGCCGAAGGCGACGTTCTCGGCCGCGGTCATGTGCGGGAAGAGCGCGTAGGACTGGAACACGATGCCCAGGCCCCGCCGGTTCGGCGCGACCCCGGCGAGATCCTGGCCGCCGAGCAGGATCCGCCCCGCGGAGGGCTCGACGAATCCGGCGATCATCTGCAGCGTGGTCGTCTTGCCGCAGCCCGAGGGGCCGAGCAGCGAGACGAACTCGCCCTGGCCGACCGTGAGCTCGAGCCCGTCGACCGCGAGATAGGGGCCGAACCGCTTGGTCAGGCCCTCGAGCGCGAGGAATGCCATGGCGGTGGGGTCAGCCCGGCGGCGGCGCGAGGCCGCCGCCGATGCCGTCGGGGATCAGCGCTCGACCTCGCGGTTCCAGCGCCGCGTCCAGGCGTCGCGGTTCTGGTTGATGACGTCCCAGTCGACGTTGATCAGCTTCGCCGCCCGCTCGCCCACGGGCGCCATCGGCATCGCCGCGGGATCGACCGGCGCGCGCCGGTTCACCGGCCCGTAGCCGTATTCGCGCGCGAGCAGGGCCTGCAGGTCGGGCTGCACCACCGCGCGGACGAACTCCTGCGCGAGCGGCGTGGCGTTGGCCTTGGCGATCGGGCAGATCGCCGCGAGCAGCGTCACCGTGCCCTCCTTCGGATAGACGAAATCGACCGGGAAGCCGGTCGCGGCGAAGGATGCCACCCGGCCGGTGCCCCAGACCGCGAGCGCGGCCTGGCCGGACTGGAAGAGCTCGGTCATCTTGCCGGGCGAGGGCTCGTAGGCGAGCACGTTCGGATTGACGCGCTCCTTCATCGCCTTGAAGCCGGGCTCGATGTTCGCCTCGCCGCCGCCGGCCATGCGCGCGAACATCACCAGCGTGTGCAGCCCGTAGGTGTTGTTGATCGGCGGGATAACGATCAGGCCGCGATACTTCGAATCGGCGAGATCGTTCCAGGAGGTCGGCGGCGCCCAGCCGCGCTCCCTGAAGTACTGTGTGTTGTACATCAGCCCCGTGCCGACGATGCCGACGCCGACCGCGCGGTCGCCCGGGAAGCGCGCGGCGGGGACGATGTCGTCGGCCGGCAGCGAGGAGATCGGCGCGCAGAAGCCGAGCTGGATCGCCATGTACATCGGGCCGTCGTCCATGAAGGCGACGTCGATCTGCTGGTTGGCGCGCTGGGCCTGGAGCTTGGCGAGCGTGTCGGTGCTGTTGCCGGCGACGTACTCGACGCGGACGTTGTGGCGCGCCTCGAAGGAGGGAATGACCTCCTTGCGCATGGTCTGTTCGAAGCTGCCGCCGTAGCCGGCGACGTAGAAGGTCTGCTGGGCGGCGGCTGGCGCCGCGGCCGCGAGGCCGATCGCGCCGGCGAGCAGCAGGCCACGCAGGTTGGTGATCATCCCGACCGTCTCCCTTTCCCGTTCCTCGCACCCGATCGTTGCGGTGGGCGCGGGGCCAGGATCGTCAGGCCCGGCCCATACGTCAAATTCCGATTCCGGCCAAGTCGATGCCGTGATGTTATACGGGAGCCATGCCGCTCAACCCGCGCCAGGTCGAGGCGTTCCGTGCCCTGATGCTGACCGGCTCGACCGTGCGCGCCGCCGAGATGATGAAGGTGACGCAGCCGGCCGTGAGCCGCCTGCTGCGCAGCCTGCAGGACGGGCTCGGCCTCGTGCTGTTCGAACGGCGCGGCAGCCGCCTCGTACCGACCCCCGAGGCGATGTCGCTCTACAACGAGGTCGAGCGGTCCTTCGTCGGGCTCGACCGCATCGCGGCCGCGGCGGCGGAGCTCCGCTCGCGCCGCGCCGGCGTGCTGCGGATCGCCGCCCTGCCCGCGCTCGCCAACGGGTTCCTGCCGCGTTTCGTCGGACAGTTCCTGGTCGACCGGCCCAAGCTCGATCTCGGCGTCTACGGCCTGCTGTCGCACCTGGTGCTGGACTGGGTTGCGTCCGGCCAGTGCGATCTCGGCTTCGCCGCCTCGGCGCTCCATCATCCCGCCGTCACCGCGCGCCCTCTGCTCGAGACGCGCATGGTCGCCGTCGTCCCGTCCGGGCATCGCCTGGCGCGCCGCCGGCGTCTCGGGCCGCAGGACTTCGCCGAGGAGGACTTCGTCTCGCTGAGCCCGGGCGCGTCGTCGCGCCACCAGATCGACGCGGTGTTCGCCGCGGCCGGGGTACGGCGCCGGCTGAGGATCGAGACGCCGCTCTCGGAGATCCTGTGCGGCATCGTCGCCTCGGGGGCGGCGGTCGGCATCGCCGACATCTTCACGGCGCGCGAGTACGAGGGCACGGGCCTAGTGGTGCGGCCCTTCGAGCCGCCGGTCACCTTCTCGATCGCCGCCGTCTGGGCGACGCATCGCGGCCTCTCCGCGGTGGCGCGCGAGTTCCTCGAGGCCTTCGCGGCGCAGCTGCGGCAGGCGGGCCGATAGCGCGGCCCCCGATCAGGGGGGGCGCCGGATCGGGAGCTGTGCCGGAGCCGGTTCCGGCAGGTCGGAACCGGCTCCAGGGATTCCCCGGCGCGCATCTTCACCCGATCGGGTGAGTCCACCTGATCGGGATCTGCGCTAGAGGATCGCCGTGGGCGCGACCGTGCTGCCAGTGCCGCCCTTCACCTTCAGGGGCTGCATCACGAAGGCGAATTCGCCCTGCCCGGCCTGGGCGAGCTCGTTCAGCCGCAGATTCTCCAGCAGATGCACGCCGTTCACCACCAGCGCGATCTGGTGCACCGGCAGCGAGGCGTGCGGCATCGTTTTGCTCGGCGCCACCTCCACCGGCCAATTGTCAGCGCCGAGGATGATCGGCTCCTGGCGGATCAGCCACTCGGCGGCCGCCACGCCGATGCCCGGGCAGCTGCGCACGTAGCGCGCATTGTCGGTGCCCCAGTGGGCGTCCCACCCGGTGCGGATCAGCACGACGTCGCCGCGCTCGATGCGCAGGTTCTGGCGCGCCATGGCCTGCTGGAGATCCTCGACCGTGATCTCGTAGGTATCCTCGAGCGTGCGCACGCCCTTCAGCCCGGCGACATCGATCAGCACACCGCGTGTGAACACCTGGCCGATGCCGTCCACCCCCATCCTCGTCAGACCGCCGCGCGACGAGATCTCCGGCACCTTGACGCAGTTGTAGGTCTCGTCGCCGATGGTCTGGTGCGGGAACGCGTCGAGCTGCGTGCCGACCTGGCCGATCTCGGTGATCACGATCTCCTCGTTCGAACCGCGCCGGTTGGCCTGCGGGTTCATGAACATCTGCTTCAGGTGCACATCGAAGCGGCGCGTGCCGAAGAACGGCATGGAGGATTCGAGGGTTTGGCCGAGCTCGACCACCCGGCCCGTGCGGATCAGCGCGGCCGCCTTCCTGACCTGCTCCGCCGTCTGCAGGTTCATCGCCCCGCGCGTGTCGGCAGCCCCCCATTTCGACGGGCAGCGCTCGGAGGCCGGAGGCGGCGACCAGGGTGCCTGCGCGGAGGCCGCGGTGGCGCGGAAGCCGGCGGCCAGCCCCGCGCAGGCGAGACAGTGCGCGAACAGTCGGCGCGAAAGCGACATGGCGTCTCCTTCCCGATGTTACGTTATCTCATTGCGTGGCCGTGATGGCCTCGGCAACGGTAGCACGCGGCGCGGCGCGCACAATCGGCAAGCCCAGTGCAGTGCTGGGCGGGTGGCGAGAGACGGCCGGGCGATGGTGCGTCGCCCGTGCGGAGGCCCGACGCCACGGCACCAGAGCCGGTTTCGGCCTGTCGGAGCCGGCTCCGTGATCTCCTGGCGGCCTCCTCCCCCGATCGGGCGCATCCATCTGATCAGGATCTGCGCTACCCGGGACGATGACCGTTGTCATCCAGTCTTCACGCGCTTCGGCGGGCCATTCGGCTAGTAAGCCATATTGGTTATGGGAGATTGCCGAGCCGGGGCCGAAGGTTGGCGTGTCTCGAAGATCGGCGAGGTGCGAGACCCACGCGCGGCACGATCCCAGCGTGGGCCGCCATGACAGCGAGTCGGGAGAGGAGCAGCATGGTGCGTTCGTTTGTGATCGCGTCGGTGGTGATGTCCGTGCTCAGCGGTGCTGCGGTCGCGTCGGGCCCGGCAGCCCTGGGCAGTCCGCATGATCGTGCGGGATATTTCACCGCGATCCGCGACGGTCGGCTCTGGGTGTTCCGCAAGGACGACAGGAAGCACATCGACGAGTTCATGCAGAACGGCGAGCTCGGCAGGATGGTCGCCCGGATCGGCGCCGGGCCGAACCGGATGACCATCCGTGCGCCGGACGCCGAAACCATCGATGGTTACCTGGCCGCGCGTTAGCCCGGCAAAGCCTGGGTGATTGCCGGCCCGAAGAACGGATGTGGCCCCTCGGAACCGCTGGTGAGCAGGGTCGTGTCCCGGGGAGTGGTGTAGCAGCTCGGCCGATCGCGATCTCCGGCGGGTGATGGCCGGTGTGTCAGGCGGCCACGGCGGGCAGCCTGACGAGGGGATCGTCGCTCAAGGGCGCGATCGTTTCCAGGGTCATGTAACGGGCGCGCTGGACGGCCCATTCGTCGTTCTGCTCGAGCAGGATGGCGCCGACCAGGCGGGTGATCGCGTCCTCGTTGGGGAAGATGCCGACGACGTCGGTGCGGCGCTTGATCTCGCCGTTGAGGCGCTCGAGCGGGTTGGTGCTGTGGATCTTCGGGCGATGGTCCTTTGGGAAGCTCATGAAGGCCAGGACGTCGGGCTCGGCCTCGTCCATGAGGCCGGCCAGCTTCGGCAGCTTGGG
>NZ_VIKA01000124.1 GCF_006704265.1 Elioraea sp. Yellowstone | reverse complement strand
CGAGGGCCTGCGCTTCGCCATCCGCGAGGGCGGACGCACCGTCGGCGCAGGCGTCGTCACCAAGATCGTGCAGTGACGCCCGCTTGAGATCGGACGAGGGAGAGGGCATCGCGCGCACCTCCGGCCGGGCCGCGTGCGCACGAGGCGAGGGATCATGGACAACCAGAACATCCGCATCCGCCTGAAGGCGTATGATCACCGCGTGCTCGACACGAGCACGCGGGAGATCGTCAACACGGCGAAGCGCACGGGCGCGCAGGTGCGGGGCCCGATCCCGCTGCCGACGCGGATCGAGCGCTTCACCGTGAACCGCTCGCCGCACATCGACAAGAAGAGCCGCGAGCAGTTCGAGATCCGCACGCATCGCCGGCTGCTCGACATCGTCGATCCGACGCCGCAGACGGTGGACGCGCTGATGAAGCTCGACCTCGCCGCCGGCGTCGATGTCGAGATCAAGGTCTGAGGACCGGGTGATGCGCACGGGTGTGATCGCACGCAAGCTGGGCATGACCCGGCTGTTCAACGATGACGGCACGCATGTGCCCGTCACGGTGCTGCTGCTCGACGACGTGCAGGTCGTGGCGCACCGCACGCCGGAGAAGGACGGCTACGCGGCCGTGCAGCTCGGCATCGGCCGGGCCAAGGCGAAGAACACGGGCAAGGCGCTGCGCGGCCATTTCGCCAAGGCGAAGGTCGAGCCCAAGGCGAAGCTGGTCGAGTTCCGCGTCGATCCGGGGGCGATGCCGGAGGTGGGTGCCACGCTCTCGGCCGATCACTTCGTCAAGGGCCAGAAGGTCGACGTCACCGGCACGACCAAGGGCAAGGGCTTCGCGGGCGCGATGAAGCGCTGGAACTTCCGCGGCCTGGAGGCGTCGCACGGCGTGTCGATCAGCCATCGCAGCCACGGCTCGACCGGCCAGCGCCAGGATCCGGGCAAGACGTTCAAGAACAAGAAGATGGCCGGGCATCTCGGCGACGAGCGGGTGACCAAGCTCAATCTCGAGGTCGCCGAGGTGGACGCGGCGCGCAACGTGATCATGGTGCGCGGCGCGGTGCCGGGGGCGAAGGGCTCCTACGTGCTGGTGCGCGACGCGGTCAAGCGGCCGCGCCCGGCGGAGGCGCCGCTGCCGGCCGGCGTGAAGGCGTGAGGACGCGATGAAGACGACGGTGATCACGCTCGCCAACCAGCCCGCCGGCGAGCTCGACCTGCCCGAGGCGCTGTTCGGCGCCGAGCCGCGCGCCGACATCATGGCGCGCGTCGTGCACTGGCAGCTCGCCAAGCGGCGTGCCGGCACGCACAAGGCCAAGGGCATGGGCGAGGTCAGCGGCACGACGAAGAAGCCCTACAAGCAGAAGGGCACGGGGCGCGCGCGCCAGGGTTCGCTGCGTTCGCCGCAGTTCCGCAAGGGCGGCGTGGTGCACGGCCCGGTGGTGCGCGACCACGGCTATGCGCTGCCGAAGAAGGTGCGCCGGCTGGGGCTGATCTCGGCGCTCAGCCAGAAGGCGCGCGAGGGCAAGCTCGTGGTGCTCGAGGCCGCCGCCGCCGACGGCAGGACGGCGGCGCTCAGGAGGCAGGTCGCAGCGCTCGGCTGGCGTTCCGCGCTGGTGATCGACGGGGCCGAGCTCGACCCCGGCTTCACCCGCGCCGCCCGCAACATTCCGGGCCTCGACGTGCTGCCGGCGATCGGGGCGAACGTGTACGACATCCTCCGCCACGACGTGCTGGCGGTGACGAGGGCGGCGGTCGCGGGGCTGGCGCAGCGGCTCGGCGCCTCCGAGAGCGCTGGGGAGAAGGCGGCATGAACGACGAAACCGCAGAGGCCGCGCCGAAGAGGGGGCGCGCGATCGCGCCGGAGCGGATGTACCAGGTCGTGCTGAGCCCGGTGATCACCGAGAAGGCGACCGCGCTGACGGCGGCGAACCAGGTGGTGTTCCGCGTGCCGCTGGACGCGACCAAGCCCGAGATCCGCGCGGCCGTGGAAGGGCTGTTCAACGTCAAGGTGCAGGCGGTCAACACGCTCGTCATGAAGGGCAAGGCCAAGCGGTTCCGCGGCCGGCCGGGCCGCCGGTCGGACTGGAAGAAGGCGATGGTGCGGCTCGCACCCGGCTTCTCGATCGACCTCACGACCGGCCTGAGCTGAGCGGGGGCGGGGAACGATGGCGCTGAAGCAGTTCAAGCCGGTCACGCCTAGCCTGCGCGGCACGGTGCTGGTGGACCGGTCCGGGCTCTGGAAGGGCAAGCCCGTCAAGGGGCTCACCGTCGGCAAGACCTCGACCGGAGGACGGAACCACCACGGCCACATCACGGTGCGCTTCCGCGGCGGCGGGCACAAGCGGTCGTACCGGCTGATCGACTTCAAGCGGCGCAAGTTCGACGTGCCGGCGACCGTCGAGCGGATCGAGTACGATCCGAACCGGTCGGCCTGGATCGCGCTGATCAAGTATGCGGACGGCGAGCTCTCCTACATCCTCGCCCCGCAGCGGCTGAAGGCGGGCGACACGGTGGTGTCGGGCGCGCGCGCGGACATCAAGCCGGGGAATGCGATGCCGATGGGCGCGATCCCGGTCGGCACCATCATCCACAACATCGAGATGAAGCCTGGCGCGGGCGGCAAGATCGCGCGCGCGGCCGGCACCTACGCGCAGCTGGTCGGCAAGGACGCGGGCTACGCGCAGATCAAGCTCTCCTCGGGCGAACTGCGCACCGTGCGCGCCGAGTGCATGGCCTCGATCGGCGCGGTCTCCAACCCCGACAACAGCAACCAGCAGTTCGGCAAGGCCGGGCGGATGCGCTGGCTCGGGCGGCGGCCGCACAACCGCGGTGTCGCGATGAACCCGATCGACCATCCGCATGGCGGCGGCGAGGGCCGCACCTCGGGCGGGCGTCATCCGGTGACGCCCTGGGGCAAGCCGACCAAGGGCGCGAAGACGCGCAAGAACAAGCGGACGGACGGGCTGATCATCCGCCGCCGCCACGCGACGAAGGGCTGAGCGATGCCGCGTTCCGTCTGGAAGGGGCCGTTCGTGGACGGCTACCTGCTCACCAAGGCCGAGGCCGCGCGCGCCTCGGGCCGCAACGAGATCATCAAGACCTGGTCGCGCCGCTCGACGATCATGCCGCAGTTCATCGGCCTGACCTTCGGCGTCTACAACGGCCGCAAGTTCATCCCCGTGCAGGTGACCGAGCAGATGGTCGGCCACAAGCTCGGCGAGTTCGCCCCGACCCGCACCTTCTCGGGCCACGCGGCGGACAAGAAGGCGAAGCGGAGCTGAGGCGATGGGCAAGATCGGCATGCCGCGCAGGCTGGCTGAGACGGAGGCGCAGGCGGTGGTGCGCAACCTGCGCGTCAGCCCGCGCAAGCTCAACCTGGTGGCCGGGATGATCCGCGGCCTGCCGGCTGCGGAGGCGCGCGCCGCACTCACCTTCTCGAAGCGGCGCATCGCCCAGGCGGTGAGGAAGGCGCTCGATTCCGCGATCGCGAACGCCGAGAACAACCACGGCCTCGACGTCGACCGGCTCACCGTGCGCGAGGCGACGGTCGGCCGCTCCGTGGTGATGAAGCGGTTCCATGCGCGCGGCCGCGGGCGCGCGGCGCGCGTCGAGAAGTGGTTCAGCCATCTGACGATCGTGGTGCGCGAGCGCCCGCAGACGGCGAGCGAGGGGGCGCGCTGAGATGGGTCAGAAGGTCAATCCGGTCGGGATGCGGATCGGCATCAACCGCACCTGGGACAGCCGCTGGTTCGCCGACAAGGACTACGCGGCCCTGCTGCACGAGGACCTGAAGCTGCGCCGGTTCCTGCGCGAGAAGCTCGCCCAGGCCGGCGTCGCCCGCGTCGTCGTCGAGCGTCCGGCGAAGAAGCCGCGCGTGACGATCTATGCCGCGCGTCCGGGCGTGATCATCGGCAAGAAGGGCCAGGACATCGAGAAGCTGCGCCAGGAGCTGAAGGCCCTGGCCGGGGCGGAGGTGCAGCTCAACATCGTCGAGATCCGCAAGCCCGAGATCGAGGCGGTGCTGGTGGCGGAGAACATCGCCCAGCAGCTCGAGCGCCGGGTGAGCTTCCGTCGCGCGATGAAGCGCGCGGTGCAGTCGGCGATGCGGCTGGGCGCGCAGGGCATCCGCATCAACTGCGCCGGCCGCCTGGGCGGGGCGGAGATCGCGCGCGTCGAGTGGTACCGCGAGGGGCGCGTGCCGCTGCACACGCTGCGCGCGGACATCGATTTCGGCATCGCCACGGCCAAGACCACCTACGGCACCTGCGGCGTCAAGGTGTGGGTGTTCAAGGGCGAGGTGATGGCGCACGACCCGATGGCGATGGACCGCCGCGCGGCCGAGCAGGCGCCGCAGCGCTGAGCCGGTTCAAGGATCGACAGGTAGACGACGATGCTGCAGCCGAAGAAGACGAAGTGGCGCAAGGCCCACAAGGGCCGGATCCACGGCCACGCCAAGGGCGGCACCACGCTGAACTTCGGCTCCTACGGGCTGAAGGCGCTGGAGCCGGAGCGGATCACCGCGCGCCAGATCGAGGCGGCGCGGCGCACGATCACGCGCCAGATGAAGCGCCAGGGGCGCGTCTGGATCCGCATCTTCCCCGACGTGCCGGTATCGAAGAAGCCGGCGGAGGTGCGCATGGGGTCGGGCAAGGGCAGCCCGGAGTTCTGGGTGTGCCGGGTGAAGCCGGGGCGGATCATGTTCGAGCTCGACGGTGTCACGGCCGAGGTCGCGCGCTCCGCCCTCGAGCTCGCCGCGGCGAAGCTGCCGATCAAGACCAAGGTCGTGGCGCGGATCGGGCTGGAGGGGTGAGCGATGACCAAGCCGGCTGATCTTCGGGCGAAGAGCCCGGACGAGCTCAAGGACATGCTGATCGCGCTCAGGCGCGAGCAGTTCAACCTGCGCTTCCAGCGCGCGACCGGCCAGCTCGAGAGCACCAACCGCATCCGCGTGATCCGCCGCGACATCGCGCGCATCAAGACGATCCTGGGCGAGCGCGCCGCCGCCGCGGGCTCGGCGGCCTGAGGGGGAGAGACATGCCGAAGCGCGTTCTGACGGGCCGCGTCGTCAGCGACAAGATGGACAAGACCGTGACGGTGCTGGTCGAGCGTCGCGTGATGCACCCGCTCTACAAGAAGTTCATCCGCCGGTCGAAGAAGTATGCCGCGCACGACGAGGCCAACCTGTGCAGGGAGGGGGACGTGGTGCGCATCGAGGAGTGCCGCCCGATCAGCGCCCGCAAGACCTGGCGGGTGATCGAGCGCAACGGCGCGCCGCTGGCCGCCGGGCCGGCGCAGGCCGCAGGCTGAGGGACGCACGGCCATGATCCATGTCGAATCCAACCTCGATGTCGCCGACAACTCGGGCGCGCGCCGCGTGCAGTGCATCAAGGTGCTGGGCGGGGCGAAGCGCAAGACCGCCTCGGTGGGCGACGTGATCGTCGTCTCGGTGAAGGAGGCGATCCCGCGCGGCAAGGTGAAGAAGGGCGACGTGCACCACGCGGTGATCGTGCGGACGGCCTATCCCGTGCGGCGCACCGACGGCTCGGCGATCCGCTTCGACCGCAACGCGGCGGTGCTGATCAACAAGCAGATGGAGCCGATCGGCACGCGCATCTTCGGCCCCGTCGTGCGCGAACTCCGCGCGAAGAAGTTCATGAAGATCATCAGCCTCGCGCCGGAGGTGCTGTGATGGCCGCGAAGATCCGCAAGGGCGACCGCGTGGAGGTGATCTCGGGCGCCCACAAGGGCAAGCGGGGCGAGGTGCTGAAGGTGCTGCCGAAGGAGTCCCGCGCGGTGGTGCAGGGTGTCGCGCTGGTCAAGCGCCACCAGAAGCCGCGCGGCATGGGCCAGCCGGGCGGCATCGTCGAGAAGGAGGCGCCGGTGCACCTCTCGAACCTGATGCTGATCGACCCGAAGACCGACCGGCCGACGCGCGTCGGCTTCCGCATCCTCGAGGACGGGAAGAAGGTGCGCGTCGCCAAGGCCTCGGGCGAAGTGATCGACGCGTGACGGAGGGGGCGATGGCAGAGGCCAAGGAGAAGGCGGCCCGCCCGAAGGCGCGGCTGCAGGAGTACTACGAGACCGTGGTGCGCGAGCAGCTGGTGAAGGAGTTCGGCTACACGAATCCCTTCGCGGTGCCGAAGCTCGAGAAGATCGTGATCAACATGGGCGTGGGCGAGGCCGCGGGGGATGCGAAGAAGCTCGACGCGGCGGTCGCCGACCTGACGCTGATCGCCGGACAGAAGCCCGTCAAGACCAAGGCGAAGAAGGCGATCGCCGGGTTCAAGATCCGCGCCGGCATGCCGATCGGCGCCAAGGTGACGCTCCGGCGCGCGCGCATGTACGAGTTCCTCGACCGTCTGGTGACGATCGCGCTGCCGCGCGTGCGCGACTTCCGCGGCATCACCGGCAAGGGCTTCGACGGGCGCGGCAACTTCGCGATGGGGCTCAAGGAGCAGATCGTCTTCCCCGAGATCAACTACGACAAGGTCGACAAGGTGCGGGGCATGGACATCGTGATCTGCACCACGGCGAAGACCGATCGGGAGGCGAAGGCGCTGCTCAAGGCGTTCTCGCTGCCCTTCGCCAACTGAGGAAAGGCTCGGAAGACCACCGGCGCGTGCCGGCAGGTTCGGAGGACAAGAGAGTTCATGGCCAAGACATCGGCAGTCGAGCGCAACAGGAAGCGCGAACGGATGGCCAAGCGCGACGCGGCGAAGCGCGCGGCGCTGAAGGCCGTGCTGCGCAGCAAGGAGGCGAGCCCCGAGGAGCGCTTCGCGGCGATGCTGAAGCTCGCCGCGCTGCCGCGCAACGGCTCGGCCACGCGCGTCAGGCTGCGCTGCGCGCTCACCGGCCGCCCGCGCGGCAACTACCGCAAGTTCAAGCTGTGCCGCGTCGCCCTGCGCGAGCTCGCCTCCACCGGGCAGATCCCCGGCATGGTCAAGGCGAGCTGGTAGGGGCCGGAGGAGAGGAACCATGGCGATCTCCGATCCGCTGGGCGATCTGATCACCCGCATCCGCAATGCGCAGCGCGCGCGGCGCAGCTCCACGCGCGCGCCGGCAAGCAAGCTGCACGCGAATGTCTGCGAGGTGCTGAAGCGCGAGGGCTACATCCGCGCCTGGAAGGTGGTGGAGGTGCGTCCGGGCGTGCGCGAGCTCGAGATCGAGCTCAAGTATTCCGAGGGCGAGCCGGTGATCAAGGAGATCACCCGCGTCTCCACGCCCGGCCGGCGCGTCTACTCCAAGATCAAGGAGCTGCCGCGGGTCTACAACGGTCTCGGCGTCTCGATCCTCTCCACCCCGCGCGGGGTGATGAGCGATGTCGAGGCGCGCGCCGCCAATGTGGGCGGCGAAGTGCTCTGCCGCGTCTTCTGAGGCGGGAGGAGGTCACGATGTCCCGCGTTGGGAAGTATCCGGTGCCGCTGCCCGCCGGCGTCACGGTCGCGATCGCGAACCGCGTCCTGTCGGCCAGGGGCAAGCTCGGCGAACTCAGGCTGCCGCTCGCCGATGAGATCGAGGCCACGGTCGAGAACGGCGCGGTGGTGGTGAAGCCGCGCGACGAGAGCAAGCGCGCGCGCGCGATGTGGGGCACCACCCGCAGCATCGTCGCCGGCATGGTGAAGGGCGTGAGCGAGGGCTTCGCCAAGACGCTCGAGATCAACGGCACCGGGTTCCGTGCCGCGGTGCAGGGCAAGGAACTCGTGATGAATCTCGGCTTCAGCCACGAGATCCGCTATCCGGTGCCCGAGGGGATCAGGATCACCTGCGAGAAGCCGACCTCGATCAGGGTCGAGGGCGTGGACAAGCAGCGCGTCGGCCAGGTGGCGGCCGAGATCCGCGCCTTCCGCGGCCCCGAGCCCTACAAGGGCAAGGGCGTGAAGTACGACACCGAAGTGATCCTCCGGAAGGAGGGGAAGAAGAAGTAGCCATGGCGACCAAGCTCGACATCAAGGAGCGGCGCAAGGCGCGGCTGCGCTACCAGCTGCGCCAGAAGGGCGGCGGCCGACCGCGCCTCTCGGTGTTCCGCTCCTCCAAGCACATCTATGCGCAGGTGATCGACGATGCGCGGGGCGTGACGGTGGCGGCGGCCTCCTCGCGCGACCCGGAGCTCCGGGGCAGCCTGCGCACGGGTGCCGACAAGGCGGCCGCCGCGGCGGTCGGCCGGGCGGTGGCGGAACGCGCCAAGGCGGCCGGCGTGACGGCCGTGGTGTTCGACCGCGGCGCCTATCTCTACCACGGCCGCGTCAAGGCGTTGGCCGATGCCGCCCGCGAAGGCGGGCTCGACTTCTGAGCGCGGGGGCCTGAGGCATGGCACGGGAACCGAGGGAGGGCCGCGACCGCGGCGAGCGGCGCGAGCGCGACGGCGACGAGCTGGTCGACAAGCTGGTCGCGATCAACCGCGTCGCCAAGGTGGTGAAGGGCGGGCGCCGCTTCGCCTTCGCCGCGCTCGTCGTGGTGGGCGACAAGAAGGGGCGCGTCGGGCTGGGCTCCGGCAAGGCGCGCGAGGTCCCTGAGGCGATCCGCAAGGCGACGGATTCGGCGAAGCGGGCGATGATCCGCGTGCCGATGCGCGAGGGCCGCACGCTGCACCACGACGTGATCGGCCATTTCGGCGCCGGCCGCGTGGTGTTGCGCGCCGCCCCCGCCGGCACCGGCATCATCGCCGGCGGGCCGATGCGTGCGGTGTTCGAGACGATGGGGATGGGCGACGTGGTGGCGAAGTCGCTCGGCACCACCAACCCGCACAACATGGTCAAGGCGACCTTCGCGGCGCTGAAGAGCGTCAACAGCCCGCGCAGCGTCGCCGCACGCCGCGGCAAGAAGGTGTCGGACCTGATCGGCCGGCGCGCCGAGGCCGCGCCCGAGACGCGGGAGGCTGCGGATGCCTGAGACGACCAAGCGCGTGCGTGTCACGCAGGTGGGCAGCCCGATCAAGCGGCATGCGAGCCAGCGCGCGACGCTGATCGGGCTCGGCCTGAACAGGATGAACCGCACGCGCGAGCTCGCGGACACGCCCGCCGTCCGGGGCATGATCCGCAAGGTGGCGCATCTGGTGAAGGTCGAGGAGGTGGCGGGCTGAGCCCGCCGCGCCTCCTTGGGAGAAGCTGCGATGAAGCTCAACGAACTGCGCGACAATCCGGGCGCGCGGCGGAAGTTCAAGCGGGTCGGCCGGGGCATCGGCTCGGGCAAGGGCAAGACCGCGGGGCGCGGCGTGAAGGGGCAGAAGGCGCGCACCGGCGTCGCCCTGAACGGGTTCGAGGGCGGGCAGCTGCCGATCTACCGCCGCCTGCCGAAGCGCGGCTTCAAGCCGCTGAGCCGCACGGTCTACTCGCCCCTGAACCTCGCCCGCCTCGAGCGGGCGATCGAGGCGGGCCGGCTCGACCCGGAGCAGCCGATCGACGAGGCGGCGCTGCGCGCGGCCGGGCTCGTGCGCAA
This sequence comes from Elioraea sp. Yellowstone, assembly GCF_006704265.1. Taxonomy (GTDB): domain Bacteria; phylum Pseudomonadota; class Alphaproteobacteria; order Acetobacterales; family Acetobacteraceae; genus Elioraea. The sequence continues at coordinate 66 of NZ_VIKA01000124.1, read as the reverse complement.
GGGGCGGCATGCCGGCGTGCGCCTGCTCGCGACGGGGTCGGTGTCGCGGCCGCTCCGGCTGACGGT
>NZ_VIKA01000123.1 GCF_006704265.1 Elioraea sp. Yellowstone | reverse complement strand
GGTCCCGCGAGCAACGCCGAGGCCGACGGCGAGGTGCTGCGCGCCACGCTCCAGGCCGAGGCGGATGCGCTCGCACTCGCCGAGCAGGCGGCGGTGCGGCTCCGGCTCTCGACGCGCGGCTTCGCGCGCACGCTGCGCGTGGCCCGCACGCTCGCCGATCTGGCGGGGAGTGCGGCGGTGAAGCGGCTGCACGTGGCCGAGGCGTTGACCTGGCGCGCGCGCGGCGTGCGGGAGGCGGCGTAGCGGCGTCGGCAGGTGCTGCGACCTGCGCTGGGGGTCGAACCGGGAGATCGCCGATGCAGCCCGAGACGGAAGGGGAACGCCTGATCCTGGCGCGCAGCGTCGCCGGCGAGACCGCCGACCTCGCGAGCCTGCCGGAAGCAGAACGCCGGGTGCGCGGCGCCTTCCTCGCCGCCCTGCTCTGGGGCGAGGCGGAGGATGCGCCCGGGGCGAGGGTCGCCGTGCATCGACGCGGGCTGACGGTCATCGGTGCGCGGATCGACGGCGAGGTCGACATTTCCGACCTCGGCGCGATCGAGGGGCCGGCGCCGCAGGTGTTGCTGCGCCACTGCACCGCATGGGGCGGCGATGGTGGCTTCGCGCTGACGGCGCGCGGTGCGTCGTTGCGGCGGCTGGATCTGTCCCATGCGCGGCTGTCCAAGGTTGTGGCTCACGGCCTGAGGACAGTCGGCGATGCGCTGTTCCGATGCGCGACCGTCAGCGGCGGGGTGAGTCTCACCGATGCTGCCATCGGCGGCCCCCTGGTGCTGTCCGGCGCGTCGCTCACTGCGCACGACGGCGGGGCCGCACTGGCCGCCGACCGCGCCGAGATCAAGGGCTCCGTCTTCCTCTCACCTGCCGACGTCCACCGCTTCGAGGCCAGGGGCGCGGTCCGCCTGCCCGGCGCGACGATCGGCGGCGACCTTCGGCTCAGCAACGCGTCGCTGGCGCCACATCCGAATGACGACAACCGGCTGGTCCTCTCCCTGCGCAAGGCGCGCATCGGCGACCGGCTGAAGGTGGAGGGGTTCACCGCCACCACCGGCGTCATCGACCTCTCGGGCGCCCATGCCATGGTGCTCGACGACATCGCCAGCGACCGGCCGCCCTACGACCCGCGCACCGGCGCACTGCGCGGCGTCGAACTGCGCCTGCACGGCTTCACCTACGACACCCTGGCGCTGCCGGAGGGTGACCGGCACGCGAGCACCGATCTCGGGCAGGCGCGCCTGGCCTGGCTGCGGCGGCAGAGCGCCGCGCGACGCCCGCAGCCGCGACACTACACGCCGCAGCCGCATGAACAGCTCATCCGGGTGCTGCGCGCGCTCGGCTACGGCGCGGAGGCGGATCATTTCGCCCGCGACAAGCGCGCCTGGCAGCTCGCCTGCCGCGTCGAGCCGTGGTGGCGGCGGCTGTGGGCGCGCTTCGTCGGCCTCGCCTTCGGGCACTACTACAGCTCGCTGCGCGGTCTCGCCACGCTGGCGCTCCTCGTCGGTCTCGGCACGGCGGGCGCGATGGGGGCGGCCGATCGCGGCGTGCTGGTGCGGGCCGACGCCCCGCGCGGCGAGGCCGAGCCCTGCTGGCGGGACTTCGCCTGGAGCTCGGCCGAGGCCTGGGTGAAGGCCGGCGCCTTGGCGGCCACCCAGTTCGCTCCCGTCATCACCGTCCCGGGCGGCCCGGCCTGCGCCATCCGCGAGGATGCGCCGGCCGCCTGGGCATGGATGCTCGGGCGGATCGGCTATGCCCTGCTGGGCCTGCTGGTCGTGCCGATGGCGGTGCTGACCTTCACCGGGGTGCTGCGGCGCGACTGAGCGCGGCCCCGCACGGCGCGGAACGACCGTCGCGGCGGCCGGGCCGGTCCGCCCCCGGATCGGCGCCGGCCCCGGCAACCGTCAACTGTTGACACATCTCCCCTCCCCGACCACCCTGCGCGTCCCGAGGGAGGAACCGCCCGCGCCGATGCGCCTGACCGCGATCACCGCGACCGTGCACGAGTTCAGCCTGCGCCTGCCGCTCATCGAGCGGCCGACGACACGCCGTGTCGTCTTCGCGACCGTCGAGACCGATGCCGGGCTCGCCGGCCACGGGCTGACCGGCGCCGTCCTGCCGGCCGCAGTGAAGGCCGCGATCGAGCAGGACCTCGCGCCGCTCCTGCTCGGCGCCGATCCGGAGGCGACCGAGGCGATCCATGACCGCATCGCCCGCACGCTCAACCCGCGCGGCTTCACCGGCACGCTCTGCCACGCCGTCTCGGCGATCGACATCGCGCTCTGGGACCTCAAGGGGAAGATCCACGGCCGCCCCGTCGCCGCGCTCCTGGGCGGCGCGCGCGCGGCCTGTCCCACCTACGTGACCTTCGGCTTCCCCGCCTACGATGCGGAGACGCTGGTGCGCGTCGCCGAGGCCGAGCTCGCCGCGGGGGCGAGCGCGCTGAAGATGGTGGTCGGCGCGCGGCCCGGCGGCTGGCGCGAGGATCTCGCGCGCATCCGCCGCGTGCGGGCGGCGATCGGGCCGGAGGTCGCGCTGATGATCGACGCCAATTGCGCCTTCGATCCGTTCTCGGCGCGCGAGCTCGCCCGCGCCGCCGCCGAATGCGACCTCGCCTGGTTCGAGGAGCCGCTCGCCGCGAACGATCCGCGCGCGCTCGCCGATCTGCGCCGCCTCGGCGGCATCCCGATCGCCGTCGGCCAGATGGAGGGCGACCGCTACCGCCACCGCGCGCTGATCGAGGCCGGCGCGGTCGACGTGCTGCAGCCGAATGTCTGCTATGGCGGCGGCTTCACCGAGGTGCAGAAGGTCGCGCACCTCGCCCAGGCCTTCAACCTGAGGCTCGACAACGGCGGCGGCTGGCCGCTGCACAACCTGCACGCGATGGCGGGGCTCGCCAATGGCGGTGCGGTCGAGTTCCATCTCGACATGCGCGCGATCGGCGAGACGCTGTTCGAGGATGCGCCCAGGCCGGCGAACGGCACCGTGCGCGTGCCCGACCGGCCCGGCCTCGGCCTCGAGCCGCGCGCGGAGGTGCTCGCCGCCACGCGCATCCTGTAACGTCCCGGTCGTCGAAGGAGGAGATGATGATGAAGACCAGCCCTGCCCTGCGCCGCCGCACGCTGCTGCTGGCCACCCCCGCGCTCGCGATGCCGGCGATCGGCCGCGCGCAGGAGACGTTCCCCTCGCGCACCATCGAGGTCGTGACGCATGCCGGCGTCGGCGGCGGCACCGACATCACCGCGCGCATGATGATGGTGCATGCGCCGGGCGAGTTCAAACAGGAGCTCGTGGTGGTGAACCGCGTCGGCGGCAGCGGCGCGGCCGCCCTCGCCTACGCCGCCTCGAAGCCGCGCGACGGCCACACCATCCTGCTGATCACCCAGACGCACCTGCTCACGCTCCTGCGCGGCCGCGCCCCCGGCCTCACCTACGAGGACATCGTCGGCGTCGCGCGCGCGACCGAGGACCCGCAGGTGCTGATGGTCGGCAAGGGGAGCCCGTTCCGCACCGCGAAGGACTTCCTCGAGGCGGCGAAGACCACGAAGTTCAAGTTCGGCACCACCCAGGTCGGCGGGGTCGACCACCTCGCGGTCTACGGCTTCGCCAAGGAAGCCGGCATCCAGCAGCCCACCATCGTGCCGTTCCGCGGCGGCGGCGACATCGCGATCAACCTCGTCTCCGGCAACATCGACGCCGCACTGGTCAACCCGGCCGAGCCCGAGGCGCAGATCAAGGCCGGCGACATCATCCCGCTGCTCGTGCTGCACGAGGAGCGCGTGCCCTCGATCCCCGACACGCCGACCGCGAAGGAGATCGGCATCAACTCCACGCACGCCACGGTGCGCGGCTTCGCGGTGCTGAAGGGCGTGCCCGAGGACCGGCTCGCGATCCTCGAGGAGAAGCTGATCAAGGCGATGAGCACGCCGCTCTACCAGAACTACCTCGCCAGCACCGGCCAGGCGAAGGGGTCGGTCGCCGGGCGGCGGGTCTGGCAGGCGCAGCTCGATGCCTTCTACCGCACGGGCAGGGAGGCGCTGGCCGAGCTCGGCATCACGCGCTGAGCCGGGGCGGCGGGAGATGGCGCGGATGCGCGGACAGGACTGGCGGCACCCGGACCTCGCGGTCGCGGCCGTGGTGGTGGCGTTCGGGGCGGCCGCCTTCGTCGCCACCCTGGGCTTCGACCGGGTGCCGGAGGCGCTGATGGAGGGCATGGGGCCGGAACGGTTCCCGCAGCTCGTGATCGGCACCATGGTGCTGCTCGCCGTCCTGCTCGGCGTGCGCGCCCTCGGGCTGTCCGCGCCCGCCCTGCCGCGCATCCCGCCCATGTTCGCCGCCACCCTCGCCCTGCTGGTGGCCGCGGTGGTGGTGTTCCCCCATCTCGGCCTGGTGCCCACCATGACGGCGGCGATGGTGGCACTCGGCGCGCTCTGGGGCGAGCGGCGCTGGCACCTGCTGGTCGGCGTCGCCCTCGCCTTCGGGCTTGCCGTGCATCTGCTGTTCGTGCGCACGCTCGGCATCAGCCTGCCGGTCGGGCCGTTCGGCTTCCTGCTCGGCTGAGGGCGCGCGCATGATCGACTTCCTCGCCGGCGCCGCCTCGATCATGACGCCCGAGCTGTTCGGCATCGTGCTGCTCGGCACCATGCTCGGCGTGTTCGTGGGCGCGCTGCCCGGCCTCTCCGGCAGCACCACGGCGGCGCTGCTGCTGCCGCTCACCGTGACGATGAGCCCGATCGCGGCGATCGCCTTCCTCGGCGCGATCTACTGCGGCGCCAACTACGGCGGCTCGATCACCGCGATCCTGATCAACACGCCGGGCGATCCCTCGGCCTCGGCCACCGCGCTCGACGGCTACCCGCTCGCCGCGCGCGGCGAGGCCGGACGCGCGCTCGGCATGGCCGCGGTCGCGAGCACGCTGGGCGGCATCTTCAGCGTCTGCGTGCTGGTGGTGGCCACGCCCCTGCTCGCGCGTTTCGCGTACAATTTCGGCCCGCCCGAGTATTTCGCGCTCGCCGTGTTCGGGCTGTCCATGCTGGGCGCGGTCGGCGGCGCGGGCGCGCTCAAGAGCCTGATCGCGGGCTGTCTCGGCGTGCTGCTCGCGACGGTGGGGATGGATCTGACCACCGGCGTGGAGCGCTTCACCTTCGGCATCCCCGACCTCTCCGACGGCATCGGCTTCGTCCCCGTGCTGACCGGGCTGTTCGCGGTCGCCGAACTCCTCGACCAGTCCACCCGGCTCGACGAGCGGGTCGAGCGCCATCCGCTGACCGCGGCGAAGCTGCCGTCGCGGCAGGATTTCCGCCGCTCCGGCAAGGCGATCGGCATCGGCGCGGTGATGGGCACGGCGATCGGCGTGCTGCCGGCACTCGGCGCCACCACCGCCGCGATCCTCGCCTACAACGAGGTGCGCCGCGTCTCGAAGCACCCGGAGGAGTTCGGCAAGGGCGCGATCGAGGGGATCGCCGGGCCGGAGGCGGCGAACAACGGCGCGGTCGGCGGCTCGATGGTGCCCACGCTCGCGCTCGGCATCCCGGGCAGCGGCACCACCGCGATCATCCTGGCCGGCCTCCTGGTGCAGGGCGTGCGGCCGGGCCCGCACCTCTTCAACGAGCAGCCCGAGTTCCTCTACGCCGTCTTCTCCTCGATGCTGGCGGCGAACCTGATCTTCCTCTGCGCCGGGCTGTTCATGGCGAAGCTGTTCGCGATGATCACGCTCATCCCGAACGCGTTCCTGTGGCCCGCGGTGCTGTTCTGCTCGGTGATCGGCGCCTATGCGCCGAACCAGGCGATGGGCGATGTCTGGACCATGCTGGTGTTCGGGGTGGTGGGGTTCTTCTTCCGCCGCCACGGCATCTCGCCCGCGCCGCTGGTGATGGGGCTGGTGCTCGGCCAGCTCGTCGAGGAGAGCCTGAAGCAGTCGCTGATCATCTTCGACCAGAGCTGGGCGGGCTTCCTCGGCCGGCCGATCGCGCTGGTGCTCTTCGCGGTCACGGTGGCGACGCTGATGGCGCCCGTCCTGCTGCGCGCCGCACGCCGGCTCGGCGCGCTGCGCGCGAGCGGCTAGCGCGGATCGCATGCGGCTGGAATCGGCCGCATGCGTGAAGATGCTCGCAGGGACAAGGCTGGAGCGGTCTCCACACGAGTGGGGACCGCTCCAGGATCGCGCACGGCACGGAGGGAGGATCATGCAGCAGGCGGTTCGTTTCGAGGCGGGCGGCTACCGCTACATCCCCTCGGTGTTCCAGTACTCGGCCGGGATCGCCGCGCTCGACGGGTTCGCGGTCGAGCGCGTGCGGCTGCGCCGGCCGCTGCCGCTCGCCGACGCCTTCGCCTTCGTCGAGCGCCACCTCGCCGCGATCGGCCGGCCGACCACCGCCTTCGCCGCCTGCGAGCTGCGCTCGCCCGCGCCCTTCACCGATGCGGGGTTCACCGCGTTCAACCGCGACTATGTGCGGACGCTCGAGCGCTGGGGCCTCTACCGGGACGGCGCCAATCCGGTCGCACGCACCAATGTCTGCCCGCTCTACGACCCGCCGGCCGAGCCGGTGATGTTCGCCTTCTCCTACACGGTGCCCGCCTCCGGTCCCGCGGCGCGGCCGGGCTTCGTGATCGCCGGCGGCGGCGAGGCCGCGGAGGGCGAGGGTCCGTACCGCGACCGCACCGTGCGCCCCGGCGAGACGCACCCCGAGGCGCTCGCCGAGAAGGTCGCCTTCGTGCTCGGCGCGATGGAGCAGCGCATGGCGGCGCTCGGCCTCTCCTGGGCCGATGCGGTGCACGCGCAGGTCTACACCGTGTTCGACATCGGCCACCTGCTCGGCCCGTGCTTCGGCCCGCGCGGCGCGCTCGGGCCCGGCGTGGTGTGGCACTACGCGCGCCCGCCCGTGGTCGGGCTCGACTTCGAGATGGACGTGCTCGGCCCGGCGCGCATGCTCGTCCTCTGATCCCCGCCGGGCCGGACCGCGCCGCGGCCCCGCGTCAGTCGAGCTGCAGCAGCACGGCCTTCAGATAGGCGCTCTCCGGCAGGTGCGGATGCACCGGATGGTCCGGCCCCGCGCCCGAGAGGCGCAGGATCCGCCCCTCGCGCCCCGCGCGCGCAAGCCCCCGCGCGACGGATGCGGCGAACTCGGCCGCCGCGACGTGGTGGCTGCACGAGGCGAGGAACAGGAACCCGCCCGGCGCGACCGCCGCCGCGGCCAGCCGCGCGAGCTTCTCGTAGCCCTTCAGCGCCGGGCCGTGATCCTTGCGCGACTTCGCGAAGGCCGGCGGATCGCAGACCACGAGATCGAACCGCCCCCCCTCGCCGGCGAGCCGCTCCAGCAGCCCGAACGCCTCCGCGCGCCGGATCTCGACGCGCCCGGCGAGGCCGTTCGCGCGCGCCGTCTCCGCCGCCAGCGCGAGCGCCGGCTCGGAACGGTCCGCGAGCGTGACATGCGCGGCGCCGGCGGCGGCGCAGCGCAGCCCGAAGGCGCCGGTGTGGCAGTAGACGTCCAGCACCCGGGCGCCGGCGGCCAGGGCCGCGACCCGGTCGCGGTTGAAGCGCTGGTCATAGAACCAGCCGGTCTTCTGCCCGCCCAGCGGATCGACCGGGAAGGCGACGCCGCCCTCCTCCACCACCACCCGCTCCGGCAGGATGCCGGCCAGCACCGCCACGCGCTCCGGCAGGCCCTCGAGCGCGCGGGCGTGGCTGTCGTCGCGCGCCACCACCGCCGCGGGCGCGAACAGCCCGGCGAGGGCCGCGAGGATCTCCGCCTCCAGCGCCGCCATCCCGGCGGTGTTGTGGCTCGCCACCAGGACATCGCCGTAGCGGTCGATCACCAGCCCGGGCAGCCCGTCGCCCTCGGCGTGGCAGAGGCGATGGTACGGCGCGGCGAACAGCCGCGCGCGCAGGGCGGCGGCGCGCTCCAGCCGTGCGGCGACGAAGCCGCGGTCGATCGCCGCCTCGGGGTCGCGGTCGAGCCGCCGCGCCGCGATCAGGCTGTGCGGGTTGAAGAAGAACGTGCCCTCGGGCCGGCCCGAGGCGGCCTCGATCCGCACCACCGTGCCCGGCGCGAGCCCGCGCAGCGGCGGGCTCCAGGCGAGCTCGTTGGAGAACACCCAAGGGTGGCCTGCGCGCAGCCGCCGGTCATGGCCGGGCAGCAGGCGCAGCGTCGGGCGGGACGACTCGGCGGGAGGGGGCGCACACACGCGCCGACCATGGGGCGCGGCGGCGCTGCGCGCAACGCACGACCCCGGCTTGTCTGTTGCGGCGCAGCACGGCTATGCTGGCGCGTGCGGCAGGCAGGGTGACGCGGGCGGCCGAACCGCGCGCCGCAACGGCCGGGAGGGTTCGCCGCGATGGTCCATCCGGAGAGTCTGCGCGTGGTCTCGCAGCGCCTCGGCGCCCTGCCGGCGCCCTGCGCCTCCTGCGACGTGCGCGAGCGCAACTTCTGCGCCGTGCTCGAACCCGCCGAGATGGCCGAGCTCACGCGCATCCTGACCGAGGCGCAGGTGCCGCCGCACGGCACCCTGTTCCGCGAGGGCGAGCCGGCCGACTTCGTCATGAACATCACCCGCGGCGCGGTGAAGCTCTACAAGCTGCTGGCGGACGGGCGGCGCCAGGTGCTCGGGTTCCGCTTCGCCGGCGACTTCATCGGCCTGACCGCGGGGCCGGACTACGGCTACTCGGCCGAGGCGCTGAGCGAGACGCGGGTCTGCCGGTTCGGCCGCCGCAGGCTCGATGCGCTGCGCGAGCGCTTCCGCCGCATCGACCGGCGCCTGCTCGAGCTCTCGGTCGACGAGCTGGCCGCGACCCAGGAGCAGCTCGTGCTGCTCGGCCGCAAGCACGCCGAGGAGAAGCTCGTCTCGTTCCTGCTGCTGCTCGGCCAGGCGCAGGTCCGGCGCGGCGAGCCGGTCGAGCCGATCGTGCTGCCGATGAACCGCAGCGACATCGCCGACTATCTCGGCCTGACGATCGAGACCGTGAGCCGCACCTTCACCACCTTGCGCAAGCGCGGGCTGATCGCGCTCGACGACACCACGCATGTGCGCGTGCTGGATCGCGCCGCGCTCGAGGCGCTGGCGACGGGGACGGGCTGATAACCTCCGCACAAAGGCTCGACCTTTGTGCGGAGGGTATCGCGCGCGGGGCTGGTGGGGCGGCCACGCGCGAACATGACCCCGTACCAGCCCGCCGAAGGTCAAACCTTCAGCGGGCTGGTATGAGCGCGCGGCTCAGCGCACGAACACCCGGACCTCGGTCACCGCGGCCTCGCGCGCAGTGGCGGCGGAGAGCGACACCCGGTCCGACGGCAGGCCCATCTCGACCAGGCTGCGCACCACGCCTTCGGCCTGGCGGCGCGCGTCGTTCGCCGCCCGCGCCTGGTCGGCCGGCTCGCCGCGCGCCGGCGCCACCCCCTGCACCTCGAAGGTGACGGCCGGGTTGCGGTCGAGGGCGGCCGAGACGGCGTCGTAGAGCGGCTGGCGATAGGCGACGTCCGGCCGGTCGAAGCGGATCGTCACCAGCGGCCGGCGCTGGGCTGCCGCCGGCAC
>NZ_VIKA01000122.1 GCF_006704265.1 Elioraea sp. Yellowstone | reverse complement strand
CCGTCCGCGCAGGCTGCCGCGCGCCTGCCGCTGCCACCTCCGCCGCCGCAGGCCGAGATCGGCCCGGCGCCACGCGCCGAGGGCGGCATCCAGGTCCAGCTCGCCGCCGTCGGCAGCGAGGCGGCGGTGCAGGCGGAGTGGACCCGCCTGCGCAGCCGCATGCCCGACCTGCTCGCCGACCAGACCCTGACCGTCAGCCGCGGCGAACGCGAGGGCCAGCCGTTCTGGCGCCTGCGCACCGGCCGTTTCGCCGATCCGGCGGCGGCGCGCGGCTTCTGCGAGCGGGTGCGCGCGCGCGGCTTCACCTGTTTCGTGGTCGGCGGGTCCTGAACGCGGCGTGGCCGAAGACCCCACCCCGAAGGCCGCGATCGTCGGCCTGGCCGGCCCGGAACTGACGCCAGCGGAACGGCGGCTGTTCCGCCGTGCCCCGCCGCTCGGCGCGATCGTGTTCGCGCGCAACATCGACAACCCGCGGCAAATGGCTGATCTTGTTGTCGAATTCCGGCTCGCGATCGCCCGTCATGACGCGCCGGTGCTGATCGACCAGGAGGGCGGTCGCGTCGCCCGGCTGCGCGGCCCGCACTGGCGTCACCCGCCGCCGGCTGCGGTCTTCGCCGCGCTCTACGCGCGCGACCCCGTCGCAGCCCGACGCGCGGCGATGCTGAACGCCCGTCTGATCGCCGAGGACCTGCGCGAGGCCGGCATCACGGTGGACTGCGCCCCGGTGCTGGACCTGCCGGTTGCCGGCGCGCACGACGTGATCGGCGACCGCGCGCACGGCAGCGACCATCGTGTCGCCACCGCGCTCGGCCGCGCGGTCGTGCGCGGGCTGCAGGCCGGCGGCATCGTGCCGGTGCTGAAGCACATGCCCGGCCACGGTCGGGCCGCCGCCGACAGCCACGCGCAGCTTCCGGTGGTGGACGCGCCGGCCGACGCGATCCTTGCCCGGGACGCGCGGCCCTTCGCCGCGCTCGCGCGCGAGCGCAGCTGGGGCATGACCGCGCATATCCTGTTCACCGGCCTCGACCCTGACCTGCCGGCCACGATCTCGCCCGCAGCGATCGCCTTCATCCGCAACCGCGTGGGCTTCCGCGGATTCCTGGTGACCGACGACCTTGCCATGAAGGCGCTCGACGGCGCGCCCGGACAGCTCGCGCGCGCCGCGATCGGGGCCGGCTGCGACGCCGTGCTGGAATGCTCGGGCGATCCCGCCCGCACCGAAGCGGTGCTGGCCGAGACCCCGCCGCTGACGCGCGCCGCGGCGGCCCGGCTCGCCGCCGCGGCCCACCATGCGGCGATGCTGCGCCGGCGGCTCGACCGCAGCCGCGCCCTCGCCGCACTCGACGCCCTGCTCGCGTGATCGAGACGATCCTCTGGGGCATCGCGGTGATCGCCCCCGGCGCGCTGGTCGCGATCATCCTGCACGAGGTCGCCCATGGCTGGGCCGCGCATGCGCTCGGCGACCCGACGGCGAAGCTGCACGGGCGGCTCTCGCTCAATCCCGTGCGCCATGTCGATCCGTTCGGCACGATCGCGCTGCCGCTGATGCTGTTCGCCTTCCAGATGCTGACGATCGGGCGGATCGAGTTCCTGTTCGGATGGGCCAAGCCCGTGCCCGTGGACACGCGCTACTTCCGCCGCCCGCGCCAGGACATGGCGCTGGTGGCGGCGGCGGGGCCGGCGATGAACCTGGCGCTCGCCTTCGCGATCGCGGCGATGGGGCACCTGGTGGACCTCCCGCCGCGCCCGGTCGGCATCTTCCTCGCCGAGATGATCATCTTCGCGGTGCAGATCAATCTGCTGCTGATGCTGTTCAACCTGATCCCGGTGCCGCCGCTGGATGGCGGGCGTATCCTGGTCGGGCTGCTGCCGCTCGGCCCCGCGCGGGCGCTCGCCCGGCTGGAGCACGCCGGCATCTTCATCGTGCTGTTCGGCCTGTTCGTGGTCCCCGCCATCCTGCGCCAAGCCGGCATCCCGTCCGATCCGATCGGGCAGTGGCTGCTGCCGCCGCTGTTCTGGCTCAGGCGGCTGGTGTTCACGGCGGTCGGGCTCTAAACCGGAAGCGGCCATGACCGAGGACGCCGTCACCGCATTCGAGGGCCCGCCCGCCCGCATCGCGCCGCTCTCGGTCGCGGTCGAGGGGTTCGAGGGGCCGCTCGACCTGCTGCTGAGCCTGGCGCGCGAGCAGAAGGTGGATCTCGCGCGCATCTCCATCCTCGCGCTCGCCGAGCAGTACCTCGCCTGGGTCGAGCAGGCGCGCGCGCTCGATCTCGACCTCGCCGCCGACTTCCTGGTGATGGCGGCCTGGCTCGCCTACCTGAAGTCGCGGCTGCTGCTGCCGCCGGCCGAGCGGCCGGAGGACGAGCCGAGCCCGGAGGCGGCGGCCGAACTGCTCGCCTTCCAGCTCCGCCGGCTCGAGGCGATGCGCGAAGCGGGAGCGGCCCTGATGGCGCGGCCGCGGATCGGGCTCGACGTGTGGCCGAGGGGCGCGCCGGAGGCACGGGTGGAGAAGGTGCCTGGCGGATGGGCGCTCACCATGCATGAACTGATCGCGGCCTATGCGGCGGCGCGCCGGCGCGGCCTGGGCCGGCGCGGCTACGTTCCGCCGCCCCTGCACCTGATGAGCGTGCAGGACGCGCTCGAGCGGCTCACCCGGCTTCTGCGCGTGGTGCCCGACTGGGCGGTGCTGACCCGCTTCCTGCCGCCGGGTCTGGGTGCCGGGCTGCCGACGCGCGCCGGGGTGGCCTCGATGCTGATCGCGGGGCTCGAACTTGCCAGGGACGGGCGGCTTGAACTGAGGCAGGAGGAGCCGTTCGGGCCGATCTGGGTGAAGCCTGCGGCACGCGCCGCGGGCGGGGAGGGTACGGCATGAGCGCGCCTGCCGAACTGCCCCTGCCGGCGCCGGAGGTGCAGCCCGAGCACCTGCGCATCGCCGAGGCGCTGCTGTTCGCCGCCGCCGAGCCGGTCACGCCGAAGGCGCTCGCCGAGGTGCTGCCCGAGGGCGCGGACGTGCGCGCGACCGTCGCGGCACTGCAGGCCGCGCTCGCCGGGCGGGGGGTGGAGATCGCCGAGGTCGCAGGCGGCTGGCAGCTCCGCACCGCGGCCGATCTCGCGCCGATCCTGCGCCGCCGCTTCGAGGTGCCGCGCCGGCTCAGCCGCGCCGCGGTCGAGACGCTCGCCATCATCGCCTACCACCAGCCCGTGACGCGCGCCGAGATCGAGGACATCCGCGGCGTCGCCCTCGCCCAGGGCACGCTGGATGCGCTCGCCGAGGCCGGCTTCGTCGAACCGAAGGGCAGGCGCGAGACCCCCGGACGGCCGACCACCTGGGGCACGACGAAACAGTTCCTCGCCCATTTCGGCCTGGCCTCGCTCAAGGACCTGCCGAAGCTCGAGGAGCTGAAGGCGGCCGGGCTCCTGGATCTGCGCCCCGGCACGCTGCCGCCCGCCGGTGGCGGCGAGGAGGGAGCGCTCTCGCCGCAGGCCGAGGCCGAGGAGGCGCCGCCGCCGCTCGACCCCGAGGACGGGGCGCGGGACCGCTAGCTCATGGCGCTCCGCCTCGAGGGAATCCGCCATGCCTTCGGCGATCACGTGGTGCTGCGCGGGATCGACCTCGCGGTGGCGCCGGGCGAGATCGTCTGCCTGCTCGGCCCCTCGGGCGACGGCAAGACCACGCTCTTGCGCATCGCCGCGGGCCTGACGCCGCTCCAGCACGGGCGGGTGTGGATCGGCGGCGCGCTGGTGGCCGAGCCGGGGCGCGAGGTGCCGCCCGAGAGCCGCGGGGTGGGGCTGCTGTTCCAGGACTTCGCGCTCTTCCCGCACCTGACCGTGGCGCAGAACGTGGGCTTCGGCCTGCGCGGCCCGGCCAAGGCCGACCGTGTGCGCGAGATGCTCGCGCGCGTCGGCATGCAGCGTTTCGCGGACGCGATGCCGCACACGCTCTCGGGCGGGCAGCAGCAGCGCGTCGCCCTCGCCCGCGCGCTCGCCCCCAGGCCGCGCGTGCTGCTGCTCGACGAGCCGTTCTCCGGGCTCGACGCCCGGCTGCGCGACCGCGTGCGCGACGACACGCTGCACGTGCTGCAGCAGGAGGGCATCGCCGTGCTGATGGTCACGCACGACGCCGAGGAGGCGATGTTCATGGCCGACCGCATGGCCATGCTGCACGACGGCGTGATCGCCCAGGAGGGGCCGCCGGCGGAGATCTACCTCCACCCCGCCACCCCCTTCGTCGCCGCCTTCCTCGGCGAGGTGAACCGGCTCGCCGGGACCGTGCGCATGGGCATGGTGGCGACCCCTTTCGGCCCGGTGCCCGCGCCGGGCCTGCCGGAGGGGGCGACGGTGCAGGTCCTGATCCGACCCGAGGGGATCCGCCTGATGCCGCAGGGCGCCGGCGAGCCCTGCCATGCGCGCGCGCGCGTCGAGGCGGCGCGGCTGCTCGGTCGCACCTCGATGGTCCACCTCTCGGTGCACGACGCCGGGCGCGAAGTGCACATCCACGCCCGCATCCCCGGCGAGTACCTGCCGGCGCGCGACGCGGTGGTGGCGGTTGCGCTGGACCCGACAAGGGCGCATGTGTTCCCCGATGACGAGCAGGACCGCGCGGCGGCATGACGGCGGGCGGCGGGCGGGCTCTCGGGGCCGCGCGTTGCCGCGGCATCCGCGCTCTGCCATGATCCGCCGCCTCGCCGGGGACGCGGCGACAGCGCCCGGGGGACGCACACGGACATGAGCATCGGCATCTGGCAGATCGTGATCGCGGGGCTGGTGATCGCCCTGCTGTTCGGCTCCCACAAGATCCCGGCGCTCGCGGCGGAGGCGGCCAAGGGACTGAAGAGCCTGAAGCGCGAGGCCGCCGCGGCCAGGGCCGGATCCGCCGACGCGCCCTTCGACGAGAACGAGTCGGACCGCAAGCGGTGAGGACGGGCGCGGCGGGCTGAGCCCCGCGCCGGAACGACATGCTCGATTTGGCCTGGACCGAGATCGCGCTGATCCTGCTGGTCGCCCTGGTGGTGATCGGCCCGAAGGACCTGCCGCACGCCATCAAGGGGATCGCCGAGTTCATCCGCAAGGCGCGGCGGATGGCCGGCGAGTTCCAGGTGCATGTCGACGAGATGATGCGCGAGACCAAGCTCGACGAGGTGAAGCGCCAGATCGACGAGGTGCGCCAGGGCGCCTACGAGATGAAGCGCCAGTTCGAGGACGAGATCGACCGGGACCGCGACATCGCCAGGTCCTTCAGCGATCCCTTCGCCGATTCCCCGACCGGCACGACGGGCAGCCCGCCGCCTGCGGCCACGCCCGCGCCGGCGGCCCTGGCGCCCGCCCCGGCGGCGGTCGCGCCCCCGGATCCGGCGCGCCCGGCCGAGGACGACCCTCCCGCCTTCGTTCCCCCCGGCACCGCCAAGCGCGACACGGCCTGAGACGATGCGGCCCGAGGACGACACCATCGACGACAAGCCGATGCCGCTGATCGATCACCTGATCGAACTGCGGCAGCGGATCCTGCTGGCCCTCGGCGGGTTCGTGGTCGCCTTCGTCGTCTGCTACGTCTTCTCGCAGCAGATCTACGGCTTCCTCGCCGCCCCGCTCGCCGACATCCTCCAGCAGCAGACCGGGCAGGAGCGGCGGATGATCTTCACCGCGCTCTACGAGGCGTTCTTCACCTACCTGAAGGTCGCGCTGTGGGGCGCCCTGATGATCAGCTTCCCGTGGTGGGCGACCCAGCTCTGGCTGTTCATCGCGCCGGGCCTGTATCGTTCCGAGAAACGGGCGGTGATGCCGTTCCTGATCGCCACCCCGTTCTTCTTCGCGCTCGGGGCGGCGTTCTGCTACTACCTGGTCATTCCGGCGGCGTGGCACTTCTTCCTCTCCTTCGAGAGCCCGGCCGGCGCGGGCGGACTGCCCATCCAGCTCGAGGCGAAGGTGGGCGAGTACCTCTCGCTGGTGATGCGGCTCATCTTCGCCTTCGGCTTCGCCTTCCTGATGCCGGTCGGGCTCGTGCTGATGGCGCGCGTCGGCATCATCACGCCCGAGGGCATGGCCTCGAAGCGGCGCTATGCGATCGTCGGCATGTTCGTGCTGGCCGCGGTGATCACGCCCCCCGACGTGATCAGCCAGGTCGGGCTCGCGCTGCCGCTGATCATGCTCTACGAAGGCTCGATCCTGGCCGCCAGGATCTTCCGCAAGCGCGCGGAGGCCGCCGCGGCAGCCGCCGCCGCCGACTGACCGGACGCCCCGATGCACGACATCCGCCGGATCCGCGAGGCCCCGGAGGCCTTCGACGCGATGCTCGCCCGCCGCGGTCTCGCCCCGCTCGCGGCGGAGGTGCTGGCGCTGGACCAGCGCCGTCGCGCCGCCCAGACCGCGTTCCAGGAGATGCAGGCGCGGCGCAACGCGCTCTCGAAGCGCATCGGCGCGGCGCGCGGCAGGGGGGAGGACGCCGCCCCGCTGCAGGCGGAGGCGGCGGCGATGGCCGAGGCGATCGCGCGCGAGGAGGCCGAGGAGAAGCGTCTCGGTGCGGAGCTCGACGCGCTGCTCGCGACCATCCCGAACTGGCTCGACGATGCGGTGCCGACCGGCGGCGGCGAGGCCGACAATGTCGTGCTGCGCTCCTGGGGCGAGCAGCGCCGCTTCGACTTCACGCCGCTGCAGCACTTCGACCTCGGCGAACGCCTCGGCCTGATGGACTTCGAGGCCGCCGCGCGGCTCGCAGGAAGCCGCTTCGTCGTGCTCAAGGGGGCGCTCGCGCGGCTCGAGCGGGCGCTCGGCCAGTTCATGCTCGACCTCCAGACGGCCGAGCACGGCTACACCGAGGTGAACCCGCCGCTGCTGGTGCGCGAGGCGGTGCTCTACGGCACCGGCCAGTTGCCGAAGTTCCGCGACGACCAGTTCGCGACGACCGACGGGCGCTGGCTGATCCCGACCGCCGAGGTGCCGCTGACCAACCTCGCGCGCGAACGCATCCTGGCCGAGGCCGACCTGCCGATCCGCCTCACCGCGCTGACCCCCTGCTTCCGCGCCGAGGCCGGCAGTGCCGGGCGCGACGTGCGGGGGATGCTGCGCCAGCACCAGTTCATGAAGGTCGAACTCGTCTCGATCACCGCGCCCGAGCAGTCGGACGCGGAGCATGCCCGCATGACCGCGGCGGCCGAGGCGGTGCTGCAACGGCTCGGCCTCGCCTATCGGGTGGTGGATCTCTGCTCGGCCGATATCGGCTTCGGCGCGACCCGCACCTTCGACCTCGAGGTGTGGCTGCCCGGGCAGGGCGCCTATCGCGAGATCAGCTCCTGCTCGAACTGCCGCGACTTCCAGGCCCGAAGGATGGACGCGCGCTACCGGCCGGACGAGGGCAAGGGCACGCGCTTCGTCCACACGCTGAACGGCTCCGGGGTCGCGGTCGGGCGGGCGCTGATCGCGGTGATGGAGACCTATCAGCGCGCGGATGGCGGCATCGACATCCCCGAGGCGCTGCGCCCCTACATGGGCGGGCTGACGGCGATCGCGCCATGACGCACCGCCACGCCCCGATCGCCGACCTCGCCGCCGCGCGCATCCTGGTCACCAACGACGACGGCATCGCTGCGCCGGGGATCAGGGTGCTGGAGAAGATCGCGCGCACGCTCTCGCGCGATGTCTGGGTGGTGGCGCCCGAGACGCAGCAATCGGCGGTCAGCCATGCGCTGACCGTGCGCCGGCCGCTCCGTGCCCACCGCCTTGCTGCGCGGCGCTACGCCGTCGAGGGCACGCCGACCGACTGCGTGCTGGTCGCCGTGCACGACATCCTGGGACGTCGGCCGCCCGACCTCGTGCTCTCGGGCATCAACATGGGCGCCAATCTGGGCGAGGACATCGGCTATTCCGGCACGGTCGCGGCGGCGATGGAGGCGACGCTGCTGGGGCGGCGCGCGATCGCGCTCTCGCTCGACCTGCCCGAGCGGAACAACGGAGCGGCGTCGCGCAGGCCGCGCTGGGACACCTGCGAGCGTGTCCTGCCCGACATCATCCGCCGCCTCGCCGCCCGGCCTTGGCCGGACGAGACGCTGGTGAACGTGAACGTGCCCGACCGGTCCGTCGATACCCTGACGGGGGTGCGGGTGGCGCATCAGGGCCGGCGCAAGCAGGGGCTCGCGCTCGAGAAGCGCACCGACCCGGACGGGCGGCCCTACTACTGGCTGGTCGACTGGTCGAAGGAGGAAGTGCAGCCGCGTGGATCGGATCTCTCGGCCATCAACGAGGGAGCGATCGCGATCACGCCGATCACCATCGACTTCACCGCGCGCGGTTTCCTCGGCGATCTGCGCGCCGCCTTCGGCTGAGACGTGGCCTCGGATCCGTCGCGCATCCGCCTGATCCTGGCGCTGCGCCGGGCCGGGATCACGGACGCGGCCGTGCTCGCCGCGATCGAGAACATCCCTCGCGAACTCTTTGTTCCGGAAACATTCAAGGACCAGGCGTGGGAGGATACCGCGCTGCCGATCGGGCTCGGCCAGACGATCAGCCAGCCGCAGGTGGTGGCGTTGATGACCGAGGCGCTGAAGGTCTCGAAGAAGCACAGGGTGTTGGAGATCGGCACGGGATCGGGGTATCAGGCCGCGGTGCTGGCGAAGCTCTGTCGCCGGCTCTACACGATCGAGCGGCATCCCGCGCTGCTCGAACGCGCCGAGGCGATCTTCCGCGAACTCGGCCTGACCAACATCGTCACGCGCTGCGCCGACGGCACCAAGGGCTGGCCCGAGCTCGCGCCGTTCGACCGCATCATCGTCACCGCGGCACCACGCGAGCCGCCGCCGGCGCTGATGGACCAGCTCAGCCCCGAGGGCGGCGTGATGGTGCTGCCCATGGGACCCAGCCCGCACGACCAGTGGTTGTGGCGGCTCACGCGCACGGGGGATGCCTGGGAGCGCGAGCGGCTGACCGCGGTGCGCTTCGTGCCGCTGGTGCCCGAACCGCCGCCGTCGAGCGAGACGCTGGACGTGCCGGCACGCGAGTGAGGCATCCCGGCAACGCCCGGATGCAGAAATGTCACGCGGGCCGGCGCACCGGTTGCGGAGCGACTCGGGCCCTCCGTATAAGCGACTCGGGACGAGTCGCAGCGCGTGAGGACGGTTTGGGCGTGCAGCCGGCGCTGATCTTCCGGATCCACAACCTGGGCGTGCCGGTGGCGGCATTGTCGGCGGCCGTCGTCGTCGCGGCATGCGCGGGCCCGGCGCCGTCCCGGCAGGCTGCGCCACCGCCGGCCGTGCCGGTCGTGGTGGCGGTGCTGCCGGGCGACACGATCTCGGCCATCGCGCGCCGCAACGACGTGGACTGGCGCGAACTCGCCGCCGCGAACGGGCTGGCGCCGCCGTACCGGATCCACCCCGGACAGAAGCTGACGCTGCCGCTCCGGCTGCCGCCGCCGGTCCCGGTCGGCGCGGCCACGCCGGCGGCGGGCGATCCGGTGACGGCCGCGCCGGTGGTGACCTTGCCCGAGGGCCATCGCGCCGTCGTCGCGGAGACCCTTCCGCCGCCCGGCCCTTCCGCGCCGGCGGCCAGCGTTCCCGCATCGCTGCCGGGGAC
>NZ_VIKA01000121.1 GCF_006704265.1 Elioraea sp. Yellowstone | reverse complement strand
GCGCAGCCCTGGCACATCATGTCCATCGGACTGCGCGAATGGGCACATGGGTTCTGATCAGCGGGAATTGGTATCATGAGACCTGTGCGCGGGAGGTCTTGCGTCGACGCGACGCAGTTTGATTCGATGCCGTGATTTGGTTGAGGAGGTGGGGATGGCACGGCGTCGGATTGGTCAGGAGGATCTTCTGGCGCGGTCGGAGCCGCGCGCGGCCGCGTCGCTGTCGCAGCTTGCCGGGCTGATCGACTGGTCGGCGATCGACCGCCATCTGGTCGGCATCTCGGCGGCTGCGAAGGGCGAGCCCGGCTGGCCGCCCTTGGCGCTGTTCCGGGCGTTGTTGCTGGCGACCTGGCACGACCTGTCGGATGTGAAGCTGGCCGAGGCGCTGGACGACCGCGCGAGTTTCCGCCGCTTCTGCGGCTTCGCGGCGCACGAGCCCACACCTGAGCGCACCGCGTTCGTGCGCTTCCGCCGCGAACTGGTCGCCCGCGGGCTGGATCGGGTGCTGTTTGATGCCGTGACCCGCCAACTGGAGGCGAAGGGCGTGATGGTGCGGACAGGCACGCTGGTTGATGCGACGCTGATCCCGTCTGCCAGCATCCCCCACGACGGCGAGGCCAGGTGGGCCGGGCACCGGCGCCGCAAGCCGACACACGGCTACAAGGCGCACGTGGCGACCGACCAGGCCGCCGTGCTGATCCGCGGCGTCAAGGTCACCACCGCGAATGTGCATGATGCCGACCAGATGGAGGCGGTACTGCCGTCGGAGCCCGGTGACGTCTACGGCGATAGTGCCTTTGCCGGTCGCTCGGCCGAGCGCGTCATCATCGCGCGTGGTGGCACACCGCAGGTCGTGCACACCGGCACCTGGGGCAGGCCGGAGGCGCTGGCACGGCTCAAGGCGCACAACGACCAAGTGCAGCGCATCCGGTGCCGGATCGAGAAGGTGTTCGGCACCTGGAAGCGCTGTTACGGCCTGCGGCGGATGCGTTGGATCGGCCTCGCCAAGGCGGGCCTGCAGGTCCGGCTCGCCGCGATCGCCTACAACCTGCGCCGAACCGCCACACTCATCAGCGCCGCTGCCTGACGCAGGAGCAGTCTGCCCGCGGTGTTGCCGGCGCCCCTGAATGCAGCGCAATCACCCGGATCGCAGCCAAACCCGCCCACCCATCCTCACCATCAGCGCGGACGTCGACGCCTACACCACTCCCGCGCACAGGTCTCATCATACCGGCAAGGCAAAGGCTTGACCTTTGGGCTGCCGGTGTGGCGCGCGCGGCTGGTGGCGCGGCCGCGCGCGAAACCGAGGGAAGATGCCCGGCCAGCGAGGGTTGATCCAGTCTCGGCTGGGTATCAGGCGGCGCCGTCGATGTCGAGCGCGTAGCCGGCCGCGCGCACGGTGCGCACCACATCGACCTCGCCCGGCCCGTTCAGGCTCTTGCGCAGGCGGCGGATGTGCACGTCGACGGTGCGCGGCTCGACATGGATGTCCGGCCCCCAGACCGCATCCAGCAGCTCCTCCCGCGAGAACACGCGGCCGGGATGCTGCATGAAGAACTCGAGCAGGCGGAACTCGGTCGGGCCGAGATGCACCCCCCGCCCGCCGCGGCTGACGCGGTGCGCCGCGAGATCCATGGTGATGTCATGGTACTTCAGCGTGCCCTTCGCCGGTGGCGTGCCGGAGCGGCGCAGCAGCGCACGGATGCGCGCGAGCAGCAGATCGATCGAGAAGGGTTTGGTGATGTAGTCGTCCGCGCCCGTATTCAGGCCGCGCACGCTGTCGGCCTCCTCGGTACGGGCCGTCACCATGATGATCGGCAGGTCGCGCGTGCCGGGGCGGCGGCGGATCTGGCGACACACCTCGATCCCCGACATCGCGGGCAGCATCCAGTCGAGCAGCACGAGATCGGGCCTGGCCTCGGCGATCTTGGTGATCGCCTCCTGACCGTCCGCCGCCTCGTCGACGCGGAAGCCCTGGCGCTCGAGATTGTAGCGCAGCATCGTCACCAGCGGCGCCTCGTCCTCGACGATCAGGATCAGCGGCTTCAGCATTCGCGGCATTCCCCTCCGGCAGGCGCCACCGCCGTCACGGGCCCGCAGGGGGCTCGACGATCGCGAAGGCCGACTCGTCGCCCTTCGGTCGATCCGCTTCCGCCTCCTCGCCCAGAACGATGAAGCGGATCGTCTCCGCCACGTTGGTGGCGTGGTCGCCGATCCGCTCGATGTTCTTCGCCACGAACAGCAGGTGCGCGCAGGGCGTGATGTTGCGCGGATCCTCCATCATGTAGGTCAGCAGGCTGCGGAAGACGGCGTTGTATGCCTCGTCCACCTGCTCGTCGCGCTGCCATACCGAATGCGCCTTCGCGGCGTCGTTCGTGCCCAGCGCATCGAGCGTGTCCTTCAGCATCTCCTGCACGATCCGGCTCATGCGCTGGATCGAGCCGACGCCGACAACGGACGGAAGCTGCGAGAGCACCATCACGCGCTTGGCGATGTTCGCCGCGTAGTCGCCCACCCGCTCGAGATCGAGTGCGATCCGGATCGCACCAACGATCATGCGCAGGTCGTTCGCCATCGGCTGACGGAGTGCGAGCAGCCGCACCGCCTGGTCCTCGACCGACCGGTGCAGTGCGTCAACTTCCGCGTCGCGATGCACGACCTCGGAGGCGAGGGCCGCATCGCGCCGCGTGAGCGCGTTGATCGCCTCGGCGAGCGCATTCTCGACGATGCCGCCGATGCGCAGCAGCGTGTCGCGCAGGCGTGTGAGCTGCTCGTCGTAGGATTTGACGATATGGTCTGCCATGGCTCGCGTCCCCGCCCAGGTCAGCCGAAGCGGCCGGTGATGTAGTCCTGCGTCCGTGCCACCTTGGGCTTCGTGAACATCACCTCCGTCTCGCCGTACTCGATCAGCCGGCCGAGATACATGAAGGCGGTGTTGTCCGAGACGCGCGCGGCCTGCTGCATGTTGTGCGTCACGATCACAATGGTGAACTGGCCGCGCAGCTCGTCCATCAGTTCCTCGATCTTGGCGGTCGCGATGGGATCGAGGGCCGAGCAGGGCTCGTCCATCAGCAGCACCTCGGGGCTGCCGGCGATCGCGCGCGCGATGCAGAGGCGCTGCTGCTGCCCGCCGGAGAGGCCGAGGGCGTTCTCGTTCAGCCTGTCCTTCACCTCCTCCCAAAGCGCGGCGCCGCGCAGCGACCGCTCGACCGTCTCCTGGATCAGCACCTTGTCGCGGATCCCGTCGACGCGCAGGGGATAGGCGACGTTCTCGAAGATCGACATCGGGAAGGGATTGGGCTTCTGGAACACCATGCCCATGCGCTTGCGGATCGCGATCACATCCGCGGCAGGAGCGTAGATATCCTGCCCCTCGATGGCGATCCTGCCCTCGATGCGGATGCCGTCGATCAGGTCGTTCATGCGGTTCAGGCAGCGCAAGAGCGTGGACTTGCCGCAGCCGGAGGGGCCGATCAGCGCCGTCACCAGGCCCGCCTCGATCGACATGCCCACGTCGAACAATGCCTGCTTCGTCCCATACCACAGGCTGAAGTCGCGGATCTCCACCGCCGTTCCACGGCCGCCCTCGCGCACGTGATAGCTGGTCGGATCGAACCCGTCCGTCGCGGGCCTATCCTTCAGCGCTGCCTCCGCCATCGCTCGCTCTCCGTCCTTGCCGTCTCAGAATTGGCTGCCCGCGAACTTCCTCTTCAGTCTGGTGCGCACGATGATCGCGGTCAGGTTCATCGCGAAGATCAGCGCGATCAGGAGCAGCGTGGTGACGAACACCATCGGCTTTCCGGCCTCAGAGTTCCGGCTCTGGAAGCCTACGTCGTAGATGTGGAAACCGAGGTGCATGAAGCTCCGTTCGAGATGGATGAAGGGGAAGAAGCCATCGATCGGCAGTTCCGGCGCGAGCTTCACCACGCCCACCAGCATCAGGGGGGCGACCTCTCCGGCGCCGCGCGCCATCGCCAGGATGATCCCGGTCATGATTCCGGGCAGTGCGCGCGGCAGCACGATGTTGCGGATCGTCTGCCATTTCGACGCACCGCAGGCGAGGCTGCCTTCGCGCATGCTGCGCGGCACGGCGGCGAGTGCCTCCTCGGTCGCGACAATCACCACCGGCACGGTGAGCAGGGCCAGGGTGAGCGACGCCCAGAGCAGACCACCCGTGCCGAAGGTGGGGCTGGGGAGGCGTTCCGGATAGAAGAGCTGGTCGATCGAGCCGCCGACGATGTAGGCGAAGAACCCCAGGCCGAACACGCCGTAGACGATCGAGGGCACGCCGGCGAGATTGTTTACCGAGATCCGCACGATCGAGACGAGCCGCCCCTGCCGGGCGTACTCGCGCAGATAGAGCGCCGTGATCACCCCGAAGGGTGTCACGGCGATGACGAGCAGCAGCGTCATGGCCACCGTGCCGAAGATCGCCGGCATGATGCCGCCCTCGGTATTGGCCTCGCGCGGTTCGTCGGTCAGGAATTCGGCCCAGCGCGAGAGATAGACATCGAGCTTGCCGAGAAGCGTGAGTTGGTTCGCCGCGTGGTAGCGGACCAGCGTGCCGAGCGGCTGGACCTTCTCGCGGCCGTTGACGTCAATCAGCGTGACCGTCTCGGCCTCGTGCTGCGCCTTCAGCGCCTGGGCGCGCGCCGCCAGTGCCTCGTACTGCGCCTGATAGTGGGACTCGCGTTCGGCGAAGCGGGCACGGGCGGCCTCGGCCGCCGGTCCGCCATCCGGATGCTCGAGCAGGGCGCGCCGCAGCCGCAGCCGCTCCTGCTCGAGGTGGTGGTTCACGGTGCCGATTTCGCCCTTCTCGATGCGGCGGATCTCATGCCAGCGGGCGCGCGCCGTCCGCCACGCCTCGGCAAGCGCGGGAGAGGTCGGATCGTCCACCCTGACCGTTTCGCCGCCGCGCGTGAAGGCCGCGATGCGCCCGACGAAGACTCCCCATTCCAGCCGCTCGACCAGAACGAGGTCCATCGGGCGCGATCGGTCGACCACCTCGAAATCGGCCGCCCAGCGGAAATCCTCGCCGTAGAGATCGTAGTTGCCGACACGGTACAGCGTGCGGTCCGCGAATCCGCCATTGGCTGCGATCTCGGCGCGCTTCTCGGCCGGCAGTGCGGCAAGCACCTGGTCGCCGACACGGAATCGGGCCGACCGGGTCGGCAGGCCAGCAATGACGCTGTCGTCGGTCAGCCGCACAACCTCGATCGGCTTGGGCCAGAAGGTCACGACGCCGTTCCAGAACACGAGCACGAGGAAACCCAGGATCATCACGATGCCGAGCGCCAGCGCGCCGCCGAGGCACCACAGCCACGGCTCGCCCTGGGCCGAGAGATCGGCAAGGCGGACCCGCCCCGCCGCAGCCCGCTGTGGCATCACGCCCTGTCGGCTGCCGACGCCAGGTGGCGCCGTTTCCGAAGTGACAGCGTCCATCGCCATCAGCCCCTCCGCCTCGCTAGAGACTCGCCGCGCGCCGCCGGAACTGCTGCCGCACCACCTCGGCCAGTGTGTTCACGACGAAGGTCATGACGAAAAGGGTCAAGGCGGCAAGGAACAGCACGCGATAGAGCGTGCCGTTGCGCACGGCCTCGGGCAGTTCGACGGCGATATTGGCCGAGAGCGCCCGCAGGCCGTTGAAGATGTTCCAGTCCATGATCGGCGTATTGCCCGCCGCCATCACGACGATCATCGTCTCGCCCACGGCGCGGCCCATGCCGATCATCACGGCGGCGAACACGCCGGAGGTCGCTGTCGGCAGGATCACGCGCGTGGCCGTCTGCCAGGGCGTGGCGCCGCAGGCGAGCGAGGCGCCCCGCAGGTGCTCCGGCACCGCGTTCAGCGCGTCCTCGGCGATCGTGTAGATGATCGGGATCACGGCAAAGCCCATCGCGAAGCCGACCACCAGCGTGTTGCGCTGCACATAGGTGCCGACGACGCCGCCCCGCGGATCGTAGCCAAGCCCCGTCAGCAGCGACGCCGCGAACAGGGCGAGCAGCAGGGCCGCGACGAGCGTCGCGATCCAGCGCCCGAGCGCGACCAGACCGGCCGTGAGTCGTCCCGTCGCGCCGACCGCGTCCTCGAGGCGGTCGGACAGCACCCGACTGGACATCCATACCACCACAGCCAGCATCAGCGGCATCAGGAGCAGCGTCGTGAAACCCATCGGCCCGCCGATCGTGCCGGCAAGCCACGCCTTGATGTCGCCCGCGAAGACCAGTCGCTCAAGCAGCCCACCGGTCCAGAGGCAGAGCTGGAAGGCAATCAGCAGGAAGACGAACATCAGGGCAAATTTCGGCAGTCCGCCGAAGCGCAGCGCGACGTGGCGCGGCAGGAACTGCCACGCATAGGCGGCGCCGAGCAGGCTGAGCGGCAGGGCGATGAACACCATCAGCACGGCGCTGACCCAGTCCTCGACGATCGGGGCGAGGATCAGCGCGGCGATGAAGCCCAGCACGACCGATGGCAGCGAAGCCATCATCTCCATCGCAGGCTTCACCACCGAGCGGACGCGATGGTGCACGAACTCAGAGGTGTAGATCGCCGCCATCAGCGCGATCGGTACCGCGAACAGAAGGGCGTAGACCGTGGCCTTGATCGTGCCGAAGATCAGAGGCACCAAGCTGAGCTTCGGTTCGAAGCTGTCCGATCCGGAGCTTGACTGCCAGGTGAAGGACGGCTCGGGATAGCCTTCGTACCAGACACGCCCGAACAAGGTGGCCAGCGTCGTCTCGGGATGCGGCGCCGAAATCCACCACGCGGTTGCCTCCCCCTGCGCGGTCAGGGCGATCACGCCATCCTCGCGCGGCGCCATCACGAGTCCAGAATATCCGGATGCCGCATCGACTGTCTTCTGCAGCTTGAGCAGGGTCCGCGACGAGGTCGAATGGCGCACCCAGACCCCGCCCGAAGCGTCGGCGGTGACGAACATCTTGCTGCGCGGACTCGCGCTGACATACCCGATCGGCGCACCCTGGTTCTCGAGCCGGTGCGCGCGCACCAGCTCGAAGCCGTCGCTGCCGCGGGCGTTGCGCCGTTCGAGCAGGAAGAAGACATCCGTCGTGCCACGCGAACCGGTGACGACCAGAGACTGTTCACCGACGAGATAATAGAGCCCCGTCAGCATCTCGCCGTCCGAGAGCACTGCCGCCCGCTCCACCATCCGTGGGTTGCGGAAGTCCCGGCTGTCATAGCGGAACACCGTGCCGTCCTCGGTGCCGACCAGCACGGTGTCCGCCGTCTCTGTCAGCAGCACCGCCTTGGCCCGCACGCCCTCCGGAAGCGCCGGCAGCTCGGCGTTGGCGACGGTGGTGCGCATCTGCCGCGTCATTAGGTTGAGGCGGCTCTCGGCGCGCGAGAGGCGGACCTTCCCGTTGGCATCCACCGTCACGAAGGACCGGACGGGGCGTTCCGCCGTGCCGCCCACGCGGTAGTCGGCGGCAATGATGGCGGCGCCGTCCGGCGTGACGCGCACCGGCTCGTCAAGCTGCAGCCGCAAGCCGATGATGCGTACCTGATTGCCCGGGATGCGCGAGTAGACGAGCCGTCCATCCGTCCGGTCCCGCTCGTCGAGCTGGCGTGCACCCTCCGGCACCCTGTCTGCATCCGCAATCTCGGCGGTGACGCTGACGGTGCCGAAGCGCACCGTACCGTCGGCGAACCCGATCAGCAGGTTGTCGCGCCGAATCGTGCGGCCGAAGGCGGAGACCGGAGACGGACCCAGATCGAGCTTCTGCCCGGCCAGCGGCGTGCCGGTGGGCGCGTGCGCGACGGTGACCGTGCCATCCTCGAGCAGCGCGAACGCGATGGTGCGGTACTCGTCGACATTCAGGATCAGCGTTCGCCGCCCGTCGGTCCGGAGCGGGTAGCTGCGCTCGGATTCGAGCGCAGCGCCGGTGAACAGCGGCACGGTCACCTGGGCGAGGAACAGCATGATGCCGAAGACGGCAACGATCACGAGCAGCCCGCCGACCGTGATCGACCAGTCGGCCAGCCGGTCGATGATCAGGACCGATCGACGGGTGACCCTGTTCTGGCGGCGCGGCACCCTGCCGGTTTCAGGTGGGGCAGCGGAGGCGACGGCAGGGTCGGCGGACACGACAGGCTCCGGCAGGAGGGACTAAACGGAGGGGCCCGGGCGGCGGGGCGAGCCGCCCGGGCCTCAGGCCGATGGAGAGATCAACTGCCAGACGGCGTGATCCCCATGCTCTTCAGATCCTCATCCGCGATCGCGCGGGTGACGGGATAATAGCCGTCCTTCACCGTCGCCTCCTGGCCCTGGCGACTGTAGACGAAGCGGATGAACTCACGGCGCAGGGGGTCGAGCGGCTGGTTCGGATTCACGTTCACGTAGATGTAGAGGAACCGCGCCAGAGGATAGTCGCCCGCATAGGCGTTGTCGGGCGTTGCCTCGTAGCATGGCTCGCCCGGGCGGGCAGCCAGCGGCACGGCGCGCACATCGGCGGTCTTGTAGCCGATGCCCGAGTAGCCGATGGCGAACTTGTCCGACGCGACCCCCTGGACCACGGTCGAAGACCCCGGCTGCTCCTTCACCGCATCGGCGAAGTCGCCGCGGAAGAGCGCCACCTCCTTGAAGTAGCCGTAGGTGCCGGAGGCCGAATTGCGGCCATAGAGGCTGATCGGCTTGTCGGCCCATTCGCCGGTCAGGCCGAGCTGACCCCAGCGCGTGATGGGTTCGGGATGCCCGCCGCGGCGGGTCTTGGAGAAGATCGCATCCACCTGCTGCATGGTGAGGCACTGGAGCGGGTTGTCCTTGTGGACATAGACCGCAAGAGAGTCGACCGCCCCACGGATGGCCGCCGGCGGATAGCCGTAGCGCTTCTGGAACTCGTCGCGCTCGCGCTGGTTCATCTCGCGGCTCATCGGCCCGAACTGCGACGTGCCGGCGATCAGGGCGGGCGGCGCGGTGGAGCTGCCCTTGCCCTCGATCTCGATGCGTACGTTCGGATAGACGGCCTGGAACCCCTCGGCCCAGAGCGTCATCAGGTTGTTGAGCGTGTCGGAACCGATCGACTTCAGGCTGCCCGAGATGCCGCTGACCGGCTGATAGACCGGGAGCGCCGGGTCGATCTGGACGGCCTGGGCGAACGCCTCGGTGGCGAGCGCGAACGCTGCCACGCCAGCGAGCAGAAACCTTTTCACGGTGAGATCCTCCATCCCCGTTCGCGATGCGGATGACTCGAGGGCGTTCAGGACCGATGCACCCCCGGCACCAGCCCGACCGTATCGGGGCACCGAGACTCCTCGATTGCAGTATCGTGAAGCTTCGATGACAACCGACCAGTGACAGAGGTTCGGATGATGATGCCGGGTTGTCGATGCCAAGCGCGCGCCGAGCGCGGCCTGATCCCGGTCGGAATGGTCGGAGCGGCGGGATTCGAACCCACGACCCCCAGTCCCCCAGACTGATGCGCTACCAGGCTGCGCTACGCTCCGACCAGGACCGTCACATCGCGCGCGCGCCGGGCGAAGTCAACCGCTGCGACGCGCGCCGCCCGGGCGTGCCAGCAGGTCGCGGATCGCGCGCAGCTCCGCCAGCGCCTCGGCAAGCGCAGCCTCGAGCGCGGCCAGCCGCCGGGCCATGCGCGCCTCGCT
>NZ_VIKA01000120.1 GCF_006704265.1 Elioraea sp. Yellowstone | reverse complement strand
CGGCCTCGGCCGCGCGCGCGTCATGCCCCGCCCCGTCGCCCGCCTCGAGCGCCGCCATCGCCCCCTCGGCGAAGCCCTCGCGCAGGTCGAGCGCGATCCCGCGCGCGGCGGCGGCCTGGGCGAACTCGGGCCGCATCGAGGCGAAGGTCGGCCGGAAGGTCGCGACCAGGCCGATCCGCCCCGAGGGCGCGGCATCGAGCGCCGCCTCGATCATCGCCTCGTTCGGCTTCAGCACCGGCACCCCCGGATGCGCCGCCTTCACCGCCTCGATCGCCGGGCCGAAGGCCGAGCAGGTGAACAGGATCGCATCCGCCCCGCAGCGCCGCGCATAGGCGGCGAGGTCGAGGAAGCGCTCGGTCATCGCCGGCGTCAGCCCTCCCGCGCGCGCGAGATCGGCCGAGAGGCTGTCGTCCAGAAGGTTCATCAGGAAGGGCCCGGGCCAGAGCCGGGCGAAGGCCTCCATGATCGCGGGGGGCGACAGGCGGAGCGCGTGGATCAGCGCGATGCGGGGCGCCGCCATGATCACTGGTCCATGCAGGAGACGAGCGGCGAGGGGAAGTCGATGCAGCCGGGAAACGCGATCTCGCCGCCCGCGAGCCGCTGCACGCGCAGCACGTTCGGATCGCCGCAGCCGAACCCCACGCCGGCCAGCCGCGCGATCGGCCCCTGCGGGCGGGCGACCGGCCGGAAGCGGAACTCCACCCCGTCGGGGGTGGCGCGCACCGTCTCGATGATGCGTTCCTGGTAGGTCGGGTCGAGCAGCGTGACGTGCAGCACGATGTCGCGCGTGAAGATCACCGTCGGCCGGGCGAGGCACGCCGTCCGCCCCTCGCGCGTGGGCGGCATCAGCCCGCCGGTCCACGATCCGAAGAGGAAGGCGTGCGGCTCGGACTGGGCCTGCCCGGCGGCGGGGGCGAGCGACAGGAGGAGGGCGAGGAGGAGTCGGCGCAACGTCGGACCTCCGGCACGGGGTCGGGGGCGCCGAAGGTAGCGGAGCGTGCGCGCGTGCGGAACCTCAGGCGGCGCGGGCGGCCAGCGGCACGCGCGGGTCGCGCATCGGGATGTGCACGGCCGCGGCGAAGGCGCCCGCCAGGATGGCGATGATCCACATCAGGTCGTAGCTGCCGGTGCGGTCCCAGATCACGCCGCCGAGCCAGGCGCCCGTGAACCCCCCGATCTGGTGGCCGAGGAAGACGAGGCCGAAGATCGTCGCCAGCCACTGCGTGCCGAAGCGGCGCGCGACCAGCGCGACCGTCGGCGGCACGGTCGAGAGCCACAGGCCCCCCATCGCCGCGCTGAACAGCAGGAGCGTGGCCTCGGTCTTGGGGCCGAGGAGGAACGCCGCCATCACCGCCGCCCGCCCGGCATAGATCAGCATCAGGAGTTCGCGCCGCCGCCACCGTCCGGCGAGCTCGCCCGAGGCGAGCGAGCCCGCGATGTTGAACAGGCCGATCAGGCTGATCGCGGTCGCCCCCCAGGAGGGATGCAGCCCGCAGGAGGCGACGAAGCCCGGGATGTGCACGGTCAGGAACGAGACGTGCACGCCGCAGACGAAGAAGCCCCAGAACAGGCACCAGAAATGGCCGGTGGCGAGCGCCTCCCGCAGCGCCGCGCCGGCGCCGACGGGCCGGCCCTCGGCCGGCGGCGCCGGCCGGTCGGCGAGCGGGAGCGCGAGCGGGAGCGCCGCCACCGCCACCGCCGCCATCGCGA
Source organism: Elioraea sp. Yellowstone (assembly GCF_006704265.1). Lineage (GTDB taxonomy): Bacteria > Pseudomonadota > Alphaproteobacteria > Acetobacterales > Acetobacteraceae > Elioraea. Next base: position 7,934 of record NZ_VIKA01000120.1, on the reverse strand, counting down.
CCAGCGCGCCCTGCCAGCCGAAGGCGTCGATGCCGAGCTGCACCAGCGGCACCACCGAGAACTGGCCGAAGGAGGAGCCGGCGGTGGCGAGCCCGGTGGCGCGCGCGCGCCACTCGGCCGGCAGCAGGCGCGAGAGGCTCGCCATCACGATCGGGAATCCGGCGGCCGAGACCGCCACCCCGAGCATCAGCCCCGCGCCGAGGAAGAAGGCGGCGAGCGAGCCCGCCAGCGCCATCACGAGCAGCCCGCCCGCGTAGAGCAGCCAGCCGGCGATCAGCACGCGCCGCCCGCCGATCCGGTCGGCGACGTTGCCGCACATCGGCTGGGAGACGCCGTTCAGCAGCACCTGCGCGGCGATCGCGAGCGCGAAGGCCGAGGCGGTCCAGCCCCGGGCGGCGGTCATCGGCGCGAGGAACAGCCCGAAGCTCTGCCTCAGCCCCATGGAGAGCGCGCAGAGCACGACCGCGCAGACGAGGAGGAGGCGGACGGGCATGGGACCGCCAGCCTAGCGGTGCGGAGTGGCGCGTCCAATCGATAGCGCTGAGGCGAGCCATGCGCCTTGCCGATGCCACGGTCGCGTGGCACGTCCCGGCCGCCCCTCGTCAGGCGGATCGCCCGTGGACCTTCCCTTCCTGCGCACCCTCTACGACCGCGTCCTCGCGCTTGCGGCCCATCCGCGGGCGCGGGTGTGGCTGTTCATCGTCGCCTTCGCCGAGTCCTCGGTCTTCCCGATCCCGCCCGACGTGATCCTCGCGCCGATGGCGGTGGCGCGGCCGGACCGGTGGCTCGCCTCGGCGCTGGTCTGCACCGCGGGCTCGGCGCTCGGCGGGGTCGCCGGCTACCTGATCGGCTGGGGCCTGTTCGAGGCGGTGGGCGTGCCGATCATCGAGCTCTACGCGATGCAGGACGCCTATGCGCGCTTCCGCGAGCTCTATCTCGCGTACGACTGGATCGTCGTGGCGATCGCCGGGTTCACGCCGATCCCCTACAAGCTCGCGACCATCGCCTCGGGTGCCGTGCAGATGGCGATCCTGCCCTTCGTGGCGGCGAGCGTGGCCTCGCGCGGCGCGCGCTTCCTGATGGTGGCGCTGGTGGCGGCGAAGTTGGGCCCGCCGGTGCTGGCGGTGATCGAGAGGCGGCTGACGCTCTTCACGATCGTCTTCCTGGTGCTGCTGGCGGGCGGGTTCGCGGTCGTGCGCTACCTCTGAGGCGCCGGCGGGAGGGCGGAGGCGGGCACCGATTGACAGCCGCCCGACCCGCCCGCGAACATGCCGCCAAGCCGGGGCGCGGAACGCCCGGCACGGGATCGGGGAGGACACGCATGCCGGGAGCCCACCGCCGCTGGATGTTCGGCGCCGTCGCCGCGGTCGCCTTCGCCGCCACGGCCGCCGCGCAGCAGCGCGAGATCAAGATCGGCGTGATCTACGACTACACCGGCCCCTTCGCCGCCGGCGGGTCGCTCGCCGCGGCGATCGGCACCAAGCACGCGATCGAGATGATCAACGAGCGCGGCGGGGTCGAGGGGTACCGCATCAACGCGATCTACGCCGACGCGCAGTCGCGCACCGAGGTCGCGATCAACGAGGCCACGCGCCTGCTCGAACAGGAGCGGGTCGACCTGATCATGGGCGTGTTCTCCTCCGCCCACTGCGTGCCGATGGCGCAGCGCGTCAACGCGCAGAAGCGCTTCATGTGGGCGAATGTCTGCGTCGCCTCCTCGGTGTTCAAGGACCGCAACCTCGAATACGTCTTCCGCGCCCAGGTGCACTCCGACCAGTTCGGCGAGGCCTCCTGCACCTTCGTCCACGAGGTGGCGCAGGAGAAGCTCGGCCGCCAGCCGCGCGACGTGCGCGTCGCGATCATCTACGAGGACGGTCCCTACGGCGCCGGGGTTGCCGCCGGCAACGAGGCGAAGTGCCGGGAGCTCGGCCTGAACATCGTGCTGAAGGAGGGCTATGCCGCCACCGCCCCGGACCTCTCCTCGCTGGTGACCAAGCTCCGCCGCGAGCGGCCGGACGTGATCCTGCACACCGGCTACAACCCCGACATCACGCTGTTCCTGCGCCAGTCGCGCGAGCTCGGCCTGCGCTGGCGCGCGCTGATCGGCCACGGCGCCGGCTACGGCCAGATCGACCGCCTGCGCGCGACCTTCGGGGCGGACGCCGACTACATCTTCAACGTCGATCCGGTGGCGGCACAGCTTCTCGACCCGAAGTCGCTCGCCCCTGGGCTCGGCGAGGTCACCGCCGAGATGGTGCGCCGCTACAAGGCCGAGACGAACGCGCAGGAGGTGCCGCCGCACACCTCGATGGGCTTCAACCAGACCTGGATCTTCCTCACCGACGTGCTGCCGCGCGCGATCCGCACCCATGGCGGGATCGACCCGGAGGCGCTGCGCAAGGCGGCGCTCGAGACCGACATCCCCGAGGGCGGCACGATCCAGGGCTACGGCGTGCGCTTCAACCCGCCGGGCCACCCGATGGCGGGGCAGAACGCGCGCTCGACGCCGGTGGTGATGCAGTACATCGGCGGCGAGACGAAGATCGTCTGGCCGCGCGCCCTGCGGACCGTCGACCCGGTGATCCCGCTGCCCGCGGGCCACGCCTACGCCGCACGCTGAGCGCCGGCGCGGCCGCCGCACGCCGGGCCGCGCCCCCGACGCCCGCCCATGATGCTGGAGGTTGCGAACCTGACGCGCCGGTTCGGCGGCTTCACCGCCGTCAGCCGCGTCTCCTTCGCGCTCGAGGAGGGCGAGATCCTCGGCCTGATCGGCCCGAACGGGTCGGGCAAGAGCACGACCTTCAACATGATCGCGGGCATGCTGCGCCCCACCGAGGGCTCGATCCGCTTCGCGGGCGAGGAGATCGGCGGGCTGAAGCCGGTCGAGATCTGCCACCGCGGCATCGGCCGCACCTTCCAGATCCCCCGCCCCTTCCGCCGCCTCGGCATCCTCGAGAACGTCGTCACCGCCGCCTATTTCGGCCAGCGCGAGCGGGTCTCGCGCGCCCGCGCGCAGGCCCAGGCCGAGGAGGCGCTGGCGCTGGTCGGGCTGCCCGCCGACCCGCGGGCGGAGGTGGCGGGGCTCGGCGCGGCGGGGCTGAAGAAGCTCGAACTCGCGCGCGCGCTCGCCACCCAGCCCCGGCTGCTGCTCGCCGACGAGAGCCTGGGCGGGCTCGACGAGTCCGAGATGGACCAGGCCGCCGACATGCTCGGGCGCATCCGCCGCGACAAGGGCATCACCATCATCTGGGTCGAGCACATCATGGGGGTGCTGATGCGCGTGGTCGACCGCGTGATCGTGCTCGACCACGGCGAGAAGATCGCCGAGGGCACGCCGCGCGCGGTCGCCGAGGACCCGAAGGTGATCGAGATCTATCTCGGCGCCGAGCGCGTCGCCTTCGCCGGGGACCGGCCGGCGTGAGCGGCGGGGCGATGCTGGAGGTGCGCGGCGTCTCGGCCGGCTACGGCGGCTTCCGCGCGCTCTCCGACGTCAGCCTCGAGGTGCGCGCGGGCGAGGCGGTCGCGGTGATCGGGCCGAACGGCGCGGGCAAGACGACGCTGCTCCGCGTGATCTCGAAGCTGATCCCGGCGAGCGCCGGCGAGATCGTCATGACCGGCGTGAAGCTGGCCGACGTGCCGCCCGAGAAGGTGGTGGAGCTCGGCATCGCGCACGTGCCGGAGAACCGCCGCCTGTTCCCGCGCCTGACGGTGGAGGAGAACCTGCGCATGGGCGCCTTCGTGCCTGCGGCGCGGGCGCGCTTCCGCGAGCGGCTGGAGTTCGTCTACGCGCTCTTCCCGCGCCTGCGCGAGCGGCGCGACCAGCTCGCCGGCACGATGTCGGGCGGCGAGCAGCAGATGTGCGCGATCGGCCGGGCGCTGATGAGCGGGCCCAGGCTCCTGCTCATGGACGAGCCCTCGGCCGGGCTCGCGCCGGTGATCGTGCAGCAGGTCTTCGAGCTCGTCCGGCGCATCCGCGCCGAGGGCTACACCGTGCTGATCGTCGAGCAGAACGTGCAGCAGGTGCTGCGCGTGGTCGACCGCGCCTATCTGCTCGAGGTCGGCGGCATCAGGCTCGCGGGCAGCGCGGCGGAACTGCTCGCCTCGGATGCGATCCGCCGCTCCTATCTCGGCCTCTGACGGAGGGACCGCGTGTTCGACATCTTCCTGATCGAGGCGGTGATCAACGGGGTGCTGCTGGGCGGCGTGCTGGCGCTGCTGGCGCTCGGGCTCAACCTCGTCTTCGGCGTGATCGACGTGGTGTGGATCTGCTACGCCGAGCTGGTGATGATCGGCATGTACGCGATCTGGTGGCTGTTCGTGCACTACGGCGTGCCGCTGCCGGTCGCGATCGGGGCGGCGGTGGCGCTGGTCGCGCTCGCCGGTGTCGCGCTGCACGTGCTGGTGATCCAGCCGGTGCTGGGCACGCCGCCGATCAACCAGCTCCTGGTCACGGGCGGGGTGCTGTTCTTCCTGCAGGCCGCGGCCACCCTGGCCTTCGGCATCGAGTTCCGCAATCTCGGGCTGCGCATGCCGATCGTCGAGGTCGGCGAGATGTTCTTCAGCTTCGCCCGCATCCTCGCCTTCGCCACCGCGCTCGCGGGCGTCGCCGCGCTGTGGCTGTTCCTCACGCGCACCTATCTGGGCACGGCGATCCGCGCGATCAGCCAGGACCGCGAGATCATGCCGCTGATGGGCGTGAACCCGCGGCGGATCTACCTCGTCACCTCGGCGATCGGCGGCGGCATGGCGGGCATCGCCGCCGCCCTGCTGGCGCTGCAGTACGACGTGCACCCGGCGATCGGCCTCTCCTTCGGGCCGATCACCTTCATGATCTGCGTGCTGGGCGGGCTCGGCAACATGGCGGGCGGGTTCGTCGCCGCCTTCGTGTTCGCGCAGTTCATCTCGGTGGGCGGGTTCTACGCCCAGGTCGAGTGGGGCTACGTGATCGCCTTCGCCTTCTTCATCGTCATGATGTTCGTCCGTCCGCAGGGGCTGTTCAGCCGGTGAGCGCCGGGGCCGCCCTGCCGCGCCGGCTGCCGCCGCTCGCCGGCCTCGCCGCGCTCGCCGCCGTGCCGCTGGTCGGGCTCGGCAACTACCACCTGCATCTCGCGATCACGATCCTGATCTGGGGCTTCGTCTACACCGCCTGGTCGATCATGGGCCGGTTCGGCATGGTCTCGCTCGGCCACGGCGCCTTCCTCGGCATCGGCGCCTATGTCACGGCCATGCTCTGGAACGCGTTCGGGCTCGCGCCCTGGATCGGCATCCCGATCGCGCTCGCGCTCGCCGTGCTGATGGCCTTCGTGATCGGCTATCCGTGCTTCCGCTTCCGCATCGTCGGCCACTACTTCGCGCTGGTCACGCTGGCGCTCGGCGAGGTGGTGCGGCTGACCATCGTCGCGCTGCGCGACCACACCGGCGGCTCGCTCGGCATGACGGTCGAGGGCGTTGCCGGCGGCACCTCGCTGCTCGCGCTGCAGTTCGGCGACCGCGGCGCGTTCTTCTACCTCGCGCTCGCGGTCTGGCTGGGCGGGCTCTGGGTCTGGCGCCTGGTCGACCGGTCGATGCTGCGCTACGCGCTCGAAGCCGCCTCCGAGGACGAGGACGCCGCCGCCTCGATCGGCGTGGACGTGACGCGCGCCAAGCTCGCGATCACCATGCTGAGCGCGGCGATGACCGCGCTCGGCGGCGCGCTCTACGCGCAGTACCAGCTCTACATCAACCCGGAGACCGTCTCGGGCATCGGCATCTCGCTGCAGATCGTGTTCGCGGTGATCGCGGGCGGGCTCTACGTGCAGGCCGGGCCGACGGTCGGCGCGGTGATCACGCTGCTGCTCGCCGAGACGCTGCGCGTCGCGGTCGGGCACGACGTGCACGGGCTCGACGGCACGATCTACGGGCTGCTCCTGGTGCTGTTCATCATCTACATGCCGCAGGGGGTGAGCGGCTTCGCGCTCGCCCTCTGGCGGGGGCTGCGCGATGGCGGGGCGCGGCGGGCGGACGCCGGCGCCGCGGCGCGCTGAGGGCCCGGGCGGTGGGCCGGGCAGGACTCGAACCCGCAACCAAGCCGTTATGAGCGGCCCGCTCTGACCGTTGAGCTACCGGCCCCGCCGCCGCAGTGATGCGGGGCCGGGGCGGGGCGCGCAAGCCCCGCATGCAGACCGGCAGGAGGCGACAATAATCGCGACGCCGCCACAAGATGCTGTCGGAAAACTTGACAGCCGGCGCGATCGTCGCACCAGGAAAACGGAAAAACCGCGTCGTTCAACGCAGTGAAGTCCTGGCATCACGGTTGCATGAACTTCCCGGCCACCACCTGGCAGTGTTCGAGGAGTTGCGAATGCGAAAGACGATCCTTGCGGCGGCCGTCGCCGCCGGGGCGATGGGTCTCGGCGCCCCCGCCGAGGCCGGCACCATCGTCCACGACAGCGCGGCCGAGTTCGCCGCCATCAACCTCACCCAGGGCCTGCGCGGCAACGGCACGCCCGTGCTCGCCGCCCGGTCGAACATCAACAACATGTTCGACAACAACCTGGGCACCATGCTCTCGCTCGGGCTCGGCGGCCAGATCGATTTCCTGGTCACGCCGACCGACTACGCCCTCACCTCGGGCTCGATCATCGAGCTGACCTTCGGCACCTCCGGCTACCCGGAGACCGCCGGGCTCTGGCTCGGCACCGATCTCGGCTCGTGGATCAAGATCGGCGACCTGAACAACAGCCATGTCTCCGGCGGTCCCTCGGTGACCAATCTCGCACCGGCGGTCGCCACGCTCGGTGTGGTCGCCAACGGCTCCACCAGCAGCTACGTGCTGACCCTGGTCTCGGGGACGTTCAACTCGCTGCGCCTGGTCGACGCCTCGCCGAACACGGGTCCGGACCGCGACGGCTTCGACATCGCCGAACTCCGGCTGACCTCGGTGCCGGAGCCGGCCTCGCTCGCGCTGATCGGCGCGGGTCTGCTCGGCCTCGGCCTCGCGCGCGCGCGCCGGCGCGGCTGAGCGCAGCCTGCCGGGGTGCACGGGAGGGCGGCGTCCGCGGGCGCCGCCCTCTCCGTCCCGGCGCGGCCGTGGTCCCGACCGGCCGGCGCCGCTATCGTCGCGCGGGCATCCTCAGGAGGTTCCCGTGGACATCAGCCGCATCGCGATCGGCCGCAACCCGCCGCAGGACGTGAACGTGATCGTCGAGATCCCGCAGGGCGGCGTGCCGGTGAAGTACGAGCTCGACAAGGACAGCGGGGCACTGATGGTGGACCGCTTCCTGCACACGGCGATGTACTACCCCGGCAATTACGGCTTCATCCCGCACACCCTCGCCGAGGACGGCGACCCGATGGACGTGATGATCGTCACCCAGGCGGTGCTGGTGCCGGGCTGCATCGTGCGCTGCCGTCCCGTCGGCGTGCTGCGGATGCGCGACGAGGCGGGCGCGGACGAGAAGGTGCTGGCGGTGCCGGTGGACAAGCTGCATCCGTTCTATTCCGGCATCCGCAGCTACGCCGACCTGCCGGCGATCCTGATCGACCAGATCGCGCACTTCTTCAAGCACTACAAGGATCTCGAGAAGGGCAAGACGGTCACGCTCGGCGACTGGGCCGGCCCCGATGTGGCCGAGCGGCTGATCCTCGAGAGCATCCGCCGCGCCGAGGATGCGCGCGACGCGAAGCCGCATTACGCGTAGGCGAGCGCCGCGCTCCAGCCGGCGAGCGTCGGCAGGCTGAGCACGGTCGTCCAGAGGCAGAGCGCGGCGGCGGCGCGGATGTCCTGCCCGCCCGCCCCCGCGATCAGGAAGTAGCCGAGGCTGGTCGGTGTCGCGGCCATCAGCACGGTCGCCGCGGTCGCGCCGTGCGGCAGGCCGAGCGCGGCCGCCGCCGCCCAGGCGAGCGCCGGGTGCAGGACCAGCTTGCCCGGCAGGGCCGCCCGCACGGGCCTGAGC